>JAQTSI010000421.1 GCA_028711365.1 Methylococcaceae bacterium
GAAGGCTTGATCGTGTTGCGCTCGTTCGGCAAGTTTTTCGGCTGTCCGGGAGCCCGGCTGGGCTTCGTCGCCGCCGAGATTGGGGTGCTCGATGCCCTGCGCGAACTGGCGGGGCCTTGGACCCTCGCGGGGCCTTCGCGTTGGGTCGGACGGTTGGCTTTGATCGATTCCGCCTGGCAGGATACCGCCCGCTTGCAACTGGCGCAGGCGAGCGAGGATCTGGCTGATTTGCTGCGGCAAAGCGGCTTGCCGCCGACCGGCGGCACTCCCCTTTTCCAGTGGACGAAAACCGATCAGGCGCAGGCTGTTTATGAGCATTTGCTCGCTCACCGAATCCTGGTGCGAGGGTTCTCCGAGCCCTGCGGCTTACGCTTCGGCCTGCCCGGCAAGGGCGAAGATTGGCAGCGCTTGAGTCTGGCGCTCGAGGCGCTTCCGGAGGGGCTTGCCGGCTTTTGCTAGGATGGGTGGGGTAAGGGCCAAGAGGGTGCGATCGAATTCGGCGCTGGTTTTCGCGCCGGGCTATGGCTTGTCGCAGGGGCATCATGGGGAGATCCTGCAAGGCGTCGTGGAGTTAGAGGGTGGTTTGCAACGGGTTTTGCTCACGCTGCCCTGCATCAAGTATCGTTCGATTGCCTGTTTCATTCCGCAAGCCGAACCCATGCTCGAGGTCAGACCGAAGGGCTTGCACAAAGCCAGGCAAGCCGCCCTTGGCGCATTGGCCTTGCTGGGGTTTCCCGACATGGGCGGCTTGCTGACTATCGATAGCAACATCCCTTGCCGTCAGGGCCTGGGTTCTTCAACCGCCGATGTCATCGCCGTCATCCGGGCCATTGCCGACGCTTTCGGCCGCGTGCTTACCCCTGAAATCATCGCCCGATTGGCGGTGAGCACCGAGAGCGCGTCGGACGCCCTGATGTTCGAGGATGCCGCGGTTCTCTTTGCCCAGCGTCAGGGCATCGTCGTCGAACGGTTTCACACCCGCTTGCCCGCGATGGAAATCTTGAGCATCCGGGATGAAGCCAACGGGGATGGGGTCGATACTCTCGCCTATCCGCCACCGGTCTATGACTGGCAGGAGATCGGCGAGTTTCGGTATTTGATCGACAGGCTCCGCCAAGGGATACTGGATGGCGATGCCGAGGCGATCGGCCATGTCGCCACGGCCAGCGCGCGCATCAATCAGCGATTCTTGAACAAACCTCATCTCGAGGAAATCGAAGCCATCGGCAGGCGCTACGGCGCGCTGGGCATCCAGGTCGCTCATAGCGGCACGGCGATGGGGCTTTTGTTCAGACAAGGCGACAGCGAGGCGATGCGTAAAACACAAGCCCATCTTTCCCTGCGCAAAAACCTGGCGTTTGGCTGGCTCTGAAACAAGCCTTTCTACTATATTTCAACCCGCGGATTTGAGATGATTTTCCGCTTAAGAACCTGCAAGCGGAGGTATGCAATGCCGACCAAAAAGAATTCACCGGACCTGAATAAACTCGACCGCATCGTCGTCGAAGCCAGGCGTGCCCAGGAGGAACGGGAGCGGGGCTATCGGGAACAGGCGCTCAAGCTCTTCCCCTGGATCTGTGGGCGTTGCGCCCGCGAGTTCAGCCTCAAGAATCTGCGCGAACTCACCGTCCATCACAAGAACCACAACCACGATGACAATCCCACGGACGGCGGCAACTGGGAATTGCTGTGCCTCTATTGCCACGACGAAGAGCATAGGAAATATCTGAACTCAGGAACCACGTCCGGGGCAGCCATGGGAAATCGCCAGGCAGCCGGCGGCGGCCACAAGCCCTTCGCCGACCTGGCCGCGTTATTGAGTAAGAAATAGGACAGACATGTATTTATCAGCCGAAGACATTGCCGCGATGGAAGGCGTCAAAAAGATCCATTTCCTCAATCCTTCCGCCGTGCGCATGGACAAATCGCTGGGGGATGTGGTCGGCCTGGAGAGCTTGGGTGTGCATTTGATCACGGTGGAACCCGGTTATCGGTCGACCGAATTCCATTTCCATCATTATGAAGAAGAGTGCACCTATGTGCTGTCGGGACATGGTACGGCGGTCATCGGCGACGAGCGTCATCCCATCGGCGCGGGGGATTTCATCGGTTCCCCCATCAACGACGTCGCCCATGAACTGATCAACGACGGCGACGAACCGCTGGTTTGTCTCATCATCGCCCAGCGGCTGGACCAGGATGTGACCGACTATCCCCGCTTGGGCAAAAGGCTATACCGCAACGATGGGGAATGGAACCTGGTGGACCATTCCAGCATCGAGCATATCAAACGCTGAAAGGCTCATTTTTCCAGCAGCCGCGGCATCAGCTCGGCCAGGTTGCAGGGGCGGGTGCGGTAGTCCAACTGGGGTTGGATCAGCCGGTCCCAGCCGGTGCGGCAGGCCCCGGTAGAACCCGGCAGACAGAAGACATAGGTGCCGTTGGCCACCCCGGCGATGGCGCGGGACTGGATGGTGGAGGTGCCGATTTCCTCATAGGAAATGGCGCGGAAGGTTTCGCCGAAGCCATCCAGGGTCTTGTCGAACAACACGCCGACCGCCTCGGGGGTGCCGTCGCGTCCTGTCACCCCCGTGCCGCCGGTGGTGATGACGACTCGCACCTGCGGGTCGGCGATCCACTGTGACACCACGGCGCGGATGCGGTAGACATCGTCCGCCACGATTCGTTTATCCGCCAAAAGGTGGCCTGCCTCGCGCAGCCGATCGACCAGGCATTGGCCGGAACTATCGTTCTGCTCGGTGCGGCTGTCGGAGACGGTGAGCACGGCGATGTCGAGCGGGATGAAGATTCTTTCCTCGGCCATCTCAATAACCCTGCGCCACGCCGCCCAGATAGCGCTGTTTCACCGCCTGCGCCAGATGATGTACCGCCATGGCGTAATGGGTGCTGTGGTTGTAGCGGGTGATGACATAGAAATTGTGCAGGCCCAGCCAGTACTGGTCGGAGTTTTCGCCGCGCAGCAGCAACAGGCTCACCGGTTCATTGCCGGCAACCGGGGAACTGGGGTGTATGCCCGCGGCGGCCAGGTCGGAAAGCGGATATTGCTTGTCGTAGCCGGTTTGCAGCCCGACCGTGCCATTCACTTTGGCCCGG
>JAQTSI010000141.1 GCA_028711365.1 Methylococcaceae bacterium
TGGAGGGTAATTTTTCACCATATTCTCGTGAAAAATGTCACAGATTTTTCACCGCTTATCTCGTTTAATAGCGGCCTGCGCGAGAGCAGCGTTGTCTTGCGGCCGGTGTATTGCCGCAATCCAGCGACGGACAGGCCGCCGCTCGTTTCCCGCGCAGCATTCAGAGGAAATGGGAAACCCCACCCATCGTGAATAGGGAAGGCAGCTTCGAGACGTTCACCTTCATCAGGGAGATCGCTCACTTACGAGCGGAATCCGTAGGCACGGTTGATGATATGGCGTAATTTCTCGAGGCCAATATTCTTTGAATCATTTGGAAAACAGGAGCATAGCCATGAACTTTAGAAAACTTTCCATTTTAGGAGCCATCGCACTCGGCATCGGTTTCCAAACCACCGTGAACGCCGCTCAGGCGCCGAATTATTACAACTGCACCGGCAAGCACGTCAGCGTTGCCCTGACCATCGGCGGCAAGGCGGAAGTCGGTATCCTTCCTCCCAAAACGATGCTGAACCTGCAAATTGGCAAGAAGAGCTACGATTTCCAGGAAGCGGATATCACGACCGAGCCGACATTGATCGGAGATCTGAAGGAGGTCATCCTGGAAATCAGACCGGATGTGAACGTCAAACATGCCTCCGTGGTCATTCCTTCCATTTCACTGGGGTCCACGCCGGTAAAATTCCAGAGTCAGCTCATCCTCACTACGGTGGCCACGCCTTTCATCAATAAGGCTTTCGAAGGGGTCGTCAATTCCTCGAAATACATCGATCTCGCCTGTACGGCTTCGATGGTTTATTACTGAGCTTAAGCCCTGAGCAAAACGGCGGAGCCGCTTTTCCAGCGGTTTCGCCGAAACGGGTTGACCCGTTCTCGACAGGGTACCCGACCCTGTGACCGCGAAGAGGGATGATCGGTCTCGCCTCGCTAGGTTGGCCGGGATGCCGGGCGCCCTAGGGGCCTTGTTCAAGAATTTGGCGAGCCTGCAAAATGATTTTGCAGGGCTGCCGAGTGATTTGGCAAGCCTGCAAAACGATTTGGCAAGCCTGCCGAGTGATTTGGCAAAGCTGCAAAACGATTTGGCAAGCCTGCAGAATGATTTGGCAGGTTTCCCCAATGGCTTTGCATCCTTGCACGAGGGTTTTGCAAGCTTGCGCAATGATCCTGCACGCTTGCACAAGGGTTTTGCATCCTTACCCCATCGTTTTGCAGCGATGCAGAATGATTTGGTAAACCTGCACAAGGGCTGAGTGAGCTGATTCTGCGATCGGCTCTATCCACCGCATCCAAGGACCCGGCTCATCGCGCCATCTCTACGGGCGCATCACTTTGAATCACACTGACGGGCAAGCTTTGGGTTGTCATCCTGTCGACTTTTCGTTAGGGTTCTGCCCATGGCCATCTCATGAGAAGAAAACTGTGTCTGACATTAAAAGCGTGAACCCCAAACAAGCCTGGTCCGCCTTGGAAAGCGATTCTTCTGCCGTGCTGCTGGATGTGCGCGACCGCATCGAATATGCCTATGTGGGTCATCCCCAGGGAGCGATCAATATTCCCTGGAAAGAATTGCCGGATTGGAAACCCAATCCCCATTTCATCGACCAGGTGCGCCAACGCATCCCTCAGCGCGATACCCCGGTTTTTCTCCTTTGCCGCAGCGGTCAGCGCTCTTTGGATGCTGCGAAATCCCTGGCGTCCGAGGGTTATCTGAAGGTGATCAATATCGAGGAAGGCTTCGAAGGGGCGCTGGATGCCAACCAGCACCGGGGAACCTTGAGCGGCTGGCGTTTTCATGGTCTACCCTGGGAACAAAGCTGATCGAATTCGCCAAATAGACCCGTTAAAGGTACAATGCCTCGTTTAACGGCGCGTTCGGTCCCTTCCTCCTTCCCGCTTTGGCGCATTGACACAATACCGTAGCACGCGGCGGGTTTAATGCCGGGTTTGACGGACTCATTCCCACCGGTGCGCCACTCGCGCCGACTGACCCAACTCCAAGGTTTTATGATTCAAAAGCTCAGAAACATCGCCATCATCGCCCATGTCGACCACGGCAAGACCACGCTGGTCGATAAGCTCCTGCAACAATCCGGCACTTTCGCCGCCCATGAAAAGGTGGAAGAGCGGGTGATGGACTCCAATGCGCTGGAAAAGGAGCGCGGCATCACCATCCTGGCGAAGAACACCGCGTTGGACTGGAACGGTTATCACATCAATATCGTCGACACCCCCGGCCACGCCGACTTCGGTGGCGAAGTGGAGCGCGTGCTGTCGATGGTGGACTCGGTGCTGCTGTTGGTCGACGCGGTCGACGGCCCCATGCCGCAAACCCGCTTCGTCACGCAAAAGGCATTTGCCATGGGCTTGCACCCCATCGTCGTCATCAACAAGATCGATCGCCCCGGCGCGCGCGCCCATTGGGTGATGGACCAGACCTTCGACCTGTTCGACCGCCTCGGCGCCACCGAGGAGCAACTGGACTTCCCGGTGGTCTACGCCTCCGCGCTGAACGGCTATGCCGGGGACAACCCCGACATCCGCGAAGGCAACATGGATTACCTGTTCCAGACCATCGTCGACAAGGTGCATCCGCCACAGGTCAACGAAGAAGGCGGCTTCCAGATGCAGATCAGCCAACTGGATTACAACTCCTATGTCGGCGTCATCGGCATCGGCCGCATCCAGCGCGGCAAGGTCAAGACCAACACCCCGGTCGTGGTGGTGAACCGCGACGGCAAGCAGCGCAATGCCCGTCTTCTGCAAGTGTTCGGTTTCAAGGGCCTGGAGCGGGTGGAAGTGCCCGACGCGAGCGCCGGCGACATCATCGCTTTCACCGGCATCGACGCGCTGGAAATCTCCGACACCATTTGCGCACCGGACGCCGTCGAGGCGCTGCCGCCCTTGACCGTGGACGAGCCGACCGTGAGCATGACCTTCCAGGTCAACAACTCGCCCTTCGCCGGACGGGAAGGCAAGTTCGTCACCTCGCGCCAAATCCGCGAAAGGCTACAGCGCGAATTGCTGGCCAACGTCGCTTTGCGGGTCGAAGACACCGCCGACCCGGACAAATTCAAGGTGTCCGGGCGCGGCGAGTTGCATCTGTCCATCCTCATCGAGAACATGCGCCGGGAAGGCTACGAACTGGGCGTGTCCCGCCCCGAGGTCATCGTCAAGGAGATCGACGGCGAACTTTGCGAACCCTATGAATTTGTCACCATCGAGGTGGAGGAAGAGCACCAGGGCTCGATCATGGAAAAAATCGGCGAGCGCAAGGGCGATCTGCTGGACATGGTGCCGGACGGCAAGGGCCGGGTGCGGCTGGAATACAATATGCCGTCCCGCGGCCTGATCGGCTTCCAGACCGAGTTCCTCACCGCGACCTCGGGCACTGGCTTGATCTATCATGTGTTCGACAAGTATGCCCCGATGAAGAAGGGCGACATCGGCCAGCGCCTGAACGGGGTGTTGATTTCCAATGTCGCCGGCAAGGGCGTAGCCTTCGGGCTGTTCAACCTGCAAGAGCGGGGTCGGTTGTTCGTGGAACATGGCACCGAGATTTACGAAGGCATGATCGTCGGCATCCATTCCCGCGACAACGATCTGGTGGTGAATCCGACCAAGGCCAAGCAGCTGACCAACATGCGCGCTTCCGGCAGCGACGAGGCCATCGTCCTGACCCCGCCCATCCGCCTCAGCCTGGAGCAAGCCCTGGAGTTCATCGACGACGACGAACTGGTGGAAGTGACGCCCAAGACCATCCGTATCCGCAAGAAGCTGCTGCTGGAGCATGAACGGAAGAAGGCGGGCCGTTCTTGAACTAAGATCTCTTAAGCACTTTCCCGGATTGTACGCGCGCTTCGTGGCGTAATGGCCTCGAACGTATATCAATAGATGGTTTACACGCCAGCCGAATCGAACGTACAATCCAAAACTTTTACTCGGCGGGAGAGAACCCATGCGAATCGATCAAGAAGCCCTTACCTTTGATGACGTTCTCCTGATTCCTGCTTATTCGAACATTCTGCCTCGCGACGTGGCGCTGCAAACCAAGCTCACGCGCAAGATCAGCCTGAACATTCCCCTGGTTTCCGCCGCCATGGATACGGTCACCGAGGCGCGCCTAGCGATTTCCATGGCGCAGGAAGGCGGCATCGGCATCATCCACAAGAATATGCCTCCCGAGCGGCAGGCTTATGAAGTCGGAGCCGTGAAAAAATACGAAAGCGGCGTCATCAAGGATCCGATCACGGTGCCGCCGACCATCAGCATCCGCGAGGTCATGGCGCTGACCCGTGCCAAGCGCATTTCCGGCGTGCCCGTGGTCGACAAGGGCGAGCTGGTGGGCATCGTCACCAGCCGCGACCTGCGTTTCGAGACTCAGTTGGACGAGGCCGTCACCAAGGTGATGACGCCCAAGGAGCGGCTGGTCACCGTGCGTGAAGGCGCCAGGCAGGGCGAAGCCATCGCGTTGCTGCACAAGCATCGCATCGAGAAGGTTCTGGTGGTCAACGACAAATTCGAGTTACGCGGCCTGATCACCGTCAAGGACATCCAGAAAGCGAAGGATTACCCGCAAGCCTGCAAGGACGAGTATGAACGCCTGCGGGCCGGTGCCGCCGTCGGCACCGGCGGCGACACCGAGGAACGGGTCGAGGCCTTGGCCGCCGCCGGCGTGGACGTGATCGTCGTCGACACCGCCCATGGGCATTCCCAGGGCGTTCTCGACCGGGTGAGTTGGGTGAAACAAAACTACCCGCATATCCAGGTCATCGGCGGCAACATCGCCACCGCCACCGCCGCCCTGGCTCTGGTGGAAGCCGGCGCCGACGCGGTGAAAGTGGGCATAGGCCCCGGCTCCATCTGCACCACTCGCGTCATCGCCGGCGTCGGCGTGCCGCAGATGAGCGCCGTCGCCAATGTGGCGGGCGCTTTAAAGGACAGCGGCGTGCCGCTCATCGCCGACGGCGGCATCCGTTATTCCGGCGACATCGCCAAGGCTCTGGCGGCGGGCGGCTATTGCGTCATGCTCGGCGGATTGTTCGCCGGCACCGAGGAAGCGCCGGGCGAAGTCGAACTGTATCAGGGCCGCTCCTACAAGTCTTATCGCGGCATGGGCTCGCTAGGGGCGATGTCCCAGCAGCAGGGCTCCAGCGACCGTTACTTTCAGGACAGCACCGACGTCGAGAAGCTGGTACCCGAGGGTATCGAGGGCCGCGTTCCCTATAAAGGCAGCATGATCGCCATCATCCACCAGTTGATGGGCGGTGTGCGTGCGGCCATGGGTTACACCGGTTGCGCCACCATCGACGAGATGCGCCACAATGCCCACTTCGTCCGCATCACCTCCGCCGGCATCAGGGAAAGCCACGTCCATGACGTGACCATCACCAAGGAAGCGCCCAACTACCGGCTGGATTGATTCAAGCTGCCGGTCTACTCCGGCCGGTTGTACGATCGAGGATCGGCCCACAGCCACGCCGCCCCACGGACGCCGCTGGAATCGCCGAAGCGGGGCGGCAGAATCCGGGTGTCCACGCGGTCGGAAAAGACATACCGTTCCCAGAGCCGGGGAATGTTCTCGTATAGCCGGCGGCAATTCGATAGCCCTCCACCGAGGACGATGGCATCCGGGTCGAGGAGATTGATGACATGGGCCAAAGCGCGGGCGAGGCGATCTTCGTAGATGCTAAGGCTGCTTTCGCAGTCTCCATCGCCTTGTTCGGCCTTGGCGACGATTTGTTCGGCGGAAAGCCTCTGGCCGCTGGCCTGGAAGTGGGAATGGCTCAGGCCGGGCCCGGAGAGGAAAGTTTCGATGCAGCCGCATCTGCCGCAATAGCAGGCAGGCCCGGGGCGCTCATCGTCCAGAGGCCAGGGCAGGGGATTGTGACCCCATTCGCCGGCGATGGCGTTGGGGCCGGAAAGTGGTGAACCGTTGACGATGATGCCGCCCCCCACGCCGGTTCCCAGGATCACTCCGAACACCACACAGGCGCCTGCCGCCGCGCCATCGGTGGCTTCCGACAGGGCGAAGCAATCGGCGTCATTGGCGATGCATATGGGTCTGCCCAGCCGCCGTTGCAAATCCTCCAGTAAGGGTTTGCCATTCAGGCAGGTGGAATTGGAATTCTTGAGCAGGCCGGTGGCTCTGGAGATCGCGCCGGGTGTGCCGATGCCGATGCGGGTCGTCACGCCCAATTCGTCCTCGGTCTCCTGCACCAGGCGCTGGATGGCATCCAGGGTCGCGGGATAATCGCCCTGAGGGGTGGGCAGACGCCGACGCAGGATTTCCGCACCGGCTTCGTCCATGACGATCAATTCGATCTTGGTGCCTCCTAGATCGATCCCCGCTTTCATTCCGTTCACCTCGTGCGCGCTGGTACCCGCAACGCAAGATCAGCGGCGCAGTTTGTAATTGCGGCCGTAGAAGATCTCCGCCATTTCTTGCTTGAGCTGCTTCTGGATGGCCTGGCGCTCATCGATGCTGAGGGCATCCTTGTCGGTCTCGAACAGATAGTTGTCCAGATTGAAATCTTTCAGGATCATCTTGGTATGGAAGATTTTTTCCTGATAGACATTGACGTCGATCATCTGGTAGCGGTCGGCGGTGACATCGGCGATGTAATTCTGGATCGAGGTGATCTCGTGATCGATGTAGTGCTTCTGGCCGCTGATGTCGCGGGTGAAGCCGCGCACCCGGTAGTCCATGATGACGATATCCGAATCGAAACTGCGGATCAGGTAATTCAATGCCTTCAACGGCGAGATGCGGCCACAGGTGGAAACATCGATGTCGGCGCGGAAGGTACTGATGCCATTGTAGGGATGGCTTTCCGGATAGGTGTGGACGGTGATGTGGCTTTTGTCCAGATGCGCCACCACGGTTTCGGGCATGGGACCCGGCGCTTCCGTATTGCTCAGCGCCGTAGGCGCATCATGGCCCTCAGAAATCAGCATGGTCACGCTGGCGCCTTGCGGTTCGTAATCCTGACGGGCGATGTTGAGGATCTCGGCGCCGATGATGTTGGTCACATCGGTGAGGATCTGCGTCAAACGCTTGGCGCTGTAGGCTTCATCGATATATTCGATATAGCGGCGCTGTTGTTGCTCGGACTTGGCGTAGCAAATATCGTAGATATTGAAACTGAGCGACTTGGTTAAGTTGTTAAAACCGTGTAACTGCAACTTTTCCATTGAATTCTAAGACACCTTAGTCTGAGCTGGGCGGAACACGCGCATGATTCGCAAATTATCCCGCCGGATTGTTAAAACTTCACTAATCGGGAAAATACCCGGTCAAACCTCGACGACTTCAAAGTCGTGGCTGATCTCGGCGGATTTTCCCAGCATGATCGAAGCGGAGCAGTATTTTTCCGCGGACAGATCGATGGCCCGCTTGACCGCCGCAGCGGGCAAACCCTTGCCCTTGACGACATAGTGGATATGTATCCTGGTAAACACCTTGGGATCGGCCTCGGCCCTTTCGGCTTCCAATTGCAACTCGCAGTCGGTGATTTCGTGCCGGCCCTTGCGCAGGATCTGGACGACATCAAAGGCCGTACAGCCCCCCATACCCAATAGCAGCATTTCCATGGGGCGAACTCCCAGGTTCTGCCCCCCGCTCTCCGCCGGGCCATCCATGAGCACGGCATGCCCACTGCCGGATTCACCCAAAAACTTGGTGTTTTCAACCCATAAAACCCGCGCTTTCATGCGCTTTCTCCCGTGAAAAATACCGCATAGCATAGCACAATCCGGTGGGAGTCCAATGTTTTTCGCGCCAACTGCAATGTTAGAATGCCGCCACGGGTCGCGGGAAATCACCGGCGATCCAGTCGAGATGTCGGATGAAACCTTAGGCGCTCCCTACCATGAATTTGCTATCCTCTATTGCCCCGGCGGCGCGCCGCATCGCCGAAGCCATCGTTGCCGGAGGAGGCCGGCCTGTTCTGGTGGGGGGGGCGGTGCGCGACCATCTGCTCGGGCTTACGCCCAAGGACATCGACATCGAAGCCTTCGGCCTGCCCAAATCCGCTTTATGTGCGACATTGACGAAGGTAGCCAAGGTCCATGAGGTGGGCAAATCGTTCGGTGTATTGAAAGCCCGTTGCGAAGAGTTGGAAATCGATGTGTCCCTGCCGCGCAGGGAAAAGAAAATAGCTCAGGGTCATCGGGGTTTTCAGGTCGACCACGATCCTTTCATGTCCTTCGCCGAGGCAGCTTCCCGCCGCGATTTCACCATCAATGCTATCGGCGTGGATCTGATCACGGGCGAGGTTCTCGATCCCTGGGGCGGTGTGAACGATCTCGGGATCGGCATCATCCGCCATGTTTCCGACGCTTTCGACGAAGACCCGTTGCGGGTATTGCGCGCCTGTCAATTTTCCGCACGCTTCGGTTTCGCCATCGCCCCGGAAACGGTGCAGAAATGCCGTTCCTTGCAGGGCGAGTTGCTCACCCTTTCCAGGGAAAGAATCTGGGAGGAATTCAAGAAGCTGTTGTTGAAATCGGCCCAGCCCTCGGTGGGTATGCTGGCCCTGGAGACAACCGGTGCGCTGGTATTGTTTCCCGAACTGGCCGATCTACGCGGCCAATATTTCGATAGCGATGCGTGGACGCGCCACAATCGGATGCTGGATGCCTGTGTCGGAGTCTGCGCAGAAGCCGAGCTGGAAGGCAATGAAGCCCTGCAACTCATGCTGGCCTCCCTATGCCACGGTCTGCGCGCCACGCTTGGGGAGGAGATCTGCCGCCATCCAGGCCATGAGCAGGCCGGTGAGGAACCAGCCAGATCATTATTGGGGCGAATCGGCTGCTCGCCCTCCTTGATCGAGCGCATCATCCCCCTGGTGCGCGAACATGAACAGCCGTTTCATCTATGGCAACAAAACCATGCCCGACCGGTGGCTGATGGCGTCATCCGCCGCCTAGCTTTGCGCGCGCCCATTCTCCAACTATGCCTGCTCGCCTTGGCAGACTTTCGCAGCCATTCTGGGGAGAACAAAACTCCCTGTTTGGCGGTGGATTGGCTTCGGGAACGGGCTAGCCATCTGAGGGTGTTGGAACAGGCACCGAAGCCGATTGTGCAAGGCCGCAATCTGCACGCATTGGGATTGAAGCCAGGGCCGGTCATGGGGGAATGGCTCAAGGCGGCATTTGAAGCCCAACTCGACGGTGAATTCGACGATTTAACCGGCGGTTTGGACTGGATCGGGGTTAGGCTGAAAGGCGATCAGGAATCGGCCGGACCCATTCACCAACTGTCATAGCCGGCGCGAGTGAAGGGTTACCACCATATCGGGAATGCTATGCTGAAAGTCCAGCAGGCTTATGGAGCAAGGGATTTGAAGATAAGAAGGAACAGGGCCGAAACTTCAAATCTTCAACATCGATCCCCTTTCAGTCGGCGTTTTTAAAAAACCAAAGCGCCGACTGAAATCGAGCGGGGTTCAGAAACGCCCTCTGCCGCCACCGCCCGGTCCTCCGCTACGACGTGGACCGCCAGCGCCTGGGCCCCCACCTCCTTCCGTGCGGGGGCGTGCTTCGTTGACGCGGACATTTCTGCCTTTCAAATCGGTTCCGTCCAGCGCCTTGATGGCGGCTTCGCCGTTGCTCTTATTGGGCATTTCCACGAAACCGAAACCCTTGGACTGACCGGTAAATTTATCCGTCACCACATTGGCGGATGAGACTTCGCCAAATTGCTCGAAAGCCTTGCGAAGATCGTCACTGGTGACCGAATAAGATAAGTTTCCCACATAAATATTCATCAAAAGAACCTGCCTTTACTATACGCCATTTCACATCGTCACATCAGCAGCCTAACCAATGGCGCAATAAATCAAGGACTGATGACCCTCACCCCGCCTAGGGTGGTGGATTCCTTATTTCCAATCTCTGGAAAAGTTATCTACATTCGCAATAGATTCCTCGTTGACCAAGTCCTGCAGGAGAAATTACCCATTATTTGCCCGTATTACTAATATGCTACCCTTCCGCTGTCAACATATTTTTGTCGGGTTTAGTGTCAGAAAGGCATGGATTTCCGCGGCCCTGGCCAAACCCGGGCGAGCACCCATTTTGGTGCAGCATATTGCGCCAGCGGCGCTAGCGTAGCGCAGCAACTGCGGCCAAGCCATGTTCACGGCCAAGCCCGCGGCGAAGGCGCCATGCAAAGCATCACCCGCGCCGGTGGTATCGACGGCGGTCACCGGAAAAACGGGCACTTCACCGGTTTCACCGTCTTTCCTCCAGACCAGCCCGCGCCCTCCCAAGGTGATGACCACGACGGGGGCGACTTCGTTCAGGCGAGCCAAGGCTTCCTGCGGGTCGGATCGACCCAGCCATTGAGTGGCAAATTTTTCCGAAGCGACCAGGTAGTCGACCCGATCCATCAGCGCCCTAGTGCCTTCATGCAGGGAGCCGGCATCCAGAAGGGTAGGAATGCCTTGTCGGCGCGCTCGCTCGGCTAATGGAAGCGATAACAGCGGTTCATGTCCATCGAACAGCATGGATCTGGGCCTGATGCAGGAAAGATCTATGGCATCCTCCCGAAGTTGCCGACTCTCGCCTTTGTAATTGACCAAGGTTCGCAAACCGTCGGGTTTGACCAGCACGGCGGACAGGGGAGTGAGGCTGTCGCCTCGGGCGATATATCGAACATCCACGCCTTCCCGGACGAATTCCTGGAGATGCTTCTCGCCATACAGGTCATCGCCTAGATAGCCGGCGAAAGCGGCGCTGCATCCCAGCCTGGCGGCGATCACCGCGGCGTTGGCGGCCGGACCTCCGCCGCAAGATTGAAAATTGTCGGCAAAGATTTTCTCATCCGCTGACGGATGATGAGGAATGGAAAAAGTCAGATCGTAGGAAGCATGCCCTACGCATAGCACATCATGGCTGGCTTCGCGTAATTCAGCAGGGGTGACATTCATCTTCTCAAGGATCAACGGTCGAAACCGAGAAAGTCCCAGGCTTTCTCGGCGGGGGTAAGTTCATGCAACTGCTCGCTGGCCTGAGTCTTCGAACCTTCGCCATAATTCAAGGCATAGACTCGCGCAGCATCGTCGGCAAGCTCGTTCAACTCCAACTTGCGGTAGGCCTCTTCCATGATTTTCAAAGCCCTGGGGATGGCCTGGGTGCGCGGATATTTCTGCACGACTTCGTTGCAACGCCTGGCCGCAGCCAGGTAAGCCCCGCGCCGCAAGTAATAATCGGCCACATGGATCTCGTACATGGCCAGGTTGTTGCGTAGCGCTGTGACGCGCTGGCGGGAATCCTCCAGGTATTTGCTGCGGGGAAACTTGGCGATCAACTCCTCGAAATCACGTATGGATTCGCGCGCCGAACCGGGGTCACGCTGGGAACTGTCGGTGGGCAAGAAACGGTCGAGAAAGCCCAGCCCCTTGTTATAATTGACCAAGCCCTTGAGGTAGTAGGCGTAATCGACCCGTTCATGACTCGGGTTGAGCTTGATGAAGCGTTCCGTCGCCGCGATGGCGGAATCCGGTTCATTGTTCTTGTAATAGGCGTAAGCGACATCCAACTGCGCCTGGGTGGCGAGATCGCCGAAAGGATAACGCGCCTCCAATTTCTCATACAATTTGATGGCCTTATCGTAGGATTTTTCCGTTAACTCGGTTTTGGCGGCGTCGAAAAATTGCTTCGCCGACCAGTTGGCGTGTTCATCATCGTGCGCAGGGGATTCCTTCGAATCGAACAATGAGCAGGACGATAACAGGCTGCCTAGTAGCAGGATGGCAAAATATCTTGGGCGGAAAAACAAAGTGGCGTTTATCATGGAACGGAAAAGTCGCATAATTCGGTCATGCGTAAATCGGAAAGTATCGGAGTATACTCCGAATTCCCCTACGCCAATAGATCGCACCCGGCGAACCCTTCCCTCATCCGTAAATTGACATTCTATATATTTGTGATCGAAACCGAGCTGTATTTCACCGAAATCCCCCCCGAAATGTCCGGCATGCGTCTGGACCAGGCATTGGCTGAATTATTTCCTGACTATTCCAGAAGCAAGCTGCAAAGTTGGATCAAGGATGGCTGCGCCTTGCTGGACGGAGCCGTCCTTCCTCCCAAGCATAAAGTGTTGGGAGGAGAGAAGGTGGAACTGCGCGCCGAAGTCGAGTTGGAAACGGGCTGCAAGGGCCAGGACATCCCTCTCGATATTGTTTACGAGGACGAGGGCCTGCTGATTGTCGACAAACCCGCGGGCCTGGTGGTGCATCCTGCCGCCGGCCATCGCGACGGCACGATGCAGAACGCCCTCCTTCATCATGCCCCGCAATTAGCTGGCATCCCGCGCTCCGGCATCGTCCATCGCATCGACAAGGATACCAGCGGCCTGCTGATGGTGGCCAAGACCTTGCCGGCGCATAAATCCCTGGTCGACCAGTTGCAGGCGCGCAGCATCGATCGGGAATATCTGGCCCTGGCGCAAGGCTATCTCACCGCAGGCGGCACAGTAGACCTACCC
>JAQTSI010000422.1 GCA_028711365.1 Methylococcaceae bacterium
GGCGTCGATCAGGTTGCCGAACCCGGCCCGGTACAGTTGCTCGGTGGCCTGGAAATTGGTCCGGTAGCCTTGGGCGGCGGCGTGGGCCTGGGGCAGTCGCTCCTCGGCGACGCGCAGACGGACCAGTGCCTCTTCGATTTCCTTGACCGCCGTCCGCACCGTGGACCGGAATCGCGCCATGGCGGCTTCGTAGCGGGCCTTCGCCGCCTCCACGTCGGCGGCGCGCTTGCCCGCGTCGAACAAAGGCAGGGTGAGCGTCGGGCCGAACGACCAGGTTTCCGCCAAGGCCAGCGCCGCGCCGTTGATGTTCTGCAAACTGGGGGTGATATTCCCGGATAGGCTGAGCCTGGGGAAGCGCTTGGCCTGCTCCACGCCGATATTGGCGCTGGCTTCGGCCACGTCGCGTTCGGCGGCGGCCACATCGGGGCGCTGCATCAGCACTTGCGCGGGCAGTGCGGCGAGGCGGAACGGCGGCGGAGTCGGCAGCCGCGCCACCCGTTCCGGGGCGGCGCCCAGCCCATGGCGAACTTCCGCCTCGCTTAGTCCGGTCAGAGCCACCAAGCCCTTGATGGATCGCTCGCACTGCCCTTGTTGACGCAGCAGACTGTCTTGGCCGTCGGCGGCGCTGGCCAGGGCCAGGGCGGCATCCGCCGGGGCGCGCAATCCCGCCTGCCTGGCGATGCCGGTCAGTCGGGCCGATTCCTGCCGGGATAGGGCGTCGGCTTGTGCTATTTTCACCAGCACCTCGCATTGACGGTAGCCCAGGTAGGCATCGGCGACTTCCACCGCTACCGCCACCCGTGCGTCGTGCCAAGAGGCCGTCCGCGATTCGAGTTGGCGTTGGGCTGCTTCCCGTTGGCGGGCCACGCCGCCGAATAAATCCACTTCCCAGTTGGCTTGCAGGCCGATTTGATACTGATTGCGGATGAAGGCGGGGCCGCCGAAGGAAAAGCTGGAGCGGCTGGCATCCAGCTTGCCATCCAGGGCGGGAAGCCCCGCCGCTTCGGCTCCAGTTAGGCCAGCGCGCGCCTGTACGATGCGCGAGCGAGCCTCGGCCACGCTCGCGCTTTCCCGTTGGGCGGCGGCCAGGAAACGGCTGAGTACGGGATCGTCGAAGCGTCCCCACCAGCGTTGGAGCGCCGCCGGGTTGCCGCCGTGGGGCAAAGTCGCGACGGGGGGAGGCGCTTGCCAGCGATTCGCTGTGGGTGGAATGGGCATCGGGTAATCCGGGCCGACCGTGGCGATCAATCCGCCGCCGCAACCGCTCAACAAGGGCAATAGGACGGCAAGGCCAATATGGCGGGGTTTAATTCGCGCCATGGGGAGCCTCTCCGGCGCGGCGCCGCGCCTCGCCCTCGATCATCGACAAAGCATAGCCGGCCAAGCGTTCGGCCAGAACATCGATTGCGGCGGGGTCGGCCAGCATCTGTGGCAGAATCGCCGAGACGATGTCCTGCCCGACATAGAAATGCACGGGCATGCCGATGATGGCGAAGGCGAGCCGGTGAATGTCGGCATCGACGCGGTCCAAACCCAAATACTCCTGCAGCATGATCACCAGCGCTTCGTGCTGGGGTTTGATGTCGGCATCGATCTTGTGTTGCCAGGCCCCGGTCGGTTCGATCATTTCCCGGAAGTGCAGCTTCATCACCAGGGCGAATTCCTCGCCCCGTTTGAGCGGTTCGAGGAAATCCCTAAGCAGTAGGGGCAGGGCTTCGGGCAAAGGCCGATTGGCATAGCTCTGGCGGTTGGTATGACAGGGCAAGTCGGCCATGGACTCGGTGAATGCGGCCCGGTACAGCCCGGCCTTGTCGCCGAAGTAGTAGCGGATGGCGGAGATGTTGGCGCCCGCCGCCTCCGAGATTTCGCGGGTGGTGGCGGCTTCGTAGCCTTTCTCGGCGAACAGTCGCAATGCCGCCGTAACCAAGCGGCTGCGGGCAGCTTGGCTGTCCGGGGTGGTTTCGTGGTGTGTCAGGGGGTGGCCTCGCGGTTCTTGACAGGGGTTCAATCAAACGATTGAGTGAAATCCTATTAATCAATCGTTTGATTGTCAAGCACGGCGGTACTTGGCTGAATTTGCGGTCTTGGCGCGTTGGTGTGAATGGCGTAGGATTTAATCCTATTCTACCCAGTGGAGGCCCTCATGCGCACAACGCAGCAATTCAGCATTACCTTACCCAATGAGATGGCGGACGTTGTTAAACGCAAAGTTGCGGTTGGCGAGTACGCCACCGAAAGCGAAGTGATCCGGGACGGGTTGCGCGTCCTGATGGCCCGCGACCGCGCCGTGGAAAATTGGCTCAGGGAACAGGTTGGTCCGGCCTATGACGCGCTGAAGGACGATCCGGCGAGAGCCGCCACGGTTGATCAGGTGCGGGCCATGCTTGCAGCCGAACACCAGCAGTCCAACGCAAAAGTGTGATGCCGTACACCGTCGTTTTTACGCCAGAAGCGCAGGAACAACTTGCGGCAATCTATCGCTACATCGCTGCCGCCGCATCACCCAAGATTGCTGAGCGCTATGTCAGCGCAGTCATCACGGATTGCGAGTGTTTTCAGACCTTCCCACATAGGGGAACCTGCCGCGATGACATACGCCCCGGCCTGCGCATCACGAATTATAAAAAACGGGTGGTGATCGCTTTCGATGTGGATGTCGAACAAGTATCCATCCTCGGCGTGTTTTATGGCGGACAAGACTATGAGGCTGGTTTCCAGCCCGATGTTGATGAGCCGGAGGGGTAAGTTTACTCATTTGAAAAACAAAGTTCGAGCCATCTGGTGGCAAGAGCGGGATGTTTTCCATGCCGTTGGTAGCTGTAGGCGCTGGGCGGGTTTCCGGGAGGAAACCTGCAAGGCGCAACGAAACGTCGTCAGTCCTCTGCGAGCGAATTCCAGTGGCGGCTTTTATGTCACTGGAATGAGTCGAGCGGGGAAGGTCGCGACTAAAGCGACGTTTGCGATTGGATCGGCCAGGGCCGCCGAAGGCAAAGTAGTGCCTCGTCGGAAGCTGAAACCTGTCGGGAACAGGTTTCAGACTCGACCGACCGGCACTCGATCACTGAAAGCCCCCGGCTCTGCCGAGGAATTGTTACTCC
>JAQTSI010000423.1 GCA_028711365.1 Methylococcaceae bacterium
CGGCTCAGGCTACCCCTCCCCGTCAAAATACCCTGCCACGCTTAGAAGCCGGCTCGCGCATCATCGGCATCGGCGCTTCGACCGGCGGGCCGCAGGCATTTCAGACGATCCTCGCGCATTTGCCTGCGAACCTCGCGGCGCCGGTGATCTGCATTCAGCATATCAGCGAAGGGTTCGCGCAAGGACTGGTGGATTGGCTGTCCGGCCAATGCCGGCTCAAGGTCCAAACGGCCGAGAATGGCGTCATTCCTCAGTCGGGCAAGGTCTATTTTCCGCTGGAGGGCAGCCATCTGAAGATCGATTCGATGGGCAGGCTCGAATGTTCCCAGGAGCCGATATCCAGCGGTCATCGGCCCTCCATCGACATCGGCTTGAAATCCCTGGCGAGCCATTATGGTCGAGGGGCAGTCGGCGTGCTGCTCACCGGCATGGGCCGGGATGGGGTGGAAGGAATGAAGGCCATTGCCGAGGTCGGCGGGGTGACCATCGCCCAGGACGAGGAGAGCAGCATCGTCTTCGGCATGCCGAAGGAGGCGATCGCGGCGAATGCGGCGCGCTACATATTGCCGCTGCCCGAGATAGCGCCCGCACTCGTGAAACTGCTGGGCCAGGACACCGAGAAGGCTGCGTCCTGAATTAGCAAGCGTGGAGGGATCACAACGTAGGTTGGGCTACGGCTCCATCGTTGCCCAACATTACAAGCGCCCAATTGCTGGCCACACAGCAACCGTCCAAGGCCATAGGCATAACCCTCTGCCAAAATGTTGGGTAACAAAAAAAGATGTTGCCCAACCTGGTTATTCGAGACTGACGTTTTCAATAGCGGTCCAACCAACCTTGTTTGCGCACTCACCGGACAATATTTTCACTTTTCGCCACATATCGATGCCACCCAACTTCGCAGTTTCACCAGTGAGCAATACGGGCGTACCTGCGAGCGCCATACAAACATGATTCTTTGGTTCTACGGCAGCGTCCAGGCTGGGACGTGATATGACGAGTGTTACGCCGCTCTTACCATTGCGCAGCACGTAGCTTTTTTCATGCGGCGCTGTTGGGGCCCCATAGTTGATAATTACGCTTCCCTGATTAGAACCGATGGCGGGACTTTGTGCGCCGAGTGTAGACGCTTGAGCCTTCGGCTCGCTCTGCGATGAGACAGATGGTGGAAAGAAAAACAAGCCAAGACTGACAATTGATGCGATGGAGCCCCACAGACCGATTTTTTCAACCATAGATAATCCCTTGTGCCAAGTAAGAAGCGTTGAAAGCTGTAGCCAGATAGGAAGACGAATGGCAAACTTGTTTTCAGCCCACGGATAGGGCTTTCCGCAGTTTTCGCAGTGCTTGGGCACTGGCGTTGTTGGGAAGCCAATAGCAACCACACCGGGAACTCGAAAATCACCTTTGATTAGGTGATTGCACTCTGGGCAAGCGATGATAGTTTTGGCCCCACATTGGTCACAGAAAGCTCTACGGAGAGCGGATGCGGAGTTGTAGCTATCCGTGATTTGATGGCCGTTAAGGCAAACTTGTTGAATGTCATGGTGGCTCATGCGGTGGGGCTATGCATAACGTTTGAACTCAGCGGTCGCCGGAGGCGGTCCGCTGGAATGAAGGGTTAGGCCTCACACTGCGCATATCAAAGCTCATCCAAATGCCTACCAATAAACTCGGCTGAGTTTGACCAAGCTTCTTTGGTTTCACCGGTTGTTGGGTCGCGATACCATGCTGAACCGATAATCAGCGACATATTCCACTCCCACGACACCTGCTTTCCCTTGGCGAA
The DNA here is from genome assembly GCA_028711365.1 of Methylococcaceae bacterium. Taxonomy (GTDB): domain Bacteria; phylum Pseudomonadota; class Gammaproteobacteria; order Methylococcales; family Methylococcaceae; genus Methylumidiphilus. The sequence goes on from JAQTSI010000423.1 coordinate 1,790, forward strand.
GTGGTTCTGCGACGACGGGTAAATTCGAAATGTCTTCGAGACTCCGCCTGGTGAGTGTGTTTCCAGTATTACGCCGTGCACTCTTGTTAGCGGAATAGTGAGCGCAGGATCTGAGAAGACTGCCACTTTAGGATCATGGACGATGCTCACCTCGCGCGGCATGGCTTGAAGCGCACGGAGGATGGCGAGACCTGAGTCTATGGCGCGAAGAATGTCTTCATCGGTACCTTCGCCCTTATGGATGATGCGATTGAGAACATCCCAGAATTGATGGAGCGAACTTGGGACGTGTGCTGCGAGCCCAAAGGTTTGATGAATTTCAAAGATTGCCTGCTGAATAGGCACAAGCCTCCTACCACGCAAATGTCCCGTGGTTGCAAGTACCTCCCGAGCCAGGCGTTCAAGCTCCGCTGCGAGGCTAATTAAGGCAGCCTTCGGCGATGTAGTAGCCTTGCTAATGATCCTCTGTGCAATGCTCTGATCTTGGATGACTTCGGCTTCGGTCTTCTGCGGCAGGCTTGGTTGCGGCAATGCCGCAATTTCCACCTGTGCGCCTTGAGCGGCCTGCTGCAACTTTTCGAGAGATTCGTTCAGTTCAATCTCTTGGCCAAGCAGCTTTCCCTTCTTCAAGCGCGCAAGGAGATCCGCCAGCTGACTCCTGAACATGAAGAGCGCAGTGAAAGCGAATGTCGGCTAAAGTAACGCGGCCAAAGCTTGAAGTAGCGTCGCGAACTCTTGCATGAGATTTGTGAGGCCTAACGTGAAGTGGACACCCCAAATGTAGCTTTATATTGCACTATTTGGGGTGCATATGTCCGAACTTATCCCATAAACCTATGAATTCATGATGGCTGCTGATTTTATGGGCGCAGATTCCGAGGTCTTGTATATATAGAGTCCCATAGGCCGGCCGCAGCTTCATCGCGCCTGACGAGGCCGGAATTGTCGGGCAACAAAAAGACGTTGCCCGACCTACATCAAGCCCCTACCGCCATACTCTGCACTGGGCTCCAATCCCCGTGCGCCTCGCCCTTGTCCCACCAGCGCAGGCGATATTCGCGGGTTTCGGCGGTGTTGGGGGTGAGCAGGGGACGATCATCCATATTTTACAGCAGCCATAAATAGTAGGCGATGTCGGCCTGGATGTCGCTGATTTCAGCGGCGCTGAGCCCCACGGTAGCGCCATGAGTGGCGATTTTTGTCCGATAGTTGCTCAGCCAGATGATACGCTCGGCTTCGGTATTGGGGAAATAGGATTGCAGGGCCATAATATGTATTCTCCTTTTCCAGATTAAGG
>JAQTSI010000142.1 GCA_028711365.1 Methylococcaceae bacterium
TTTATGGGGACATTTATTTTTCCTCGCAGTGATCAATCTGGATCTGTATATATATGTCACTGCAGTGGTTTATTAAAGTCCGATGACGCCCTGAGATTGGTTCGAAAGGTAATATATCTATGACTGGATCCTCGACTCTCACCCCGCGTTCCAAAATCTTCATCGCAGGCCGCGGCCTGGTTGGTTCGGCCCTGGTACGCTGCCTGCAAAATAGAGGCTATGACAATCTCGTCCTCAAGACTCGGCAGGAGCTGGATCTGACCGACACCAAGTCAGTGGCGGCTTTTTTCGATCGTGAAAGACCCGACTGCGTCTTCGATGCGGCGGCCAAGGTCGGCGGCATACATGCCAACACCACCTATCCGGCGGATTTCATCCAGGATAATCTACTGATCCAGAATAATCTGATCAACAACGCCTGGCGCCATGGCGTCAAGAAATTCGTATTCCTGGGCTCCTCCTGCATCTATCCGAAATTCGCGCCGCAGCCGATGAAGGAAGAATACCTTTTGACCGGGCCCTTGGAACCCACCAACGAGTGGTATGCCGTTGCCAAAATCGCCGGCATCAAGATGTGCCAGGCCTACCGGAAACAGCATGGTTTCGACACCATTTCGCTGATGCCCACCAATCTCTATGGTCCTAACGACAACTTCAATCTGGAAAACTCCCATGTCCTGCCGGCCATGCTGCGTAAATTCCATGAGGCCAAAGCCGCCAATGCCGAAGCCGTGACGCTTTGGGGGACGGGTACGCCACGGCGGGAGTTCCTGCAGGTGGACGATATGGCCGAAGCCGCGGTTTTCCTGATGGAGAACTACTCGGGCGAGCAGATCGTCAATGTCGGGGTCGGCGAAGATGTGAGCATTCGGGAATTGGCCGAGTTCGTGCGAGAGGCAGTGGGTTTCGAGGGAGAACTGGTTTTCGATGCCAGCAAACCCGATGGTACGCCGCGTAAGCTGCTCGATGTTTCCTATTTGCACTCATTGGGATGGAAAGCCAAAGTATCACTTCCAGAAGGCATTCGTTCGACCTATGCCTGGTTCCTGGAACATCAAAGCGATTTCCGGCGCTAGGAGCCATCCTATTACGGCTCGTCATGTCGAATGGTATGTTGTGGGTATAGCTATCCGTATACCCTGCCTCAAAGGGAGTAACCGTTCAGTCATCCCTGTCTTTTTCTGGGAGCGCGGTCATCTTGACCGCTATTTCTGCGGGCGGGACGCCCGCGCTCCAAAGGGCGTATGAACGGTTACCCTAAATCAACGGTATTTCGGCACTAGGCGGGAAAACAATTTTTTGAGCGAAATAACCGATGCGTGATTTTCTGAGAGGCGGAATAGTCCTGTCCTATGTTTTGCTTTTGGTTTTTTTGAGCCTGAACCCCTGGCTGCGTCCGGACGCGCACCAGGCAGTCGGTTTCATCACCTGGGATTTGGTCGATCATGCAGCCGCTTATGGATTGCTGACGGTTTTGTTGTTGTCACAGATCAAATGGCGAGGCAGGCAATCCATGATCACTTTGCTGGCGGTGATGGTATCGGCTGCGCTCGGAGTTTTTCTTGAATTCGGCCAACTCTGGCTGACTTCGGTACGCTCCTTTTCCTGGTTCGATGCCTATGCCAATATATTCGGAGCGGTGATGGGCGCTTTCGCATTCTGGCTTATTCGCTTAAGTGCAAGCCTGAGAAAATTAGGCATTTTGCGCTACTAACGGGCTGCCTTGACAAAATCTTCTGGTCGATTTTTGCTTGGAGTACACTCTATGAAAGTCGGCATAAGTACTGCGGGAATTCATTTCCAGGCCCGATCTAAATCCACGAAGCATGGAAGCATTTCGAAATGGCTGCTGATGGGCTCCGACGCCTTGATGTTGGTCGCGGGTTTCATTTTCGCCAGTTCGATCCGTTTTCTATGGAATGATTCTTTGGATTTTGTTTCGGTATCGATCTGGGCCAATGATAGCGATCAACACATCGGTATTTTCGGTTTGTTGTGTTCGGCAATCATCGGCTGGTTCTGGTTATTCAGGGGGCATTATACCCAGCGCAAACCATTTTGGGACGAATTGCGGGACATCATCAATGTTCTTTTGCTCGCCGCCTTGTTCGATGCCAGTTTCATGTATTTCGAAAAATGGCATTTTTCCAGGTTTTCATTGGGGATGACCTGGTTGTCGGCGATTTTCCTCTTGCCATCCGGAAGGATCGTGACCAAGCTCTTGATGATGAAATGGGGGATATGGCAAAAACCCTCCCTGCTCCTGGGAATCGGAGACAACGCCCTTAATGCCTACCGCGCCATGAAGAGCGAACCCTTGCTGGGATACCATTTCGTGGCCGGTATCGTCTTGAAGGACGAAGATATTCCCCTTTCCGGATATCTGTCTCTGCCCAATAAGAATCTGCCGGTTTATTCCTGCGCCAATTCCGAGCCACGTGATTTTCTGAATCGCTTTGGCGCGTCCCATGTCGTCCTCGCTTTAGATGGAGAGCAGTTATCATCTCAGCAGGACTTGCTACACCAACTGATCAATCATCATTGCGAGGTCAGTCTGATCCCGCCTTTGCGGGGTTTGCCGCTGTATGGCATCGAAGCCGAGCATTTTTTCAGCCATGAAGTCTTGTTGTTGCGGGTGAGGAACAACCTGGATCGTCGGGCTTCGAGAGCGCTCAAACGTTTGTTTGATATCGTCGCCACGAGTTTGGGTCTGCTCATTTTGTTTCCATTTTTGATCGGGGTGGCTTCGATCATCTGTCTGGAAGATGGTTTCCCCGTGATTTTCCGTCAACCGAGAATCGGCCGTCACGGACATGAATTTACCTGCCTGAAGTTTCGCAGCATGAAGAAAAATGCCGAGCAGGTGCTGGAAGACTGGAAAAAAACGAATCCAGCGCTTCGGGATTCTTATGAAAAAAATAATTTCAAACTGAAAAATGATCCCAGGCTGCTGACTACGGGAAGCTGGTTGAGAAAGCTGAGCATCGATGAATTGCCGCAAATATGGAATGTGCTCATGGGTGAAATGAGTCTGGTAGGGCCTAGGCCCTTACTGGAGAGAGAGGTCTCCGCTTACGGCGAGTCCATCGGATTGTATTTCGCAACGCGACCGGGGATCACCGGTTTATGGCAAATCTCGGGGCGCAGCCGGACCGAATTTTCAGATCGTGCTAGACTGGATGCCTGGTATGTGCGCAACTGGTCACTTTGGTACGATATCGTCATATTGATGAAAACCTTCAGTGTCGTGTTGAAACGGGACGGGGCTTATTAGCCCTGACATCGGAACCGATCCGTTTGAAGGCGGCGCTGAATCGTTTGTTTGTTGGCGAATGAAAGAAATACGCTATTTCGGAAAAGTGGGATAGTCACACCCGGGAGCGGATTGTGGGGGAAATGGAACACTACTGATTGGATAGAGTGAAAAAAGTTATTGCTGTCATGGGTATATTGGTATTGTCCATGCTCACGACTATAGCTTGTCGGTGGCTTATCGCTGATATTTACTACTATCAGGCGCGCGCCTATATAGACTCATGGAATTTTTCCCGCCCTATTACTCAACGGGAATGGGAGATTGTCAATAACGCATTAAATGTAGCCTTGAACTTGTCGCCTGATCAACCGATCTACCGGGAAGCGATGAGCGAGCTGTTATATTATAAATCTCTTTTTGCGGCTCACGATAAAACTCAAGCGGCTGATCTTCAAAAGCAGGCAGTTGAACAGATTCGTAAGGCGGTTTATTTGCGGCCAAGTTGGCCTCCTATTTGGGCGCGTTTGGCCCTAATCAAGTTTCGAACCGAAGACTTTGATGCGGAACTTGCCTTGGCACTGGAAAGAGCGATGGCATTAGGCCCTTGGGAACCGGCGATACAGATGATCGTGGCAGAAGTCGGCCTAAGTTCTTGGACAAAACTGGAACCTAAATTACAGGCTAAAGTTCTGGACTTCATTGCCCGAACAAAATCGCCCCAAGCTGGACTCATCGTTGAAATTGCCAAGAAAAATGATCTACTTGATGTGGTTTGCCAGAGGGTGAAAAACTTGCCGGATTGGAAGCCGAGCTGTTGAGACGAGACGGTCGTGGATGTTGATCTTAAACCGATTGATAAACTGAAGGTGAAGACAATGAAACTGAAACTTCGTTTTGTGTTGAGCATGGTATTACTGATTACGGGCATTTTAATCCATGTCCCACAGTCAATGGCGGCAGTCCCAAGAGCATGTACTGCCACTCAGTTGAAGCAAGCCACATTGGTTGATTATTGCGCTGCTTTGCAGAAAAAAGCTGATGTTGTGAAGGCACAGGCGGCCTTGAACAAGGCGGAAGCGGATATCCTGGCCAAAGATAAAGCCGCTGCAAGAGCTGCTGCAACCGCCGCAGCAGCGAATGCGGCCGCTGAAAAGAGGGCAGCTGCTTATGAGTTCGCATTGAAAAATGGAAAATCATCGGCGGCAACGCTAGCCAGTTTGAAGAGACTTGCGGATAGCGCGGCAAAAACAGCACAAACGACGGCATTAACTTCATTCAATGCCGCAACTGCAGCGCTTAATGCCGCGCAGCAGCAACTGAAAGCCCAAGCAAACGCTCAGATAGCCGCACAATTAGCGGCGCAATCGGCAGCCAACAATGCTGCTTCGCAGGCCGATCAAAAAGCCGCTTTGGATGCGGCGAACGCAGCTAAAGCGGCAGCAGACCAAGCCATTAAGGACGCTCAGGCGGCTATAAAGGCGGCGAAAACGGCAGAAGAAAGGGCGCTAGCACAAGCCAATCTAAAGGCGTCGCAAGCGGCGCAAAAAGCAGCGGCGAATGATGCAAAGGCATTAGCAGATGCTGCAAAGCAGGCAGCGGCAGTCAAGGCGGATGCGGATGCAAAGGCTGCGGCTGTTGCCAAGTCGATAGCCGATGCGGCTGCAAAGCAACAGGCCGCCGACTTAGCCGCTCAGAAAGCGGCTCAGAAAGCTGCGGATGCGGCGGCGGCGGCGGCGGCGGCGGCGGAGCAAAGAGCCGCAGCGGCCAACGCAACGGATGCGCAGAAGCAGGCTGCGGCAGCCGCTAGAGCAGCGGCGGATGCCCAAGCAGCGGCAAAGGCGACGGCGGATAAACTGGCCGCAGCACTGGAAGCCACGCGACAAGCATCGGCTGATGCGGCGGCGAAAGCGGCGGCAGAGGCCAAGGCCCAAGCGGATGCAGATGCCAAGGCGGCGGCCGATGCCAAGGCGGCGGCCGATGCGGCCGCCATGGCTGCGGCGGCGGCAGCGGCGCAAGCGGCGGCGGATAAGACGGCGGCAGACCCTAATGCGACCCAGGCTCAGAAAGATGCGGCGGCGAAAGCGGCGGCAGAGGCCAAGGCCGCCGCTGACAAGGCGGCGGCAGACGCCAAAGCCAAAGCGGATGCGGCCGCAGCGGCGAAGGCGGCAGCGGATGCAGCGGCGGCTGCAAAGGCAGCGGCTGACAAGGCGGCACAAGACGCCTTGAACAAGCAAAAGCCTGTAAGTCCTCATTAAATCCAGTGATTAGATGAGTCTAATCGCCCGAGGAACCGAATCAAGCGATAGACTCATTTATTTCGGCTTATTGCTTCTGCTGGCCTGGTCGCCTCTGCCTTTGGGCAGCGATCGGCCCTGGTCGTGGTCCATCCTGGCGGCGGGTATTTTCTTCCTGGGTTCGGCTTGGCTGGGTTTGTATGCCTTGGGGAAGGCCAAGATTTCAGCCAGCTTCAAGGCGGCCCAATATTGTTGGTTATTGATGGCCATGGGAATAGGCTGGAACGCGGTGCAAATCATTCCTCTGCCGTTGCAGCGCATCGCCGCTTTATCTTCCCATGCCGCCGAAACCTATTCATCGCTGGCGGAGGAAATGGGCGGCACCGCATATCTGAGCGTGGACCTCGCTGCCTCGAGGATCGCCCTGCTCAAGGGTATGGCCTACTGGGTATTTTTCGGTTTGGTTCTATTGCTGGTGAATAGCGTCGCTAGACTGAAAACGCTCGCCTATGTCGTGGTGGTGAGCGGCATCTTCCAGGCCTTCTATGGCAGCGTGATGACGCTGTCCGGCTTGGAATATGGTTTTTTCCACAAAAAGCAGGCTTATTTGGGAGTGGCGACCGGTACTTTCGTCAACCGCAATCACTTGGCCGGTTATCTGGAGATGTGCCTGGCCTTGGGCATCGGCTTGTTGTTGAGCGATCCGGGGGGGGCGGGGTCCAGCCAATGGCGAGCACAACTCAAGTACTGGTTGCAATTGCTGTTGGGACCCAAAGCGCTGCTACGCTTGGGTCTGGTCATCATGGTCATCGCTTTGGTGTTGACACATTCGCGGATGGGCAACTCGGCTTTCTTCACCAGTTTGCTGACTTCAGGCACGCTCGGTCTGATATTATTCAAAAACGCCAAGAAATCCACCGTCATTCTGCTGGCCAGTCTGGTCGTGATCGACGTTTTGATCGTAGGAACCTGGTTTGGGGTCGAAAAAGTCGCCCAGCGAATCGAACAGACCAGCCTGGTCGGAGAGGATCGCGACGACGTGGATGTTTACGCCACGCATCTACTGTGGGATTATTGGCTCACGGGTTCCGGCGCGGGCAGTTTTTACAATGCTTTCATTGCCTATAAATCGCCGGGCTTGAGTGGATTTTACGATCATGCCCATAATGATTATCTGCAATTCGCATGCGAGTTTGGGTTGATGGGCTTCCTCCCCCTGGCCCTCGCCGTATCCTGTTGTTTATGGGCCGGTGTGAAAGCCCAGCGCAAACGCCGGGCGAGTTTGCAGCGGGGGATGGCATTCGCCAGCAGCATGGGGCTGATCGCTTTGCTCATGCATTCGAGCGTCGATTTCAACCTGCAAATACCGGCCAATGCCTTGCTGTTCGTAAGCTTGATGGCACTGAGCTGGATCGCATTATGTCTGGAAGAAAAGCCACTGACACATCATGACAGTTGAAATCATGCAGTGAAGAAATTCCATTCCCTGGCCAAATTGGCCCTGAGCCTGGTATTCCTTTCATCCATGGGAAACGGGATGGCGGCTGCGGTCAGCGATGCCGACCACAAGGCCGCCGCCTTGTATTTGGGACCTTTCGATCTGATTCCCGCCCTCAAGTTCGATCAATCTTATAACGACAATCTGTTCTACAACGATCATAACAAAAAAGCATCCTGGGTGACTCATATCAACCCGGGTTTTCAACTGGAGCTGAAGCGGCATCTCAACTCACTGAATCTGACTTATGCCTTGCTGGACAGTATTTACGCCAATAGTCCGCAAGACGATTTCATCGATCATTTCCTCAATGCCAACGCCCATCTGGAATTCAATCATCGCAACCAACTGGAATTGACCAGCGGTTTTAGTTTCGCCCATAACATGCGGGGAACGGCCTTGAGTAACGGCATCCCCATCCCCAATTTTCTCAATGAACCCGATCAGTATCATACCCAAAACCATAATGCCGTATATCAGTTCGGCTCGGATGGCGCACCAGGCCGTATCCAGCTCCAGTTGGGATATAATGATTACATCTATGATAATCACCCCACTAGGACATTGAAATGGGATCGCAACGACATCCAAGCAGGAGGAACCTTCTTCTACAAAGTGATGCCGAAGACTTCGCTATTGGTGGAGTTTATCCATAAGACCGTCAATTATCCCAACCCTTCCAAACCGAGATACGATAGCACGACCATGACTTATCTGGGTGGGGTTACCTGGAAAGCGGCGGGAAAGACGACCGGCACGATCAAATTGGGTTTTTTTGACAAACAATTCGACGACCGTTCCCGCCAGCCCAATAATTTTACCGGTTTCACCTGGCAGGTGGGGGTGAACTGGCAGCCCTTGAGCTATTCGCAGTTCAATCTCAATGTGAGCCAAGCCGTGTTGGAGCCCTTCCTGTACGGTAATCTCATCGACCAAAATCTTTATTCGCTTGACTGGAAACATCAGTGGGGCTCAAAATTGAGCAGCACAGTATCATTGTCGAGCACGACTTCCAATTATCCCGGCTCGATACCCTCTCGCAGCGATGATATGAAAGCTTATAGCATAGGATTGGATTATCGAATGCAGCGCTGGTTGAATTTGGGGCTGTCTTATTCATACCGAAGCCTGAACTCAACCTTGTCGCGCCAAACCAGCGGATCTTTCGTCGATTATGGACAAAACATCATGATGTTCAATCTCATGGTTTCCCTATAGAACATAACAATGACCCATTCACTCATTTTCACGCGTTCCAGAATTACCCGGCTGTCCGTTATCGAGATATTGGTCTTTATCCTGCTTTCCCATCTGGCGGGTAATGCTTGGGCCGGCGATAAAGCCATCTCCGATTACAAACTGGGCGCCGGTGACAAGATCAAGGTTTTCGTATTCGATGAGCAGGATCTGAGCCAGGAATATATTTTGAGCGATGCCGGTAGTTTCTCATACCCTTTTCTGGGCGAAATCAAAGCCAAGGGCATGACGCTCAACGAATTGGAGAAAGTCTTGACCGAGCGCTTGAAACAGGGTTATCTGGTATCTCCCAGGGTCAATGTCAGGATTCTGGAATACCGGCAATTCTTCATCAATGGCGAAGTCAAGCAGCCGGGCGGTTATCCCTTTCTTCCAGGGCTCACGGTGCAAAAAGCCGTGGCGCTGGCGGGAGGTTTCACCGAGCGGGCTTCCCGACGCAGCATCAACGTCATCCATGATGACGATACTTCGCAAACGACCGAGGAGATCGAGTTGAATTCTCCCGTGCATCCCGGTGATATCATCATGGTGGAGGAAAGTTTCTTCTGAATTTCAGCTCCTTCCCCTGGCAGGCACAGGTATCTGTACAAGTCTGAAAGATGGGAAAAATCATCAACTCCTTCCCCCTTGCAGGGGGAAGGTTGGGATGGGGGTAGAAGCGTGTCGAATCCTGAAAGCGCCGGCGCACGATCGGCGTTCGACCCCCACCCTAACCCTCCCCCTGCCAGGGGGAGGGGATTTGTGTAGATATCTTTGCCTGGCAGACGCAGATATCTGCATAAGTCTGAAAGTACTGGGAAATCAACTCCTTCCTCCTGGCAGCAATACTGTTGAATTAAGCCGTCATACCGGCAGGGATCGCCGGCATCCAGTCGACAGGGACGTTACTCCGGCCGCCATCCATGGAGTCTGGGTTCCGGCGTTCCCTGCCGGAAAGACGAGCCAAGAGTTTTTTTCAACAACATTGCCCCTAGCAGGGAAAGGCTGGGACGGGGGTATAAGTTACCCACTTGCGCGCAACCCTAGCGGACCCGAGAGAAAACATCATGGACACCAAAGCCTTAACCACGAACCCACAAGCTATCATGGCCGATAGTTTGGATGACGACAACGAAGAGCAGATAGACCTTCGGCAGTACTGGAGCGTCATTCGCCAGCATTGGCGCGGCATCGTTGGTCTGGCGTTCATGATTTCCCTGGTGACGGCCCTGATCGTGTGGTCCATGACGCCGATCTATCAGGCCACCGCCAGTTTGTTCATCGAATCCAAGCAATCGAAAGTCGTCTCCATCGAGGATATCTACGCGGCGGACACCAGCAGAACCGAATATCTGCAAAGTCAGTTCGAAATTCTCAAATCGCGCGAGTTGGCCAAAAGAGTCATCGAAAAACTCAATCTTCCCGAGCATCCCGAATTCAAGGAAAAACCGCAGTCGGAACGCTTCGACTGGAGAAAATGGCTGCCGATCGAATTGCCGCAAAACCCGGAGGCTACGGAAACCGAATCAGCCTCGGCCCTCTCACCCTCTGAGAAACTGATCCCGGCTTTTCAAAAGCGCCTGACCATCGCCCCGGTCAGGAACACGCAACTGGTGAACATCAGTTTCGAATCGACGGATCCGGAACTCGCCATGCACGCCGTGAATGCCTTGGGTGAGGCGTACATCGAGAGCAATGTCGAGGCGAAATTGCAAGTGACCAAGCAGGCGACGGATTGGATCGCTTCCCGCCTGGAAGGATTGAAGACCAACCTGGCTCAGTCTGAGCGGAACTTGCAGGACTTTCTGGAAAAGCAGAATCTGGTGAACCTGGAAGGCGTATTCACCTTGGCGTCGAAGGAGGTCGGGGCGGCCACGGAAAAGCTGGTCGAAATCCGCCAGACTCGCGCCGAGGCGGAGAACGTCAAGCGCCAGATCGAGGCGTTGGGAAACGACTTGCCCAGAAAAGTCGATTCCATCCCGGAGATCTACGCTGATCCGGTGGTTCAGCAGATGACGCAGAAGCTGGCTGAATTGCGTGGAACCGAGTCCGAGTTGTCCAAGCGTTACGGCCCCTATCATCCCAAGATCATCGGCATTCATTCCGAGATCGAGTCGATCGAAGACTCCCTGCGCAAACAGGTTTCCAGCCTGGTGGAAGGCGTCACGAATCGCTATGAAGTGGCGCAATCCAACGAGGCAGCGCTACAGGCCTCCATCGAAATGAACAAGAGCGAGATCCAGGACATCTCCCGCAAGCAGGCGCAGTTTCGCGAGCTGCAGCGCGAGATCGAATCGAATAAAAACCTCTATGAGATGTTCTTCAACCGCTTGAAGGAAACCAAGGAAGCCGGCGATCTGCAGCCCGCCAATGCACGCTTCGTCGATCGGGCTTTTCGGCCTGCCGCTCCGGTTAAGCCGAAGAAAACCCTGAGTGTGGTTCTGGCCTTCGTGGCCAGCCTGATCGTGGGCGTGATGCTCGCTTTCCTGATCGAACAGTTGGACAATTCTTTCAAGGATGCCGGCGATCTGGAGAAAAAACTGGGGGTTCCCCTGCTGGGCCTGTTACCCTTGATCAAACCGGAGCGTAAGGGAGAGGCATTGAATCTGGGCGATCTGTTTCTGCGGGAAGGCCAGTCGAGTTTCGGGGAAGCGATACGCACCATCCGAACCGGCGTGCTGCTATCCGGTCTGGACCTACAGCATAAGGTGATCGCGGTGACCTCATCTCAGGCGGGCGAAGGTAAGACCACCCTCGTCTTGAATCTGGCTTTCGCGTTGGCTCAGATGCAGAAAGTCTTGCTGATCGATGCCGACATGCGCCGTCCCAGCATCGCCAAGATCTTGGGGTTCAATTCCCGCTCGCCCGGCCTGTCCGATCTGCTGGCGCACACTTCCGGGGCCGAGATCTGCATCCAGAAATTCGAAAGAGGAAAACTCGATGTCATCTGCGCCGGCGCCATCCCTCCCAATCCCCTGGAAATGCTTTCTTCCCAGCGATTCTCCGATTTCATCAAGGAATATGAATCCTCCTATGATGTCGTCCTGATCGATTCTCCCCCGGTGCAGGCGGTGAGCGACGGCCTGATGATCGCCAAAGTGGTCAACACGCTCATTTATGTGGTGAAAGCCGAATCGACCCCGGTGCGCGCCGCGAAAGATGGGCTTGGACGTTTGTACAAGGCCCATGCGCCGGTTTGCGGCGTGGTCTTGAATCATCTCGACACCGAGAAAGCGAGCAAATATGGCGACTATTACGGCGCTTATTATTACCAATACGGCTATTCCTCCTCCAAGGAAAGCAGTTGAAGCTGGGGCAAGCGATGCTCGATCTCCATTGCCATTTATTGCCGGGGATCGACGATGGCCCCACTACCCTGGCCGAAGCCCTGTCCCTGGCCAGACTGGCAGTTGCCAATGGCATCTCCAAATCCGTGGTGACGCCCCATATCCATCCCGGCCGCTATGAAAACGACATCCACACGATCCGCACCGCGTATCTGCGTTTTCAGGCGGAGCTGGAGCGGGAAAACATTCCGCTTCAGCTCGGCATGGCTGCCGAAGTCCGCATCGGTGCCGAAATCCTTCCCATGCTGTCCAGTGGTTTGTTGCCTTTCCTCGGGGTGAAGGACGACAAACAGGTGATATTGCTGGAATTCCCCCATAGCCATATTCCCCCTGGCAGCGAGAAACTCATTGCCTGGCTGATGGATCGCGACATCTTGCCGATGATCGCCCATCCGGAGAGAAACAAATCCATCATTCGTGATCTGGAAAAAATGCTACCCTTCGTCGAAATGGGGTGTTTGTTCCAAGTCACAGCAGGATCGCTGGCCGGCGACTTCGGCGAATGGGCCCAGGAGCGGGCGGAGCAGATGCTGGGCAGGGGGTGGGTGAGTATCCTGGCTTCGGACGCCCACAATCTGCAGCCGCGCCCGCCCAATCTGGAGCCCGGCAGAGCCGCGGCTGCAAGACTGGTCGGCGAACAAGAATCCTGGCGCCTGGTGAGGGATGTTCCTCATCAGTTAACCGCCGAAACCATTTGAACGGTAAAATGCGGATCATCGACACCGCTGGCAGTATGGGTACCTATGCGCGGCACACTGCCATTAAGGAAAAGCTCGTCATTCCGGCAGGGCAGGGTGGGGATAGTCCTGCCG
>JAQTSI010000143.1 GCA_028711365.1 Methylococcaceae bacterium
TATTGCATCAGGAATGGAAAAACAGCGTCCATCTGGCCAGTCTCTGTCATGTGCTGGCCTCGGAAAACGCCGGGGTCGACCCCGGCGAAGCGCTATTGGCCGGCCTGATTTGTGACATCGGCAAGTTTCCCATTCTCCATTTTGCCGAAAATTTTCCGCGCAAATATTGGAACCCTGAGGATCTGCAGGCCGCGCTCGAGACACTGCACCGCCGCGTGGGTGTCTATGTTCTGGCGCGCTGGGATTTTCCGCGCGAATTGACCGAACTCCCCATGATCGCGGAGGAATGGCTACACAACAGCGGTCCCAAGCTGACGCTGAGCGACATCGTGATACTCGCCAAACTGCATTCCTATATAGGCACGCCAAAAAGTTACGGATTGCCGACCATCAATTCGATTCCCGCCTTCGGCAAGTTGGAGGGTGGGGGGCTGAATCCGGAACATACCCTGAATGTCCTGCATGCGGCCAAGGAAAAAACCGCTCATAGCATGAGTTTGCTGCAAGGCTGAGCTTGTTGACTACGGCGTCTTGATTCCGTATTTCCTGATCCGGTAGCGCAGAGTCTCGCGAGTGGTGCCTAGGGCGCGGGCGGCGGCGACGGTGTTATGTCCGGTGCGTTCCAGGGTGGATTCGATGATATGACGATCCATGTCGTCGAGATTCATGCTGCCGTCCAGGGGTATGAACAAGCCATCCATGGTGGCCACCGCAGATTTCGGCGAGGAGGCGATTTGCCCCGGTAATTGCAGCCATTGCGAGGGAAAAACCGGCCCTTCCGAGAACAGGACGCAGCGTTCGACCACATTGCGCAATTCGCGCACATTGCCGGGCCAGTCGTGAGCGCGTAACTGCTCCCAGACTTCATCGGGAATGATGCGCACCTGTTTGCCGGATTTGGCGTTGAATTCCGCCACTAACAGGGGAATCAATTCATCGAGATCTTCCTTGACCTCCCGCAGGGCCGGCAAGGTCAGATGGAACACGCCGAGGCGGTGATAAAGATCGCTGCGAAACTCGCCGCTCTTGGACATCTTCTCCAGATCGCGGTTGCTGGCGGCGACGATCTGCACATCGACGGAAAATTCCCGTTCGCCTCCCAGTCGACGGATCTTGCGATCTTCGAGCGTCTTCAGCAGTTTGGCCTGCAAGTCCAGCGGCATTTCACCGATTTCGTCCAGGAACAGAGTGCCGCCGTCGGCCTGTTCGATGAGGCCGCGATGTCTTCCAGCCGCTCCGGTGAATGCGCCGGCTTCATGGCCGAACAGTTCGGATTCCATCAATTCACGCGGCAAAGCGGCACAATTCAGTTCGATGAGAGGGTTTTGCGCACGCGCGCCGGCATAATGCAGGATCCGCGTCACCAGTCCTTTGCCGGTACCGGTCTCCCCCCCGATCACCAAAGCGCTGAACGGCACCTGGGTCAGTCGTTCCAGCAAGATGCGGACGTTTTGCGCGGCGCGGCTGTGGCCGACGAAAGCTTGCGGAAAATAACGTTTATGTCTTTGCTGGGCTTGGTCGATGAGACGGCGCTGGGCATTGGCGCTACGTCCGGCGCTGGCGACCGCCATATCCAGCCGTTCCAAATCGCAGGGCTTTTCCAGGAACTCGTAGGCCCCCAACCGCAGGGCCCGCACCGAATCGGGGACGCTGCCGTAACCGGTGAGAAATATCCATTCCACGAAAGGTTGCTGGCTTCGAACTTCTTCCATTAGATCCAGGGCATTGCCGTCCGGCAGATTCATGTCGGTCAATACCAGTAAAGGTTCGAACCGTTGTCCCAACAGAAGGCGCCGCGCCTGTTCCTGGCTGGTCGCCCACTCTACCTCCCAGCCGGCTTTGCGATAATGGCGGCTGATTTCCGAGCCTAACAGGGTTTCATCCTCGATGACCAGCAAGCCACCGGATATCATTCGGCCTCCTTGCCTGGCAGCAGGAGACGTACGCAGGCTCCATGCGGTGTTCGATTGGAAAGCTCGACCCGACCGCCCCATTCACGCGCGAAGCGCTGCACGACGACCAGTCCCAGGCCAGTGCCCCGAGCTCGCCCCGTACTGAATGCTCGAATGCCATTGGCGAGCATTTCCTCACTGAATCCTGGACCATCATCATTGACTTCGATACAGAGGATTCGATTCTCCTGGCGGGCGCTCACATTCACCGTTCCGGGCGTCTCATCCAGGGCTTGGGCGGCATTAAGGATCAAATTGAGGAGGGCTTGACGCAATGAGCAATCCGGCAGCCGACAGACCAGATTGCCGGGTATGTCGCAGCTCAGGGAAATATGGGCGGGAATCTGATAATGGGTCAGGGCGATCAGTTCCTTCGCCAATGAAGCCAAGTTGAAAACTTTTGCCGGGGGTGGCGTTTGCTTGCCCTGATCGAGCAACCCGTTCAAGAGCCGGGTCATGCGCTTGAGCTCGGCGCCGATGAGATCGAGGCGCTCGGCCTGGTCCGAATCGTCGATTTCCTGGCGTAGATTGGCGCAACTCATCTGGATTCCTGCCAGAGGATTGCGCAGTTCATGGGCCAGGCTGGCGGCGAGTTCGCCCACGGCGGCGAGTTTTTCCGCGCTGGCCAGGCTGCGCTGCTGTTCCAACAGCGCTTGGGTAGCGGAACGAACCTCGGCTTCCAGGGATTCGGCATACATGCGTTTGGCTTCCTCCAGTTCGCCCAAGTGGGTGACCATGACGTTGTAGCTGTTGAACACCGGCAATAATAGAGTATCGAGATGGTCGGTGCCAATGGGAGTGAAATCTTCCTTGGCCAGGTTCAGCAACAATTGCTTGAGATCATGCAATGGTGTGAGGATGCGCCTGCGCAGGAACAACCAGGTCAGCAGCAGGATGAGGATCAAGGTGAAAGTGGCCAATTCCAATTCCGCCAAAGCCTCCCGGCTGACTTCCTCCAGCACTTTTTCGCGCTGCTCGGTCTCGGTGTCGATGATCTCGTGCATCACGCGCAAGGCATCGAACAATTCACCTTTGCCACTGTCTCCGGCCCTGGACATTGCCCGACTCACGGAGGCGTTCACCCGATGCAGCTTAGCCGGAGTATCCTGAGCCAGATGCGCATCTTCGGTGGCCAGTTTGCCAATTTTCGCGAATATCGGCTTCAGGATGGTGGCGTTCAGCGCGCCGCCGGACAATACATCCACCAAAGCCTGCTGCAGACTCAATCCTGCATCCTGAATCCGGTGGGAATAGCCGACATAGGCCTGCACGGTGTCCAAACGCTCCAGGTTGCGCCAAATCATGCCACCGAGAATCGCCAGGACGGAAGATAATAGCGCAAGCAGGGCCATGCCCCGCAAGCGGGCGGGACGGTCCAGCAGGTTTTTCGGGTTGCGTTTGGAGAACGTCATGGCCGCATTATATATCCCGAGGATGAACCGGATATACCCGATGTACCCGGAATTTGCGCGCCATTGCGTCATGCCGCATGGCAGGCGGAAAGATGAGCGGGGACTCATCTTTCCGGGAAATTACTTTTCCAAGGCAACCCGCTTGCGTGCGGCCAGAGGATGGTCGGAAAACGGCTCATGTTCCTGCAGACCGCGAATCTCGCAATGCCCGCCCCGGCGAGCATAATCTTCGCGGTAATGATGGATGAATTCCATGACCGTGTGGTCGACCAGTTCGGCCCTGGAGAGATCGAAAAAAACTTTCTCGCCCGCCGGCAACTCGGCCAACTCGCTTTTCAAGGACAGGAAGTTGGTGAAGATCGCCGCTCCGCCCTCGATACGCACATGGTAAGCGCCCTCTCCATCGCCATCGATGACATAGTCCATCTTGAACAGATTGCCCGGTTTTACGCCGCGCAGGATATGGATCGTCAACTTGGCGAGGATGCCGATGACCACGCCGATCAGCAGATCGGTGGCGATCACGCCGACGATAGTGATGATAAACAAGGCGAATTGTTCGGTGCCGATTTCCAGGGTCTTGGCGAATTCCTTGGGCGAAGCCAGCCGAAAACCGGTATAAACCAGCAATGCGGCCAGAGCCGCCAGCGGAATCTCATGGATCAGTTTGGGAAACAGCGCCACGAACACCAGCAGGAATAAACCATGGAAGAAATTCGCCCAGGAGGTCTTGGCGCCATTGTTCACATTGGCGGAACTGCGGACGATTTCGGCGATCATCGGCAAGCCACCGATCAGACCGCATATCGTATTGCCGATACCCACGGCCAGCAGGTCGCGGTTGAGATCGGATGAGCGCTGGAACGGATCAAGCTTGTCCACCGCCGCTGCGCTGAGCAGGCTTTCGAGGCTGCCCACCAGGCAGATGGTGATCACCTGTATCCAGAATGTCGATGTTCCGATCAGAGAGAAATCGGGAAAAGCGAAACCGGACATGAAATTCTCCGGAATGGCCACCAGAAACTTCGGACCCACGCTGAACTCATGATGCGGCAGGATCGGATCGTTGGGCAGAAACAGAAATATATGTTCATGATCCAAATCGAAATATTGCCCCAGGCCGATGCCGATCAACACTACCAGGATCGGCGCGGGGATCATTTTCAGATAGCGGTTTTTCAGCGCAGCCCAAACGATCATCAAGCCGATGCCGATGCCGCCGATCACGGCTACCTCCGGATTCATGTCGATCAAACTGCGGGGAATCGCGCCGATGGTCTGAAACAGATTTTGCGCATCCGGTTTGACGCCGAGCATGACATGAATCTGCTTGGCCATGATGATGATGCCGATGGCGGCCAACATGCCATGCACCACGGAGGAAGGGAAGAACGCGCTGAGCTTGCCCGCCTTGAAGTAGCCCATGAAGACCTGGATCACACTGGCGCAAACGATGGCCGCCAGGGTGTATCGATAGCCGGTCATGGCGTCGCCCTTGCCCAATTCCTGCACGGAATCGTAGATCACCACGATCAGCCCCGCTGCCGGGCCATTGATGGTGACGAAGGAGCCGTTGATGCGGGATACCAGCACCCCGCCGATGATGGCGGAGATGATGCCGGCCTGGGGCGGGAAGCCGGAAGCCATGGAGATGCCCAAACATAAGGGCAAAGCGATCAGGAAGACCAGAAACCCTGACATCAGATCGCCCTGCCAGTTCTGGGCGAGTCCGGCCAGGCCGGATTTTGGGGTTGCAGATGAATTAGTCATGATCGTTACGTCTCGGTAAAGTAGAAAACTCCACCGAGACGATTCAGGTTCCATGCCATGCTTGATCTTCAAATGCAAGCTTATGTATTGTAAACGGTTTACCTGTCTTTCAAGAGGGTTGAGCCCCGTCGGGAGCCGCTCCGTTCCGTATTACTGGTTCTAATGAACCCTGAAGGCTTGTTGAATTACACCACCGGGTCAATCAGCGCGGCGGATGATGAGGGGACGGACGGTAGTCATCAAATCCATGGCGGCCCGGAGGGGGCGGCGGATCGTCAAATCCGGGCCGCGGAGGGGGAATACAACCGGCCAAGGTGAGAGCGGCCAGGATGATGATAAATGCGGATAGCATCGACTTGCTCATGGTTTTTCCTCTTGATGTGATGGCTGATCAAAACTTCAACCCAATTCGACCGGGATGAAGAGTCGGGCATTGCCGCGCTGGACTAGCAGGGCGATGCGTTTTTCGGCCTTTTCGGTGAATTCCCGCAGTTGGCCGGATTCGCTCACCGGATGGCCATTCACCGCCAACACCACGTCTCCTGGCTGTATACCCGCCCGCGCCGCCGGTCCGCTCGAACGCTCTACCACCAGCCCGCCGTCCAAGTCGGGCTGTTTGGGCTCCTGTGGCGACAGCGGACGCACCGCCAATCCCAATCGGCCTTTCGCCGGTTCCACGGTTTCCTCGACCGCCTGTTCCCTGTCGCTTGCCGCGCCAACCCGCAGGCTGATGTCTTTCTGTTGGCCATTGCGCCATAGGGTCAAACTGACTTCCGAACCGGGTTTCAGTTCGGCGATGCGCCTGGCCACATCCAATGGCTCCTGGATGGGTAGATTGTTGAACTTGAGGATGATGTCGCCGGGCTGGATCCCTGCCTTTGCCGCCGGACCGCCTTCGGGTACGGCATCGACCAATGCTCCTTCGGGCTTGTCCAATCCGAAGGATTCGGCGAGCGACTGGTCCACCGGCTGGACGCTGACCCCGAGCCGGCCCCGGTTGACCTTGCCGTCGCGCAGCAACTGCTCTTCGACTTTCATGGCCACATCGATGGGAATGGCGAAAGACAAACCCTGATACCCGCCGGTACGGCTATAGATCTGCGAATTGATGCCGATCACCTCGCCACTCAGATTGAACAGGGGGCCGCCCGAGTTACCCGGATTGACCGCGACATCGGTTTGGATGAAGGGTACGAAACCTTCATCGGGCAGGGTTCTGGATTTGGCCGAGACGATGCCGGCGGTGACGCTATTCTCGAAACCGAAGGGAGAACCGATGGCCAGCACCCATTCGCCCACACCGGTTTGACCCGGATCGCCTAGATGGACGCTGGGCAATCCGGCGGCATCGATCTTCAGTACCGCCGTGTCGGTGGGTTTGTCGACACCGATCACCTTGGCCTTGAACTCGCGCTTGTCGGTCAGTTTCACGCTCACCTCGGAAGCGCCATCCACCACATGGGCGTTGGTGATGATCACCCCGTTAGGGCTCACGATGAAACCCGAACCCATGCTGCGGATCGGCATTTCGCTCTGCGGCGGCTGGAAACGGCGGAAAAACTCGGAAAAGGGGTCGTTGGGGTCGAACTGCGGAATCGGTGTCATCGCAACCTTGGAATGCCCGCTGACACTGATATTCACCACCGCCGGGCCATTTTTCGCCACGATACCGGCGAAATCCGGCATCAGCATGCGCGGTGCGGTATCGGCAGTCACGGCAGGGTCGATGGGGGGGATATTGGCGATGCTGTGGGCATGACGCGCATAACCGACGGCGGCGGCGCCGACGGCGGCAATGGCGATCAAGGTGGTGCCGAAGATTTTCTGTTGCATGATTTGTCTCCTCATTCCAAGAAACCGCGAAGAGATCGCGTATGGTGGAGACTTTACCGGGTAAGGCTTAAGGCAAACTTAACCCGGGTTATTCACAAAAAAGGAGGGTCGTTGTTTAGCCCATTGATATAATGAGTATTTGCGCCGGGAATTGCAGCAATTGCTTAATGCTCAAACCCGTTTAGGCTTTTTTCGTTCGTTCTCTTCCGGCAGTATGATATTGAGTTCCAGGATTTCACGCTTGTCGTCCTGTTCCATGGTGACGGTAATGGCATCCTGGTCAACGTTGACATATTTTCGGATCACTTCCAGTATTTCTCTTTGCAGCATCGGCAGATAATCCGGCTTATTGCGTTCGGAGCGCTCGTGAGCCACCAGGATTTGCAGCCGCTCTTTGGCGATGGAGGCGCTGGATTGGCGCGAACTTCGAAAATAGTCTAGGAGTCCCATGATCATCCTCCGAACAGTCTACCGAAAAGACCTTTTTTTTCTTCGTCGATGAAACGATGTGGAACCCCTTCCCCCAGATAACGGCGCACCACATCGGAATAGGCTTGGCCGGCATCGCTCTTTTCGTCGAGAATCACCGGTGTCCCCGCATTGGAGGCATTCAATACCGCCTTGGATTCGGGGATGACGCCGAGCAGGTGCAGGGAGAGGATTTCCTGAACGTCTTCCAGACTGAGCATCTCACCCAATTTCACCCGCTGTGGCGAATAACGGGTCAGCAACAGGTACTCCTTGATGGGCTCGTCGCCTTGTTCGGCGCGGCGGGATTTGCTGGCCAAGATGCCCAGCATTCGGTCGGAGTCGCGTACCGAGGAGACTTCGGGATTGGTCACCACGATGGCATCGTCGGCGAAATACATCGCCAAAGTCGCGCCGCGTTCGATGCCCGCCGGGGAGTCGCAGACGATGTAGTCGAATTCCTTGGACAATTCGTTGAGCACTTTGCCTACACCCTCGATGCTGAGGGCGTCCTTGTCGCGGGTTTGCGAAGCCGGCAGGACGAACAGCTTGTCGCAGCGTTTGTCCTTGATCAGGGCCTGGTTCAGGCTGGCTTCGCCATTGATGACATTGACGAAGTCGTAGACTACTCGCCGCTCGCAGCCCATGATCAGGTCGAGGTTACGCAGGCCTACGTCGAAATCGATGACCGCCGTGCGATGACCCTTGAGCGCTAACCCCATGGAAACGGCCGCGCTCGTGGTGGTTTTACCGACGCCGCCTTTCCCCGAAGTTACTACGATGATTCGTGACACTGATGTACTCCAATCCGCTATAGGCGGTTAAATTTTTTCGATTTTCAACGAGTTGTCTATTAGGTAGATGTGCACCGGCAGGCCTCGCACGGAATCTTCGATGTTCTCACTGACCTTGTAATGGCCGCCGATGGCGATCAGCTCCGCCTGCAAATCCAGGCAGAAAATGCGGCTGTCGAGATTGCCCTGCACGCCAGCCAGCGCTCGTCCTCGCAAGGTGCCGTAAACATGGATATTGCCGTCGGCCATGATCTCGGCGCCGGCGCTGACCTGGGAGAGCACCACCAAATCGCCTCCGGGCGCATAGATCCTTTGGCCGGAACGGACCGGGTGCTCGATCACCTTGCCGATGACGGCGGGCTGCTTGGGTTTGTCATCCACCGCTTGGACCGGCTGATGGGATGACTCATGCTTGACATCCGCCAGCAGGGATAGCCCGGCGGTTTGCGCGGCGTGGAGATGGCGATCGGTTCCGCCGCAAATGCCGACGGGAACCAGACCGCAATCGCGCATGGCCGACACCAGGGCGGAAAAGTCGACCTCCTCGTCCAGAGCGCTCAATTCATGCAGGTCGATCACCATGGGGGCGCCGCGGAAAAAATCGGGGGCTTGGCGTATTTTTTCCCGCAGTTGGTTGGCGATGGTCGCTGGATTATTGCCCAAAAGCCTGAGCATGGGCAGGCCGATGGCGCCGTTTTTGATTTCGAACAGATGAGGATACGCCGCGGGCTCGCTGTTGATGGCTGACATAAGGTGGCGGACGACGAAGACAGGATGCACACAATTGTAACATCCTGCTGCGGACAAGGTAAGTACGACTAGCGAATAAACTCAAACAAACAATCACTTAGCCGGAAAAGCCAAAGACGGGATCAAGCATTCGCCTTGCGAGTCAGCTGTCCTTTTTCAGATGCAGCAGGGTAAACAAGCCCATGGGCGGCAATGTATGGCGGCCGATTTCGCGCAGTGCGGTTTGGCTGAGTATTTCCTTGATCGGCATGTCGGGACGCCAGCCCAGTTTGTTGGAGAGCGGGGCGAGCAGATTTTCCACGTCACGACGAAAACCTTTTTCTGCCGCGAAATGGTTGACGATGATCACATCGCCTCCGGGTTTGCAGACCCGTTCGATTTCCAGTATGACCTTTTCCGGTTCGGGCACCACCGACATCACATAAGCCGCCACCACCGCGTCGAAAGTGTTGTCGGCGAACTGCATCTTGCGCGCATCCATGATCGTCAATTGGGTGACATTCCCCAAGCGTCTGCGATGTACCCGCTGATGTGCGCGCTCGAGCATATGGGGGGAAATATCGATGCCGTGGACCTGGTGTTCATGGTGATAGAAAGGCAGCGCGATGCCGGTGCCGACCCCGACTTCCAGGATCTTGCCCGGACGGTGGTTGGTGAAGCCGGCGGCCATGGATCGTCCACGAAAACTCAGCAACCAGCCGAAGGTATGGTCATAGACCGGGGCGTAACGCGCGTAGGATTTCAATATGGATTCGATCTGCATTTTCATTATTTCAAGATGCTTTCCTTAAGATCATGACAAATGGTACGCCGTGACTGTGAAGGTATGGCGAAGAACCTTCAATCATGCCCGCCAAGCCTTTGCATAAGAGAAGGGCGCCATGCGGCGCCCTGTCCCCGATCAAAGATCGCTTGATCCTACTTGCTTTGCCGCATGATGTTGATCCCCTTGAGCAGATTGAGCGCCTCGTTCAGAGGGTAATCCTGCACCGCGAGAGCTTCTTCGGCTTTGTCCTCCGACTTCGCATCGCCCTTCTTGTGGGATTTGTCGTTGCTGAGATGATTCGTCAGGTCGGCTTCCTTGATCGGACCGAATTCGGATTGGGTTGCCGCCTCCAGTTTCACCTTGGAAATCGGCACGTCCGGCGTGATGCCTTCGGCTTGAATGGAACGGCCCGAGGGGGTGTAGTAGCGCGCCGTGGTCAGCTTGACCGCGCCGCCGTTGCTGGTGGGTAAAATGGTTTGCACCGAGCCCTTGCCGAAGGTTTTCTCGCCCATGATGATGGCGCGCTTGTGGTCCTGCAATGCGCCGGCGACGATTTCCGAGGCCGAGGCCGATCCGGCATTGATCAGCACGACGATGGGCGCCCCCTTGAGGATGTCGCCGGGAGTGGCGTTGAATTTCATCTTCGCGTCTTCGATGCGCCCGTCGGTGTAGACCACCAGACCGTCTTCCAGAAATGCGTCGCTGACGGCAACTGCCGCATTCAATACGCCGCCCGGATTGTTGCGCAAATCCAGCACCAAGCCCTTCAAATCGCCGTTTTTCTTGAGCTCATTGATGGCGTCCAGCATGTTGTCGCCGGTCTTGGATTGGAAGCTGGTGATGCGCAGGTAGCCGTAACCCTCTTCCAGGGTTCTGCTCTTGATGCTCTTGACCTTGATGACGTCGCGGATGATCTTGATTTTCAGCGGTTGTTCGAGGCCTTCCCTGACCACGGTCAGAACGATTTCACTACCCGGTTCGCCGCGCATGATCTTGACGGCGTCGTTCAGACTCATGCCTTTGACCGGCTTGTCGTCCAGCCGGATGATCAGATCTCCGGCTTTGATGCCGGCTTTTTGCGCCGGGGTATCGTCGATGGGGGAGATGACCTTGACGAAACCATTTTCCATGCCCACTTCGATGCCCAAGCCGCCGAACTGGCCGGTGGTGCCGACTTTCAGTTCATTGTATTGTTCCTGGTCCAGGTAGGCCGAATGGGGGTCGAGACCCGACAGCATGCCGCGGATGGCGTCCTCGAGCAGTTTGTTGTCGGGTACCGGTTCGACGTAATCCTGACGGATGCGCCCATAGACTTCGGAGAAGGTTTTCAATCCTTCGAAAGGAATCGTGTTCAACTCCCCGGCATCGCGTTCGGCCAGCGCGCTGCCGCCGGTGGCGATCAGGCCACCTAGCGTGGCGCCCAAGGCGATCAGGAGAAGATTCTTATGATTCAGCATGAGTGTTTCCCGTCATTACGTATAGTGATTGGCCTGTCGGTCAAGTGGTTCTTGTAGCCTGCGCACGTCGATGGGGTGGACGCGCGGGGTCTGGATGTCTTTATGAGTGCGCGGCATGAGGCTTCCCCGGTTGGGCGAGCCGGGTTCGGAAAAGTTCAAAAGCCATTCAAAGGGTTTGCGGGCGGTTGTCTTCGTGCGTTCGCCTGCCGGGCCCATGCCCCTCGGTTTGAGTAGGTCGTGTCGCTGCATGGTGGTTCAATTCCCTTAAGTCATCCGTTGTCGATGGCGACGTTCGTTCGATTCAGGCATTTGCTGCAGTTTAAGGCTGCAAAAAATTAGCAACACAATGGGTTTAGGACAAGGCAACTTCTAAGTATAATCGTTCGCGGTGAATTCAGAAGACATGTTCGCCGGATGACGACTCGGTGGTGCCCCATCTCTAAGCAATGTGCAAAATCTGCCGGTATTCTACCGTTTTTTTGCTTGTTCGTCGTGGTCGTCGGCCTTCCGAGCAGGGATGATCGGCTCACGAGAACTCCATCAGCACAAGCGGAAATCTGACATGAACGTTACGAACGCCAGAATCATTGCGGAAGACAGCGATATCAACCGGGCGGCCCAGTGCTTGAAAGCGATGTCTCATCCCCTGCGGCTGAAAATACTGTGCACGCTGGGCATCAATCATGTCAGCGTCCAGGATATCGTTGACCAAGTCGGCACCACCCAGAGCAATATTTCCCAGCATCTGGGGATTCTGCGCGACAAAGGCATTCTGGCTTGCCACAAGGACGCCAACCGGGTTTATTACTACATCGACGACGAAAGAACCCTGCAGCTCATCCAGATGCTCAAGGAGATTTTTTGCAGCCATTAAACCTGGAATGTCCAATTCCTTCCACAAAATTCCACGCAATCACCTAGGCAACTGAATGGAAATTGAACGGACCATAGAATTTTTGAGTAACCACTGGATGCTGAGCAGCGGACACTTCGTCGTCTCCCTGCTGTTGATCCAGGACTTGTTCGATAGCGTTACTCGCAAATACAAGACGGTTTCCCCCGCTGGCGCGGTCGCGCTGCTCAATGTGGAGGGGGTCGTCGTCATCGATGTGCGCGAACCGCATGAATTCGTCAAGGGACATATCGAG
>JAQTSI010000144.1 GCA_028711365.1 Methylococcaceae bacterium
CGGTGGCGGCGATTTGGCGGTTCAACTGCTCGGCCAGCGCTTCCTTGTCGAGCCGCAATTGGATGGCGGTGATCAAGACCGATTGGGCATTGCGGGCGTAAAGCAGGTTCACCATCGAGAACAGCACCGTCAAACCGGCGATTTTCGGGAACAGCGCATCGTCTTCCTGAAGCAAGCGGGCGATGTAAAGCCCGGTCGAGGCGGTGACGTAAAACAGATAAGCCGGCAGAAAGGCGGACAGCGCGGCCACCGATCCCGCCACCATGCCGGCCAATACCAGGGTGAGCAGGATCAGTTCCAGGGGTTCGGGCTTGAAAAACAGATAAAACCCCAAGCCCCATAGCACGCCGAAGCCGCCGGAACCGGCGGCGAACGCCCATCCCCAGCGGATCGGGTTGAACTGGCTGGCGGCATGGCGGCGGAAAGCCTTCACAAGCCAAAAACGCGCCATATTGATTCCGGTCGCGACCAGCAGCCAGATTCCCAGCCACACCCTATCGACACGTTCTTGCAGAATGAGCGCGAGAATCACCGCCGCGACCCAACCTCCCAGCAGGATTTGCGGCGCATGGGCGAACAACAGGCGGATGCGCTCCCTTAAGACCTCCAACTCCTGCCGTGGTGGATCAGCCACCGGTCAATCCCAATTTCCCCGCCAGGACGATGGCCTCCGAACGGGTGCGCGCGCCCAAGGCTTGCAGGATCGCCGCTACATGGATGCGCACCGTGTTGTCGCTGATACCGAGATCACGGGCGATTTCCTTGTTCGACCAGCCCAGGCACAGACAGGCCAACACCTCGCGCTGACGGCCGGTCAATTCGATGGGGGCTTGGGACAGCGGCTGCGGGACCTCTTTCCACTGGGAATCGATCCAGACGGAATGCCCTTCCATGATCAGGCGCAGGGCGGCCATGAATTTATCGGCGGGCGTGGATTTGTGGATGAAGCCTTGGGCGCCCTCGTTCATGCAGCGGCGGGCCAGCGCCATATCGTCGATGGCCGACAGCAACACCAAGGAAGCGCTGAGGCTGGCCAGGCGGAAGGCGCGGACGGTGGACTCCCCGGCCAGATCGGGCAGATTGATGTCCAGCAGGATCAGCCCCAAGTCGATGTGCTTTTTCGCCAAGGCCAAACCGCCCGTAGCGTTGCCCGCTTCGTAAATGGCGCTGCTGGCGATGCCCATGCGCTGCAACAGCAGGCAGACGCCCTCGCGGAATAATCCGTGATCGTCGACGACTAAGACCTTCAAGCGCGACTGCTCCGTTGAGTGGAGGCCCCGGGTCGAATGCGGGATCCAACCGGTTCCTGGGCGGGCGCGCTTATCGGGGAGATAAACGCGCGAAAGGATTATAACGGATGGGCGCAAACCGGATGAATGGGTTGGCGCCCTTGAGACTCACGTCGTCAGGCGAGCCCGCGAAGGCTCGCCTGGATTGGCAAAGGCGTGAGTTTTATCACAGGGCTTCAGATCGGAAAATTGCCCAGGATGGATACTTTGGGACGTCCATCGCTGGCGAAGGATTTCAGATCATCGATGAGCCAGTTCATCGCATCCTGACTGTACCCATAGTTCTGGTCGGTGGCCTTGCTGGTGTTGGACGAGCCTGCATAGACGCCGGCGTTGACGATGTGCAGCCTTCCCCAGTTCCACGAATAGGCCCCGCTGATCGGGTCGCTATTGGTCACATGGCGGGAACTCGATGGCAACTGCACAAAATTCCATTGCCGGATGTAATCCATCATCAGCCCGGACTGGTCGAAGCCCAGATCATGGTTGCCCAAGCCCGGAAAGACAGGGTACTGCAACGGCACATCGCTGTCCGGGTTGCGCAGCCCTGGAATGACGGGGATGGTGGCCAAGGTCTTGTAAACGACGCCCGACTCCTTGTCGAATAGCTGCTGGAAAATCTTCAATTGCGCGCCGGGGTCGCCATTGTCCCCGTAGTCGACGGTGCAATTCTCGCTGTGTAGCAAGCCTCCGTCCCAGACCTGCACATTCTTCGATCCAGCCCCGCAGTCGGTAAGATCGCCGGCGACGATCAAGCCCTGCGGCGTTCCTATCGTCCTGCCCGCGCTCGCCAGTGTGGTCTGGTGGCCACGCTGTTGAAAAGCGGCGTCATACCAGAAGTTGTTGGGAAGATGGTTGAGTTTGCGCACCAATTGGATCTGGTTGCAGAGATCTTTCACGAAGCCGAAACCTGAACCGGGCTCGGCGCACCGATCGTGGTTGACCCAGGTGCCATCATGAATCGATTTCAGGGTCTCATTGAAAAGCAGTAGGTAGTCCGATCCATTGCTCTGGAATATCCCTTGGTGATCGTCGTAGCCATTGAACGAGACATGGACATCCGCTGTAAAGGCGAAGGTCGCGTCGGTCGCGAGCGTCAAGCCAGGCAGCAGCCCAACCAAGGCCGCCAAAATAAAGCCGAAGGCTGCAACTTTCCTCCTTGTGCCGCCCCTTGCGGCTTGCGATTCGTCCGCAGGTGAGCCGGTTGGCCTTTTCGTCTGGAAACATTGATGGGATATGCGAATCATGGTCTTGCCTCGAGTAATACATGCAAATCAGGAAATGCCCAGAAAGAGCGACTGCTGAGCGACAGGGCATTGCTCCCTACCGCGGCCAGGCCTCAAGCAGAGCAGATCTTCCAGGGGAAAATCGCTCATGGGGACGGGCGACAGGGTTTGGGAAGCCGAAGGGGTAGCGAAAGCCAGCGGTGGACCGAACTCTCGGCTGGCAATGCGCCGGCCGGAGATCGAAATACCATGATCCACAAGAGCTTACGCATTCCCAAAGCAACGCTGGGTGGGAATGCTAAAGCGTATCCCGGTCGAATGGCTCTAGCTCAAATGGACTAGGGGGGATCGTCACGGCTTCAAAGTCTTGGCCGGAATCGGGGAAGTGTCACCCATTTGGGTGGGGGTTTGGGGCGTCGGAATATTCCAACGCCTAGGGTCCTGGTTTGGCTTTGAGGGGTCCGCGTTATAGAATCCGTCAGTCGAACCCCAATTCAAGCCAGGAGAAACCCATGGCGCTCATGGACTTCATCAAGAAACAATTCATCGACGTCATCCATTGGACGGAACAGGCCGATGGCGTGCTCGCCCACCGTTTCCCCATGCAGGATTTCGAAATCCAAAATGGCGCGAAGCTGACCGTGCGCGAGACGCAAATGGCGCTGTTCGTGGATGAGGGCCAGATCGCCGACGTCTTCGGTCCCGGCCTGTATACCCTGAACACCGAGACCCTGCCGGTGCTGACCTACCTGAAGAATTGGGATAAATTCTTCGCATCGCCTTTCAAGTCCGATGTCTATTTCTTCACCACCCGCCAGCAACTGGATCGCAAGTGGGGCACTCCCAATCCCATCACCATCCGCGACAAGGAATTCGGCATCGTGCGTCTGCGCGCTTTCGGCATCTATTCCTACCATCTGGCCGATGCGAAGAAGTTCTACCTCAATGTCAGCGGCACGCGCGAGGATTTCACCAGCGAGGAAATGGAGGGTCAGTTGCGCAACACCCTGATCGGTTCCATGACCGATCTATTCGGGGAGTCGGGGATTGCCTTCCTCGACATGGCGGCCAATCAGGAAGAGCTCGGCACCGCCTTGCGACAGAAGATGCTGCCGGTGTTCGATCATTACGGCTTGGTTCTGGATACCCTGGTGGTGCAGAACCTGTCCTTGCCGGAGGAATTGCAGAAAGCCCTGGATGCGCGCATCAGCATGAATGTGCTCGGCGATATGAGCCGTTACACCCAATACCAGGTCGCCACCAGCATCCCGTTGGCCGCCCAGAACGAGGGCGGGTTGGCCGGAGCGGGAGCAGGATTGGGCGCGGGGATCGGTATCGGCCAGGCCATGGCCGGGGCCATGAATGCGGCATCTTCGCCGCCGCAAGCGGCCGCGACGGCGGCGGTTTCCGCCGAGGAGGTGATGGCGACCTTGGAAAAGCTGCACGGTTTGATGACCAAGGGCATTTTGACGGCGGAAGAGTTCGAGGCGAAAAAAGCCGAACTGCTGAAGAAACTGGTTTGAAGTCCGCCCTCGGCTAAGCGTCCATGAAGACCGCCCATTGCCCCTCCTGCGGGGCGCCGGTCGAATTTCGCTCCTCCGCCTCCATCCTGGCGATCTGCGAGTTTTGCCGAACCACCCTGATGCGCAGCGGGGAAGGGATCGAAAACTTAGGCCGCATGGCCGAGTTGCTGGACGATCCCAGCCTGATCCAATTGGGCGTCGAGGGGCGTTATCGCAACACCCATTTCGCCGTGATCGGCCGCATCCAGTTGCAATACCCGCAAGGGCTGTGGAACGAGTGGTATGTACTGTTCGACAACCAGCGCGCCGGCTGGCTGGGCGAGGCCTCCGGCCAGTTCACGCTGACTTTTCTCATGCCGCCGAATTCGCCCTTGCCGGCACGTGCTTCCCTGGCGCCCGGATCGAAGCTCGAACTGGGTGGGCATGAGTTCACCGTCACCGACCTGGAGGAGGGGCATTGCATCGCCGGGGAGGGTGAATTGCCGTTTCGGGTCGGCGCCGGTTTCCCCGCTTCCACGGCGGATATGCGCTGCGGCAAGGTTTTTGCCACCCTCGATTACAGCGAAGATCCGCCATTATGGTTCGTCGGCGAAGCGGTGGAATTTTCCGCGCTGCAGTTCACCGGCCTGCGTGCGGCCCCGGTGGCGGGCGAGGTGCAGGCCCGCGCCCTGCGCTGCCCTTCCTGCGGCGCACCGTTTGCCATCACCGCGGCGGGGGTCAAGAGCGTGGCTTGCGGCAGTTGCCATGCCATCCTCGATGCCGAGGACCCCGATTTCAAGATCCTCTCCCGCTTCGAATCCCGTTTCAAGATCGAACCCAGCATCCCTTTGGGCAGCGAAGGCCAATTCGAAGGGCAAAAATTCCGCCTCATCGGCTTCCTCGAACGCGGCACGCAGGGCCCGGTCCGCTATACCTGGCGCGAATACCTGCTGCACCATCCGGACCAGGGCTTTCGCTGGCTCACCGAATCCAGGGGACATTGGGGTTGGGTGACGCCGCTGGCTTCCAATCCCACTCCTGCGCGCGATCGTCTGGGGCGGGAAACCCTGCTCCACGACGGAATAGTGTATAAGCATTTCGAAAGCTCGAAAGCGGATGTGGGCTATGTGGTAGGGGAGTTTTACTGGCGCGTGTCAGTGGGGGAGAGTTGCCTCGTATCCGATTACATCGCCCCGCCCCATCTGATTTCGGAGGAAAAAAGCGAGAACGAAGTGCTCTGGTCGCTTTCGCAGTACCTCGAACCCGAGGTCTTGAAACGGGCTTTCGGTCTGAAAACCCCGCTTCTTTCCCCCCAAGGGGTCGCCCCTCATCAGCCTTGCCCCTACGAGGCAGGCAGCCGTCTGGCCTGGCGTTCGTTTCGCTGGGCGTCCGTCGCGGCCATGCTGATCCAGTTGTTTTTCGTGCTCATCGCCCAGAACAAGGAGGTATTCAGCACTTCGCTGAACCTGCCTGCGGGCAAGAGCGCCGAGCCTTTTTCCACCGAGGGTTTCCGTCTGAGTGGGCGTCCCGGCAACGTAGCGATCGACAACCAGGCGCAAATCGACAATGACTGGCTTTATCTGGACATGACCCTGGTGAACCGCGATACCGGCGAGACTTTCGAGGTAGGCCGCGAGATCGATTATTATCACGGCTGTGATGAGGAATGCTGGAACGAAGGCGCAAACAGTGATCAGGCCATCATTTCCAGCGTACCGGCCGGAAATTATTATTTCCTCATCGAATCGGAAACCCGATCGAATATTCCACAAGCCATTACCGATCGGCTCACCGTCAGGCGCGATGTGCCGGGCTGGTCGAATTTCTTCCTGACCGAACTGGGATTGCTGATTTTTCCCCTCTTCTATCTTTGGCGCAAGGGATCGTTTGAACGCGAACGCTGGGCCGGAAGCGATCATCCGTTTGCATCCGCTGGAGGAGACGACGATTGAGTGGAGTATAAATGACCATGCTTAGCCGACTTGTCATTCTCGGCCATATTCTGATTGTGTTGTTATTCGCCCGCGCCCAATATCACGGCAAGAGTTTCTTCGGATCGGACGAAGAAAGAGCGCAACCGGGCGTCACACGCGGCTCGTTTCATAAATAAGCTGGCGAGGATGCCGGCGTAATCCACAGGAGAATCCCATGGAAATGATAAAACTTGAATGGGTATTGAATTCCCTCATCTTCTCGCTGCTCGGCGTGGTGGTATTCTGGGTTTGTTTCATCGTCATCGACAAACTCACCCCTTATGATCTGTGGGGCGAGATCGTCGAGAAAAAGAATCAAGCCCTGGCCACCATCGTCGCCGCCATGTGCTTGGGGATAGCCATCATCATCGCCGCGGCGATCCATGGCTGACTCCCCTCGAAGCATTCGCTCGAAATTCGAGGCGGGGGTGAAGCTTGGGATCTAGGCGTCTCCATTGCCTAGAGCATCAGCGTATCCATCAGGTCGATCATGAATTCCATCTCTTCGTCGTCCACGTATTCCCATTTCGGACAGCCCAAGGCCTCGAGCACGCCCCGGCCTTTTTCGCTGTCCTGCATGGTCAGCAAGGCATCCAGCAGCTTTTCCCGGTATTCCATGATATGGGGACCGATCATCAGGGAATGATGAACGACCTGAATCTGGCTTCTGACGAGTATGCGCAGTTGTCTGCGAATCACCGAACTCAGGTCTTCGAAGGCTTCGACCAGGAAAATGCCGGCGTCGGCGGTTTGCTTGATCAACTGCTTGGCGACCAGGACATAGCTGTCGCATTCGATGATCTCGACCGTGGATGTGTCCAGATCGGCGGGCTCGAGCATGATCATGCCCATCATGTGCACGTCCGGGTCCTCGGTGGTTGCCAGTTTGACGCCGGGTTTGAGATCCTCCACCTTGAGATAGGGGCTCTCCGCGTTGACGGCGATGATGGCCTCGTCGGTGACGCTGGCAAATCTCGCCAAGGGCTTGAAGCCTTTCTCTCGCACCAACATCGGCGCATCGAAAGGATTGGCGTAAATCAGATCGATCTTGTCCGCCAGGGTGGCGGCCCGCTGACTGTGAAAGTCATCGTAAAGTTGCAAGTGGAAATGCGCGTCCAGAGTTTTTTGCAGCCAGGTGTTGAAGATGAACCATCCGGACAGATGATCCGGAGTGAAGTCCGGACTCACGGTGAAAACATGGGTTGTCATGGCGAAGCTCCTGCCGGCTGCTTAGAAAAGAGTGGGATACAAACGCTCGCACTCGGCGACTCTTTGCCGAGAGGGTTTGCGCCGAACCGAGGTGTAACCGACGACTTTACCGTTTCGGATATTGGAGATCACCGTGGCTTTGACCCAATAAAATCCCCCGTCCCTGCGCAGGTTCTTCACGATGCCTTGCCATTTTTCGCCGCGGGCCAGGGTGTCCCATAGATCCTTGAAGGCTACCGGAGGCATGTCCGGGTGGCGCAGGATGTAATGGGGCGCGCCGATCAATTCCTCCCTGGAATAACCCGACATGTCGATGAAAGACTGGTTCACATGGGTGATGATGCCTTCCGGGTCGGTGCGGGAGACGATCAGGCGGCCTTCTGGGTAAGGCGATTCCACATCGGTCACCAGCACTTTTCGGCTGGAGCCGTCGTAATAGGTGAGAACATATTCGCGGAACTCTCCATGGATATCTTCCATCTTCATGTCTTGCATGGCGTTAACCTCTACGAAAGAAGTGGCGCGGCACCCAGGCTCAAATCAGTGAGGCGATGTTTTCGGCCGCCCGTTTCACGTCCAGGAAAATCAGACCGAGCTTGGCGTTGGGTTTGGCCATGACCGTCAACACCGCTTCGCTGCCCGCATAGGCCATCAGCACATAACCTTTGGCGCCTTTGATCAATACCTGTTCGAGCGTACCCCGTGACAGTTCCTGTGCCGTACGGTCGCCCAAAGACAGCATGGCCGCGCTCATGGCGCCCAAGCGGTCTTCGTCGAGTCCCTGAGGCAATACTGCCGCCATGATGAGTCCGTCGGTGGAGATGATGCCGGAGGCCTCGATGTCTGCCGAAGTGCCATTCAATTCTTGCAGGATGGAAGTGAGCATGTCTGCGCGCATGGTTAATATCCTTTGGATTGGTCTGTTGGAATGAGGGGGTTGAGAAAAACGGGTTATTTGTCGAAGGCCGCAGCCAGATTGTCAAATAAAGTTCGGCTCATGCCGGTGATTTTCAGGAATTTCTGCAGTTCCTCGTGTAGCGAAGCATTCTGGAAGGACTGTTGCATGACGATCAGGGTAAATCCGAGGATGGCGTTGATGGCGCCATGCGCTTCCAGGCGCTTCTCGGCATCGTTTTGATAAAGGTTTTCGACTTTCCCGATCAGTCCCTCTGCGATCAAAGCCATGCCGCCGGCCATGAATTCGACCGGGAGATTGACTTTCACATGGACGTGGCCCACCTTGTACATGCTTTGCGTATAAGCCGTATCGAAAGGTCCGGTGAACAGGCTGTACAACCAGCGAAGATGGGTTTGCTTCAACAGTTCCAATCGGCTTTCCAGAAAGGGCGCCGCGTTGGGAATCGATGTCAATTTTGCATAAAAAGCTTCGGTGATCCTGGGTAGGCAGGGGGTGACGGCCGGTCCGATTTCGATCAGCAGTTTTTCGCGTTCGGGCGTCAAGCCGGCAAAGCTTTTGGCATAGGAGGTCAGTGTTTCAAAGTCGATTTGAGCCATGGCCTTCGGTTCCTCCTGTTATAATTATGTTAAAAATCTTTTAGGTCGGAAGATTTAGTAGCCCGGATGATTCATAAACCGCAGGATAAAGGACATAAGCCATTGATACATGCGGGGTGGAGTTCGAGACGGCTCGTTTTTGCTTGTCCGCGCCTCTCTGAGTATAAGGCTATATGAATCATTGATTTGCTGAAAATGGCTCTTGGTTTATGAATAATCCGGGTTAGGTATAGCGAAGAGTCAGCATCCAGATCAAGTTGACGAAATTGGGATGATTCAAATGGGGCATGCCGCTGATGGCCAGGACGAAACGCAAATTCCCGACATAAATGGGCCAAAACCCCAGTTTGCTGTTGCCGCTGGCGTCCACCAAAGCCCAGGCGCTGGAATTGAAACCCATATTGTTCAACAACAAACCGGAGCGGCGTTCGTGCATATTCGCCAGATCGGCGCTGAGGGCGGATAATTCTTCCGCCACTTCATGGGGAAAACCGCTGGAAGCCAGATAAAACCCCTGGGAGTCGGCCAACAGAACCTTATTCTGATTTCCCAGCGAGCCCAGTAATTCGGGCAACGCTATTTCGAGGGGTTTGTCGATACAGTGTAGAGGGCTGCTGAAGCCTTGCACCCAACCGACTTCCTGAAGGCGTTGCAGCATCGACATGGCTTGGGCGTCATCGGCCAATTCCGTCCATTCCTTCAGTCCTTCGAGGTTCAGTAGGGGCGTGGTGTCACGCTTCAACAAGGTGCGGATCAAATGTTTGGCCGGGGAATGGGTCGGCGTCGATGTCGCGTGGTAGCACCCACCGGGAGTCGGGTGAATATAGAGCTGGTCGACCAATGTGTAGCGTTTCAAATTATTTTTCCTCGAGCACCGGATCGATCGCATAGAGCAATGCTTGGACGAGCAAAGACACATCGGTCTTGCTGCGGGCGTCGACTTCAAATATAGGCGGTTTCAGCCCAAATTGTTCCATTTGCTTGTGATATTCTTCCAGCACCGGCTTCGGGCTCAAATCCATTTGCGTCACGCCGATGACGATGCAGGTGGCATCGATGAACTCGCGGAATTTCTGGATGAAAAATTTGAGATCCTGGAACGGGTCGGCGCGGGTATTATCGAGCAGAAGCACCAGGCCGATTCCGCCATTCGTCAATATATCCCACATGAAATCGAAACGTTCCTGGCCGGGTGTCCCATAGAGATGGATTTTTTCACCGCCGGGAAGATTCATGATGCCATAGTCGAGGGCGACGGTAGTGGAGGCTTTGCGCTCTTTCGTCATGTCGGTGGCTGAGGCGTCGGTGCTGACCGGCGGGATATCGCTGATGGAAGCGATGGCGGTCGTCTTTCCCGCACCGACCGGACCGGTGAAGATGATTTTGTTGTACTGACTCATGCTGGCCTTCCTTAAGCTTTAAAAAAATTTCAGACGGTTAAGGATTTTCTTGAGCAGCGATTTGCGTTCGGGGTGAGCTTGGATCGCCGGTTTTTCAGGTTCAGGTTTTTCTTCCACTTCAATGACAACCGGTTTTTGTTCGGTGAGCCCTAATGCGTGGGCGGCGCTGATGAAGGCGAATACATATTGCTGACGGATGCCGAGTTTGGCGGCTGCCGCGAACAGGGTTTGCGGCTGTTGCGTCAACAGTCCCGCAATCCGCATGGCTTGCGGCGGCAATAACATGCGCGTCATGCTCGGCCAGTTCTTGAGATGGAACGCTTGTTGGAGATCCAGTCCCTGGGGAATCCTGCCTTTCGAGGTCAGCAAGGCGATTTTCCAAAGGAAAGCATCCAGGCGCACGAGGTGGGGCGAATCGGAGATCTCCTCGAATTCACTTTTGGTCAATGGCTTGATGCTGACCCGCTGTTGTTGGGAAGGCGAGTCGACGTCTATCCCGATGATGCTGCGGAAAGGAATGCCACAGGCCGCACGAATCTGAGCCTCATCGGCGACGATATGGACGAGTCCCTGTTCCGGCAGAATCGTGATGGATTTCCACGGCGTCTCCAGACGGATGGGGTGATTGCGCGCGAAGGCAATTTTGCAGGCCGACTGGATGTGGCCCTGCAGGAATTCCTTGGGATCGTAATAAACGGAGGCCAGTTGGGCGGGATTGGCAGGATCGATATCCTCCCGGTATCCCAGATAACTCTTGAAACTTTGTTCGTCCAGCAACATGGCGACTTTATGGGTGGCCATTTCCTCCTTGTCGGCTCTGGCAACGACCTTCATGGCGGGAGGGGCGTCGGCGGGTTGGGTCGCTGGCTCGGGAAGTTCGGCTGGCGCCGGTTTATTGTCGGTGCGTCGTCTGCTGGTTTCAAGGGGAGGCGGCGGAGGCGGCTCGGGGGCACGCTTGAAGCGCGTTTGAAGCGCCTGCTGGGTGTCCATTTCCTTGATCAGGGCGCGGGTTTTTTCGATAGCCGACAGCATGCTTTGCGCTTGCGCAGGTTTCTTGACGAATACCGTGGCCCCGATCGGTGTCTGGTCTTTCAGCGACAGCACGATGATGACCCGGTTAGGGTACTTCTCCCGCTGCAGGGCAAACAATTTGGCCCCGTTTTGAGTATCCAGGTCGATCAGGAACGCTTCGGCATCGTTATCATGGTCGACGATGACGGCTTGATTCAGGCAGGGGCCACGAAAAAACATCCGGAACAGATTCTGAGCTCGCGTGTCAAGGCCGAGAACGGCTAAGCGCAAAGGGGTTGTCATTTATCTCTTGCCTCCCAAGGGCAGACCGTCGAAATTTTGCCAGTATTCGGGAAGATCGGGCATGAGGTTTCTCAACTTTTCGCGTGTGGCTTCGAAATGGGAGGCGTCGCGGGTCGCTTTGTAGAGCTGCAGCAATTCGAAATGCAGATCTTCCCGATTCGGCTGATCGATGATGGCGTCTTCCAGCAATTCACGCGCTTCCTCCAGTTGAAAATATTCGATGTATTCCCTGGCCTCGATCAGCGGGTCGCGGACCGACGCCTTGCTGTTATCGTAGACCTGCACGAGTTGTTCGATTCCGAGGATCCCCCGGGTCAAGACGGATTTTCTTGTGGCCGGGAGTTCTTGTTCCCGGGCGGGAACGCCTTGCATCAAACAGTACGCCAAGGCATTGTAATGATCGGCGGAAAGACGCTCTCGCGCACCGCTGAGCAATCTTTTGCGCAGGCGGACGCCTCTGCCGTTCAAGACCAGGAACAAGTCGAGCAGGGCCCCATAGAGCCCTTCGCCATCCCTGTTTTCGTAGCAGAAGAGGATGCGCTGGGTATGGCGCAACAGCTTGTAGGGAAAGGCTGAGACCGAGTAGGCAAGATGGGTGCTGATGTCTTCGGGGTTGACGCTGGCGTTTGGATGCAATTCCAGGCGTGGATCGAAGCCAAAGGCCAGTTCCACGTCATCATCCACGATGGCCTGCTCATCGGCCGGACCGTCGGCGAGTACCAAAATCGAGGTTGCAATAAGCTGGGAATCCATCGGTCACCTTAATCCAACGCTGAAAAGTCCGGATTCTACTACTTTCCGGGCTGATTTGGCTTATTTTGC
>JAQTSI010000145.1 GCA_028711365.1 Methylococcaceae bacterium
ATGCGCAGGGGCAATTGCCGTAAAGCCAAGGCAAGGCTGCCACCCACCAAGCCGCCACCGACAATCAGCACGTCGTAATTCATGATTCAATCCGCATCAGCGCTTCGATTTCGGCCACGGTCTTGGGCAGATCCGAAGTCAGAACCTCGCACCCATCCCGGGTCACCAATACATCATCTTCTATCCTGACACCGATGCCCCGCCATTGGGAATCCACATGCAGGCATGAAGCAGGGATATACAAGCCCGGCTCGACGGTCAACACCATGCCCGGCTCCAGGAGCCGCCATTCATCGTCGACTTTGTAATCGCCCACATCGTGGACGTCCATGCCCAGCCAATGGCCGGTACGGTGCATGTAAAACGGCTTGTAGGCTTCATCCTTGATGAGCTTGGAGATACGGCCTTCCAACAAGCCCAGTCTGACCAGACCCTTGACCAGCACTCGGACCGCCGCATCATGCGGATCGTTCCAGCGTTTACCGGGCCGGACCTCGGCGATGGCCGCCCCTTGGGCATCCAACACCAACTGGTAGATCTGCCGCTGTGCTTCGCTGAACCGGCCATTGACGGGGAAAGTCCGGGTAATGTCCGCGGCATAGTTGCCGTATTCCGCGCCGGCGTCGATCAGCAGCAAATCGCCGTCGTCGAGCCGCTCGGAGTTTTCGGTGTAATGCAACACGCAAGCGTTTTCGCCCCCCGCGACGATCGATGAATAAGCCGGGGAACGCAGGCCATGCCGCATGAATTCATGCATCAATTCCGCTTCGATCTGATATTCGAACATTCCGGGACGAACAGTCTTCATGGCGCGCCGGTGAGCCAGAATGGAAACCTCGACGGCCTTGCGCAGGAGTTGAAGCTCGGCTTCGCTCTTGAATAAGCGCTTTTCATGCACCAGGCTGTCCAGATCGATGAACTCGGTGGGCGGCTTCGCACCGGCCCTAGCCTTTTCGCGCACCTCGAGCACGGCAGCCATGATCTGCCGCGGCAGTTCGCCTTCGGCGGCGAGCGGGTAATAGACGGCGCGCCGGCCATCCAGCAACTGTGGCAGGATCTTGCCCAGTTCCTGGATGGGATAAGCCTCGTCCGCGCCAAATACTTCCCGCGCCCCCTCTAAACCGGCATGCCTGCCGGTCCAGACGGCCTTGGTCTCATCGTATTCGCGGCAAAACAGGATGAATTCCCCCAACTCGCGCTTCGGCGCAAAAACCGCCACAGCCTCGGGCTCGTCGAAACCGGTCAGGTAGTGGAAATCACTGTCTTGGCGAAAGGGATATTCCACATCCCGGTTGCGCGTCACGGCGGGAGCGCTCGCCAATAAGGCGATCGAATGCTTTTTCATTTGCCGCATCAATTGCTTGCGGCGCTGCTTAAATTCTGCGGAACGGATCATGGATAAAGTCACTAATGTAAACGTCTGGAAATCGGCGCCGGTTGCTGCAAATCGCCATGGATCAATTGAACCCCGACCCGGACGAATTCGCTGATTTCCATGAAGGCCTCCTCATCGGCATCGCCCGAGGCGTTGGAGTCCAGTTGTGAAATGTCGGCCAGATCGCGCAACACCTCGGCGCTTTCTCCGGGCCATTCCCTGCCGCCCGCGGAATAACCGACGCCGTACAAAAATCCCTGACACCATTCACTCAAGGCGAGCGCTCGCTCGCTCAATAGAAAATCATCATCCGGCAGGAAAAGTTGGAAAGAAAAATCCACTCCAACCAGGCACTTTCGAGTGTCATCGTAGAGCTCGCGCATCACGCCCAGTTCCTCTGCCGTCAATCCGTCATGGGCTTCGCCGAAGACCAGGAGCAACCATTGTTCCTGCTCGGCGGCCGCGTTCACGCACAACATGCCGGTGAGCATGCCATGGGCTTCGGCTGAGCTGCCGATCAACGCATCATTGCTCAGCACCACGTCCTGTACGGCTTGGTAGGATAGTTTCCGCATTGTTCCGCCTTGTGGACCGTTGGTTATTTAATTATGCTAACACTTCGACAGAGCCTGCCGAAAGCCGGATCTGACCCATGCGACCGTACGAGCCGTACCGACACTGAACATTCCTTGATCACGCCCCAATCACCTGGAACCCCACTCATGACCGAAACCAAAGCCCCGATCAAGGTTTATCTCCTCGGCAAGGAATACCCCATCGTCTGCCCACAGGGCGAAGTCAATGATCTTCTCATCGCCGCCAATTATCTGGACGACCAGATGCGCAAGATCCGTGACACGGGCCGGGTGATCGGCACCGAACGGATCGCCGTCATGGCGGCTCTCAACATCGCCCATGAACTCATCCAAACTCAGCAACAGAACAAACGGCTGTCCACCGATTTCGGCGAGCGGGCTGAGATGATGAGCGAGAAACTCTCTCCCGCACAGGAACCGGATTAGTGGAAAATTTCGGCGACCGTGTTGCGTTCAGCCGGCAGTCACGTGATAATAGTCGCGGGTATTCCCTGCAGCGTTCGAAGCCCGCTGGGTTTTTTCTTGAGCCTAATTCTCAACCCCGGGATCATACCGGTTGTCGATGTGAGCATGTCCGCCCCGAGCGGAAAGCCTGATTCGCACCTGCTGCTCCCACCTGAACCTCCGGTTCAAGGGCGAAAGCGCGCTACGGCGCAAGCGGGGAATACTCCATCCTCACCTAGTCAATATTTTCCTTCCGACACCCCCATCCCTCCCTCAAGATTGCGTGCTCATCCGATCACTGCCATAGAGTGCTCGCGACCGTATCGTCACCTCTATCCAGGGGACATTTTCAACCTGACTGCGAAAAACCGAAGCGATGAAATATTGGTTGATGAAATCCGAACCCGGCGAATTCGGCATCGACGATCTGGAAAAACGCCCTGGCGGGATCGAGCATTGGGATGGGGTGCGCAACTATCAGGCGCGCAACATGATGCGCGACGGGATGAAACGCGGCGATCCCGTGTTCTTCTACCACTCCAATTGCGAATTACCCGGCATCGTGGGCATCGCCCAAATCGTGCGGGAAGCTTATCCCGACCATACCGCTTTCGATCCCGACCACAAACACTACGACCCGGCCTGCAAGCCCGACCAGCCTCGCTGGTGCATGGTGGACGTAGGTTTTGTCAGCAAGCTCAAACGAACGATTAGCCTGGCCGAACTAAAAGACAGGCCCGAACTGGAAGGGCTGGCGCTGATCCGCCGAGGAAATCGCCTGTCGATCATGCCGGTGGAAAAATCACAGTGGGATTTCATTCTATCACTCGAATGATCCCTCGCATCCCGGCTTAAAACCCGCCCCCGGCCCAGAAAATCGGAACGGGGACAGGGGAAAGCTCGATTTACTTCTTCTTGGCGGCCAGGTCGTTCAGGTAGGCGAACAGGCTGTCGACGCCATCGGCGACTTTCTTGTTAGCCTTGAAGGCGGGCATCGCGCCCTTGCCTTCCAGAACGATCTTGGTGAATTCTTCCTTGTTTTTGAGCTTCGGGCTAGCCACCAGGCTGGGGAATGCAGCCGAGCCCTCGGCGGTCGGGCCATGACAGGTTTCGCAGCGTTCGCGCTTGTAGAGCTTTTCACCATTTTCAACCGCTTCGTCCGCGAAGGCCGACTGTGCGGCGACGGACAGCAAAGCGCCTGCCACGATGGTTCCGACTACAGAAAATTTCTTGCTCATGGATATTCCTCTTGTATAGATGCAAAAGCGGTGAATTTGCGGAGCGCCGGAGCAAAGCTTACTTCTCAGAGACTTCCGGCCTCCATAAACCGTCGGTTTTCGTACGGCCGGGGGATTATATTATTCCACCCGCCATGACGCCAATCTCGCCGTGTTCCGCTGCCGGCAAGGTTCCGGCACTTTCGCCTTCGCCCTGGCGGCGGGGCCTTTATTGAGGGCAATTCATGCTACGATAAAGAACTTTAGAAGAACTTAAGATCCCACAGGAATCGATAGCCATGACCGAACAAAAAATCAGCGCTGCGCTGGAAGAATTACGCAGGGAAATCGAAAATCTCGAAGTCGGCGACCCGGAGGCGAAGGAAAAATTGAACAGCCTGGTGGAGAACATCGAGGAGAATCTGGACTATTCGGGAGCGAGCCAGGAACACCAACACCTGCTCGCAGAAATGAAGGAGACCGTCACCCAGTTCGAAGTGGCGCATCCCCGCATCACCGGCATCCTCAACGAAATCCTGATGAGCCTAAGCAACGCCGGCATCTGATCTAACCGAAGAGAGGAAGCAAGCCATGAAAAAAACCAGCGCCACGGGCCTGATCCTGGCCGGCATTCTGATCTGCTCCGGCGCCTACGCCGAAGCGGACGAACCCAAACCCATGCCGAAGATGCAGAAACTGCAATCGGAATTGAAACTGAATGAACAGCAAACCGAGGAAGTTCGCAAGATCTTCGAGGAAACCAAGTCACAACAGGAAGCCCTGCGCAAGCAACGGCAAGAGTTGCATGACAAGATGCGAGATCGGCTGAAAGCCGTGTTGACCGCAGAGCAAATGGAGAAATTCGAAAAACTCAGGCAGGAGCGGATACAGCGCAGGGGTATGGGCCGCCACGGGCACGGCAATTAACGCAGATCGATGGTTCCTCCCAACTGCCGCATCTGTTTCAAAATCCAGGCTTGACGCTTGAATACATAAGCCGAGGGCCTATCGGCGCGTAAGCGCAAGGGATTCGGCAATACGGCGGCGAGCAAGGCAGCCTCGGCAGGCGTCATCAACCGGGCAGGTTTTCCAAAGAATTCCCGGCTTGCCGCCTCGACCCCGTAGATGCCGTCGCCGAACTGGGCGATATTCAGATAGACCTCCAGGATTCGGCTTTTCGGCCATAGCAGTTCCAGCAGCACCGTCAGCACCGCCTCCAAGCCCTTGCGCAGCAGGCTTCGTGTGGGATAAAGAAAAAGGTTCTTCGCCGTCTGCTGGGAAAGCGTGCTTCCTCCCCGGATGCGCCCCCCCTTTTGGTTGCGCTCCCACGCCTGGGCCATGGCGCGCAGATTGAAACCGCAGTGACTCGTGAAAAGCTGATCTTCGGCGGCAATCACCGCGAGCCCCGCCGACGGCGCCATGTCTGACCCATCGACCCAATGCTGGTGGAGTACGAAATCCTCCTTAGCTTCCCACCAAGCCAGAACCTCGTCCCTCAGCATGAACGCGCTGCTGGGAGGCGGCACCCAGCGCATCACCACGATGGCCAGCGTCGGCATCAGCACCAGCAATGAACTCAATCGAAGCAGGAATCGCCCCAGCGACCAGCGCTTTTCCCGCTTTTCTCTTCTGACCATGCCCTGGGCCGACTAAAAAGAGGTCTGCGAGGAATTTCTTCCGCCAAACGCTAAACTTGAGCACCGATCTGGATGTTGAGGAGAAACCGTCATGAATTGGCTTAAAATCTTATTCGTCTTGTGGGTTTTGGCGCTTGTCGGCTGCAGCGGCGTGCGGGTCAACCGCGACTTCGATCCCACCGTGGATTTCTGGGCCCTGCGCAGTTATGCCTGGATACCCGATGCCGAACCCATCGGCAAGGATATCGTGGTGGAAACCGACAGCCTCCTGCACCAGCGAGTGGAGAGTGCAGTCGATCGCGAGTTGGCGATGAAAGGCTATCGCAAGGAAACCACCCCCTCACGGCCAGCGGATTTCCTGGTGAATTACCATATCGCCAGGACCCGGCAGCGCGAAGTCGTCATCTACAACCATTATTACGGCTATGGCTGGGGATGGGGCCGGTACAGCTATTACCCGGTAGGCATGGGCCCCGACACCCAGGTGCGAGAATACGAAGAAAACACCCTGGTCCTGGATATCCAGGATCCCAAGACTCGCAAACTGATGTGGCGGGCAACGGCGCGCGATGAATGGGATGACTCGGCAAGCCCCCAGGAAAAAACCCAAATCATCTGGAATACCATCCAGACGATGTTGAGCGGATTCCCTCCCCTGCC
The DNA here is from genome assembly GCA_028711365.1 of Methylococcaceae bacterium. Classification (GTDB taxonomy): domain Bacteria; phylum Pseudomonadota; class Gammaproteobacteria; order Methylococcales; family Methylococcaceae; genus Methylumidiphilus. The sequence goes on from JAQTSI010000145.1 coordinate 5,930, forward strand.
CCGCTCGACGGCCACGCCTCCTCGCTGAACCCATGCACTTCTCATCCTGCGCCATCAGGGCGCAGGATGAGTTTCCCTCCAATAGCTCTTCCCCCAGACATAGACATAAATCATCCCGCTCGCCAGACTGGTAAGAAAAACCCCCAGACACAGCAGGAATGACAAGCCCTGTGGCAAGGGCATGACGCCCTGTTGAAACAGCACGACGACGATGAGCAGCAGTTGCATGAAAGTGTTCACCTTGCTGGTCCAATGCGGACTCCCCTCGAAGGGATGCAACAGGAAATAATAGGCCACCGCGCCGGAAACGATGACGACATCACGCAATACTACGGCCAAAGTCAGCCAGACCGGCAACACCCCCATCCAGGTCAGGGCCAGGAAACTGGAGACCAACAGCAATTTATCGGCCAAAGGATCGAGATAGGAGCCCAGGCGGCTTTGCCAGTGGTAATGTTTGGCCAAAAAACCGTCCAGGCCATCGGACAAGCCGGCGACACAGAACAAGGCCAAAGCCCAATCGAATCGATGCGCCAACATCAAGGCGATGGTCGGATAGACCAGTAGGATTCGGCAAATGGTGATGATATTGGGGATATGCCTGGCTTTCACCCTGTCAACCTATAAACAAGCCGTTGGTCTGATGGCGTTGTACAATACCATACCCCGGACAGTTCCTGACCAACAACTGCCGGAAACGATTCCAAGCATTTTTTGAGAGGTAGCAGCATTGAATACGCCCCCCAAGCAGGGCCTGAGTTACCAGAGCGCCGGCGTCGACATCAGTGCGGGTAATGCCCTGGTAGAGCGCATCAAGCCCGTGGCCGCCAGAACCCGAATACCCGGCGTCCTGGCGGGACTCGGCGGCTTCGGCTCCTTGTTCGAGCTACCAGTGGAGCGCTATCGAAAACCGGTGCTGGTGGCAGGAACCGACGGCGTCGGCACCAAGCTCAAACTGGCCATCGAGTCGGGCCGGCATGCCAACGTGGGCGTCGACCTGGTCGCCATGTGCGTCAACGACATCGTGGTGCAGGGCGCGCAACCGCTGTTCTTCCTGGACTATTATGCCACCGGCAAACTGGATGTGGACGCCGCCGCCGCCGTGGTGGAAGGCATAGGCCGCGGCTGCGAGCTGGCCGGCTGCGCCCTGGTGGGCGGGGAGACCGCCGAAATGCCCGGCATGTATCCGGAAGGCGAGTACGACCTGGCCGGTTTCTGTGTCGGCGTGGTGGAAAAGGAAGAACTCCTCGACGGTAGCCGAGTCGGTGCTGGCGACCGGCTCATCGGCCTGCCTTCCTCCGGCCCCCATTCCAACGGTTATTCCCTGATCCGCAAGATATTGGAACGATCCGGAGCAGGTCTGCAAGACGAACTGGATGGCAAACCCTTGAGCGATTGGCTGATGGAGCCGACCCGCATCTATGTCAAAGCCTTGTTGCATCTGCTGCAAGCGGTGCGGGTTCATGCTTTCGCCCATATCACCGGCGGCGGGATCACCGAGAACCTGCCGCGTGTCCTCCCCCCCGAATGCCGCGCCCTGATCGAGTTGGAGCGCTGGGAACTGCCGGCCATCTTCCACTGGCTCAGGCTCAACGGTGACGTGGAGGAAGCCGAGATGCTGCGCACTTTCAATTGCGGCGTCGGCATGATCATCTGCGTGGCCGCCGGCGACGAAGCCGCCGCGTTGGAACGGTTGCGCGAGGCGGGGGAAAATCCTTTCGTCATGGGCCGCATCGTCCCCGGCGAAGCCGGCGTCAGCTACTTGGGCAAACTTTGACTCTGTGAAAGCGGCTTCCTGCCGCCATAAAATCCCATGAATGAGATTGATCGAATGGAACTATCCGTCGTCGTGCCGGTGCACAACGAAGCGGAAAACCTCTCCCCCCTGCTGGAGGAAATCGCCCGCACCCTGGAAGATTGGTGCGCCTATGAAATCGTCTATGTGGACGATGGCAGCACCGACGACACCTTGGCGCGCCTGTTGGCCCTGCGCGAACGATACCCCCGCTTGCGCGTCCTCCACCATTTGCGCATCTGCGGCCAAAGCACCGCCTTGCTGAACGGCATCCGCGCCGCGAGGGGTGACGCCATCGCCACCCTGGATGGCGATGGTCAGAATGATCCCGCCGACATTCCCCGGCTGTTGGCGGCGCTGGGGGAATTGCGGAAGGAAAACCCCAAGGCCATGGTGGCCGGCTACCGCAAACTCAGGAAAGACACCGGCTGGAGGAAATTCTCCTCGCGCGTCGCCAACACCGTGCGCGGCGGCCTGCTGCGCGACCACACCCCGGACACCGGCTGCGGCCTGAAGGTTTTTTCCCGCGATCTATTCCTGATGCTGCCCTATTTCGACCACATGCACCGATTCCTCCCCGCCCTCGCCCAGCGCGCCGGCGGCAAGGTCGTCTCGGTCCAGGTCAATCACCGCCCCCGCCTGACGGGCGTTTCCAAATACGGCACCTGGCATCGGTTGTGGGTGGGGATCATCGACCTGTTCGGCGTAATGTGGTTGCAGCGTAGGGCGTTCGTGGCGGAAATCGAGGAATTTGGCAAAATCGATGCTTAGATTCCATTCCCAAGTCGATCGATTGGGATAGATGATGGTCATGCGGCATCGCTTTTACCCGGGAGATTATTTCCTGATCTGGCTGGCTTTGGTGTCGATGGGCTTGTTTTTCAGGCCCCTGACTCCGGTGGATGAAACCCGCGTGGTTTCCGTGGCCTGGGAGATGTGGCAGCGGGGCGACTTCCTGGTGCCCCATCTCAACGGCGAGCCCTACAGCCACAAACCGCCGCTGCTGCCATGGTGCATCCAGTTGACCTGGTGGGTTTTCGGCGTGAACGAATGGAGCGCCCGGCTGGTCGCCCCGCTGTTCGGTCTGGGCGCTTTGGTTCTGACTGCCGATCTGGCCCGTCGCCTGTGGCCGCAACGCCCGGCCTGCCATCGGCTGGCCCCCCTGTTCCTGCTGGCCATGCCACTATGGTCGTTTTGGACCTCGCTCACCCTGTACGACATGCTGATGGCATTTTTTACCCTGCTGGGGCTGCAGGGGGTGATCCGCGCCGCTCAAGGGGAAACCCGCGCCGGCTGGGCCTTGGCCGGATTGGCCTTGGGCGGCGGATTATTGTCCAAGGGACCGGTGATCCTGCTGCTGATTCTGCCATCGGCCCTGTTCGCTCCCGCGTGGTTGAAACCGAAACCCGGCTGGGGCCGCTGGTATCTGTCCCTGTTGGCTGCGATCCTGCTGGGCGCGGTCATCGCCCTGGCCTGGGCCATTCCCGCCGGCTACGCCGGGGGCGAGGCCTATCGCAAGCTGATTTTCTGGGGCCAATCCGCCGGACGCCTGGCCAATTCCTTCGCCCACCAGCGACCCTTCTGCTGGTACCTGGAGTTGTTGCCGGTGCTGCTGTTTCCCTGGCTCTGGTGGCCGCCGTTGTGGCGTTCGGCCAGAAGCTGTGAACTGGATTTGGGACTTCGATTCTGCATCATCCACAGTCTGTCCATCCTGCTGGCTTTTTCCCTGATCAGCGGCAAACAGATCCATTATCTGCTGCCCCTCTATCCGTTGCTGGCCCTGGTCGCCGCCCGCATCTTGGGCGGTCCCGACCGGCCCCTCCTACGTTTCGACCAAGTCCCCATCGGTCTGTTGCTGACCGGTTTCGCCCTGGCATTCGTGATGTTGCCGCAACTGAATCTGGAGGAATTCAAGAACGAAGCCGAGGAAATCGCCCATTACACCCCGCTGTGGGCGAAACTGGTCTTGGTCGGAATCGGCGCAAGCCTGCCATTCTGGCGTTTTTCCTGCCCGCAACAGGGCGTTCACGGCCTGACCCTGGCCATGCTTGCGTTGATGTTCACCGCCCATCTGATCTACCGCGAGGTAGGCTGGCATTTCCACGACCTGCAACCGTTCGCCGATCGTCTGAGCGCGGCGGAGCGCTCTGCAACCCCCATCGCCTATTGGAGCAAATACAACGGCGATTTCAATTTCCTGGGCCGACTGCGGCAACCCCTGGTCGAAATCGACAGCAAGACGAAAATGCTGGAATGGATGAAGGCCCACGGACAAGGCTATGTCGTCTTGACGCATGAACCCGATCCTTCGCTCAGCGAGGAAGGCGCGGCGTTTGCCCAAGCCTATCGAGGCAGTCGCCGCCTCATGCTATGGAAAGCCTCCGCCTTGCTGTCCAGGCCGGAAACCTTGGCGATGCTCATCGACGATCCCGACTGGAGCGGGGATTCAGCGGACGGAGCCGGAAAACTCTTGCTGGAAAAAGAGTTGGACCTGCCCTCGTCCAAAGTGAAAACCCGGCTGACCAAGCTCACCATACCCCAAGGCGGCAACATCCCGCTGCCATCCACAGGCCCCCGCTACGTAGTGAGGGGCCAGTTGAAAGTCGAGCAAGGCTCGAGCATCCATGTCTACGGTCCAGGCGAAGCCTTCTGGCAATCCGGCCCGCCGATGAGAGCCGAAAATGTCGGCAAGGCCGACGCACAGCTCCTGCTCATCGATCTCGGCTCGGATTCCTCCGCTGGCGAAACCGGGCATGACTCGCCAGGAGGCCAACCTGCCCCTTTCCTCATCTCGCCCTGAACCATGGCCCCGAACCCCGCCTATCTGGAACAAGTCAAGATTCTCTCCGACCGCATCGTGGCGGCGCAAAAACCGATCCGGGTGCTGGACGCCATCAAGTGGAACGAGGACATCAAACTGGATTTCATCGCCTCCCAGTGCCGGAAACTGCCCGAAGTGGATGCGGCCTATTATCGGCAACACCTGCCACTGAATTTCGATGCGCTGGAGAAGAAGCGCGAATTCAACGAGATCGAACGCGACCTGACCCGCAAGCTGGGCCAGCTCAACGCCCTCAGCGTCATCATGCGGCGCATCTGCCGGGAATACCGCAACGTGGTGCGCATGCTGGAATCGCGCGGCACGCCCGATTTCGCCCTGATTTCCCAACAGCTCTACGGCTCCGCCGGCGATGTGTTCCATGCCGGCGATCCGACCCTGGCCGATCTGGGCAGCATGATGGAGGAAACCCTGACCAATCTCATGCAACTGGATTTCCTCAAGGACGAGCCGCGCACGATCCCGGCCGAACAAGCCGTGGAGATGCTCAACAAGCGCATCAACGCGGCTTTCCCCGGTGCGGGCTTGCGGGTGATGGTCAGCGACGGCATCGCTTCCGACGCCGCCGCCGGCACGGACTATATCAAGCTGCGCGGCGACGCCCTGTTCAACCAGCGCGACCTTTGCGTCCTTGAAGTCCACGAAGGCTGGGTGCACCTGGGCACGACCCTGAACGGCCAGGCTCAGCCCTATTGCACTTTTCTCGGCAAAGGGCCGCCCTCCGCCACCATCACCCAGGAAGGCCTGGCCACGCTGATGGAGATCCTCGCCATGCGATCCACCCCGACCCGCCTGCAAAAACTGATCAACCGGGTGCGCGGGGTGACCCTCGCCGAGGAGGGTGCGGACTTCGTCGAGGTGTTCGATTTCTTCCGCGACAAGGGGGAAGACCTCGACGAAGCCTGGGCCCTCACCAGCCGGGTGTTTCGCGGCAGCACGCCGGCGGGGATGCCGTTCACCAAGGACCTGACCTATATCAAAGGCTTCGTGCTGATCTACAACTTCATCCGCCTGGCGGTCAGCAAGGGCAAGCCGCAGCGCCTGCCGTTGCTGTTCGTGGGCAAGACCATGATCGACGACATGAAGGTCATCGCCGACCTGGTGGAAGAAGGCGTCATCGTACCGCCCAAATATCTGCCACCCCAGTTCACCGATCTGATGGGATTGACGGCCTGGTTCAGCTTCAGCCGCTTCATGACTTCCCTCAATTTCGGCCAACTGGAGGCGGATTATTCCAATATTCTCTGAATGAACCGCCGCGAATTCCTGTGCGGGCTGGCAGCCGCCTGTCTACCCGCCTGTGGGCAGCGAAACGAACCCAGGCCGCCTGCAGGCGAATTGCTCGCCGCCGGGTTCGAGCGCGGCCACCGGCTGAAGCAGCGCGATTTTCCGCCCCCCACCGAGACTCGAAGGCTACCAGTCGCCATCGTCGGCGGTGGAGTCTCGGGGCTTTCCGCCGCCTGGAAGCTGGACAAGGCGGGGTTTGCCGATTTCCGCCTGTTCGAACTGGAAGATGCCGTCGGCGGCAATGCTCGCGGCGGACGCAACGCCATCTCGGCCTATCCCTGGGGCGCCCATTATCTGCCTTTGCCGGGGCCGCAAGCGCAGACGGTGCGGGAGTTGCTCGCCGACTTCGGCATACTGCAGGGCGATCCGCAGGCGCCCTCCCCCCGTTACGACGAACGCG
>JAQTSI010000146.1 GCA_028711365.1 Methylococcaceae bacterium
GATTGGCGCTCTTCGTTTCCGAACGACAGCGCGCCCTACCGCTCCACCATCGTGTTCCTGGTCAGAAAAGGCAACCCCAAGGGTATCAAGGACTGGGACGATCTGACCAAACCCGACATCAGCCCCATCATTCCCAACCCGAAGACGTCTGGAAACGGTCGCTATAGTTACCTGGGCGCTTGGGGCTTTGCCAAGCAGAAATATGGCTCGGAGGATAAGACGCGCGAGTTCGTGGGCAAGCTGTTCAAGCAGGTTCCGGTGCTGGATGCCGGCGGACGCGGCGCCACCACGACCTTCGTGGAACGCGGCATCGGCGACGTGTTGCTGAGCTTCGAGAACGAGGTTTACCTGATCGCCCGAAAAATCAATCCCGAGGATTTCGACGTCGTCATCCCCTCCGTCAGCATCGAAGCCGATTCCCCAGTCGCCGTAGTGAATAAAGTCGTCGATCGGAAGGGCACGCGCAAGGTGGCGGAGGCTTATCTGCAATATCTATGGTCTGACGATGCGCAGCGTCTGATCGCCCGCCATTACTTCCGGCCCAGTTCGTCGAAAATCTTACAGGAAAATCAAGCCAGTTTTCCCACGCTGAAGTTACTGACCGTCGAACAGGTCGCAGGCGGCTGGGCAAACGCGCAAAAGAAACACTTCGCCGACGGCGGCGTATTCGACCAAATTTACGCTCAATAAAGTGGGCTTGGGGATATTCTGACGGGATCAGAAAGGTATGAAAGCTCATTAACTTCGCCGATGAGTTTTAAATCGGCCTTGCCTAGTTTCGCGTCGGGTGACCGAAGCAAAGATGGGGAATCGTTTAATTTATCAGCAATTCCCGGTCTAAGGCTTACAACCCATTGACTATTAAGGCTATCAAAGCGACTATATATCTCAAGTCTTTCTAAACAATCATTACTGTAATGGGGATAGGATCAGGTCTTGAAATAATACATGATGGCACGCTATCTCAAGACATGACCCTGCATCCCCCATCGGCTAGTTCGCATCGCCTGTCACGGTTTGCCTGATTAGATCGCCTGATTTGGCCGATAATCCATCAGTTTTGCAGTTCCATCGTTGCTTTCTCTGCACCGTAACCTGAACTCTCTGACCGGTTGTTAGGTTCTCACAGAGGACAATACTGGGACGAAGGCCAACGGCTATTCCTCCGACCTGCAGACCGGTAGGCTGTATTTGCACGCCTCTCTTCTCTACAGTTGAAAGAGGGGCAGCGGTTATATCTGCACCGCCAATAACATAGATTTCATCAGCCACGGTGCCAACGCCGGCAGAATAGCGAGCAGTCGGCATGCGAATCTGAGGTATCCATTGATTGAGAGACAGGTCAAATGCATCCACGGTTGCGCTGACGTTAGATCGATTAATTCGATTAACTACAGTCGACTTCAACCCACCAACGGCATACAACTTATTCTGTGCTGCTGCCAAGCTAGTCAGACTGAGATGCGTAGAAGTCGCAGGTTTAATCGTCCAACTATCTGTTTTCGGGTCGTATTCCGCTAGACTGCCGTTTTCAGTCATGCCCATGTCATGGTCTGTTGAAAGAACATAAACCTTATCGTTTACCGACACTGCTGAATATCGCGTATAGGAGAAAGGTACAGGCGCCTTAGTAGTATCCCACTTATCCAACACTGGATCATATTCATAAGTCGCCGTCGTGCCATGAATATTTGTATTAAAAACAAATATATAAATTTTTCCAAGAGCCGCTGCGCCACCAATAAACGCATTGCCTAAGACACTATTGAAAGCTGGTGGCATCGGGAATGCCGCTTTCGATGCCCAGGTATTTGTGAGAGGATCGTATTCTTCTGTGGCATTGGAATAGGTAACTGTGTTGGCGTCCGTGAAATTCATACCTCCGATTGCATAGATTTTATTGTTGACGGACGCCACCACAAGCATCCTTCTTGGTGTTGGCATCGACGCTTTACTTGTCCATGTGTTATCGGCTGGGTTGTACTCCTCGACAGTAGCGAGAGTTGAACCATTAAAGCCACCAATTGCATAGAGTTTATCATTTACCTTTTCCACGCCAAATTCAATTCTTTGGTGTGGGCATAGGCGTTTGAGTTATCCATTTTATATTTTGCGCTTCAGCTTGCGTAGTTGAAAACAGCAACATAAGAAATGATATACAGAACCAGACGCGCATGCGATTCGACTTACTATTCACTAAAAAACTACCTGTTTTTTTCATAATAAAATCTCCAGCAACATATACCGAGATGTTTGGCGGAAGAGTTAATAGTCGCGCGTAGTCAGCGATGGGTGTAATTGCTCTCCAGCCCCCCCTGTTTCCTGTACTTTCAACGTCTTGTGCACAACGTCCTGCAATAGGGCACATTTGATGCGTTTTGAGCGATTGACTATAAGCGAATAGCGAACGACGGGTAACACCCGCCAGCGATGCTACGATGATAGCAAAGAAAAAACAATGTGATTTTTTCACAAATATTTTGTAAAAAATATCCTTGATCTTGCAACCTTTTTGAGAATACCAGACTCACTAGGCAGTTTCATGGCACGCATCTCAATATGTACCCATATCAACAGTGCGCAACATCAGTTCCTGAGAGAATCTCACAGCCTTCAAACTCTGTGAGAGCCTAGAGAAATTGTTCTAGATGCTTCTGATTCATTATCTCTACCCTACTTGTTCCAGAAAAATATGGAGATATCTTCGTCAGCAAAAAGGTAAGGTAAGGACTTGCAATAATACGTGACGATGCGCTATTGCAATATGCAAGAGTCTGTCAATGTAAGACATGACCCCATTCTTTGTTTTTTCGACCTCTACTTTTTGGGATATCCCACGCTCTGCGCCAAGACGATCCATTGCGTCGTCTTGAGTTTCATCGCTTTCGCCAAGGCTTCCTTGTCGATGGAACCGCGAACCACGCTAGCCAGCCCTTCCGAAGCGCAGAATAGGTAGACATTCTGGCCGATGAAGCCGGCATCCGCCGCGGCGGCGATCTTCATGTCTTCTTCGCCGGCATCCGCATCCCTGCGGCTGAAGTCTGCGACATAGATCAAATTAACCGGCGCATCCTTGGCGAAATCCTGCGTTCCTGTCAGCGCCCGAATATCCTGCGTGGCAATCGCTTGCAAGGCGTGGGATTTGGCGTCGTACAGGTAATAGCCATCGGCTGTTGCGACATAGACGTCGATCACTTGCCAGTTGTGCGTCGAGGGAGCGGTGCGGCTCCCGCTTTCGGGACGATTGATGCCGAATGCCGCCCACAGCAGATTGGAAAGCATCGTGGTGGGCAACTTGTCCGCGCCGAATTCGCGCGTGGACTTGCGTTCGCGCAAAACCTGCATCAGCGGCCTTCCCCCTTCCAACTGAGGTTGCGGAAGTTTCATGGCGGGGGACTCCTGGGCCAAACACACCGATGCGCCCAGCATGAATCCCGCCACACTAGTCCCTATCATCGAGGTTCTGTTCATGGTTCGAGTCTCCGTTTGAAATTACAGTGAAAAAACATCGTACCGCCTGCGTTACCCTTCCCTGCTGGCTTCGATTTTGACGACTTCCGCTTCGATTCGATTTTCGTCTGAATCCTGGCGGATGAATGCCTGCTCTAGTGGGGCAGATGGCTGCGAGAGCCGCTAGTTTAACGTGTTGAGGATAGGGATTGAAATTTCAACGCGATCTCTCTCCTTGCGCTAAAATTCGCTATTTTTTCGCCCACTGGGAGTGCAAAGTTTCGCGCGCCCGTGGTAAAGTCTACCTAAATGCTGGGTTTATTAAACACATGCTCATCGACACGTTGATCAAGGCACGCTGGGTCATCCCCGTGGAACCTCATGGGCTGGCCTTGGAAAACCACGCCATCGCCCTCCACGGCGGAAGGATCGTGGACATTCTACCCGTCAGCGAAGCGCAAGCCCGATACCAGGCGACAAGAGAGGAAGAACTGCCCCGCCACGCCCTCATCCCCGGTCTGGTCAACGCCCATACCCACGCCGCCATGGCTCTGTTGCGCGGAGTCGCCGACGACCTGCCATTGATGGAATGGCTGCAAAATCATATCTGGCCGCTAGAGCAGCGTTTCGCGGGGGAAGCCTTCGTCCGCGATGGGACCGATCTGGCCATGGCGGAGATGCTGCGCGGCGGCATCACCTGCTTCAACGACATGTATTTTTTCCCGGAGATCACCGCCCGCCAGGTCATCCAGTGCGGTATGAGAGCCACCGTGGGCATGATTCTGGTGGATTTTCCCACCGCCTGGGCGAGCGGGCCGGATGAGTATTTGTCCAAAGGACTGGCCTTGCACGAACAATTGCGCGATGAATCCCTGGTCCAGGCCCTATTCGCCCCCCATGCGCCGTTCACCGTTTCCGACGAACCGCTGCTGCGCCTACGCACCCTGTCCGAGGAGTTGGACCGCCCCATCCACATGCACCTGCACGAAACCCGCAGCGAGGTGGAACAGGGCCGCGCCAGCCACGGCATGAGACCATTCAAGCGGATGCAGCAACTGGATTTGCTGGGGCCCCATTTCATCGCCGTGCACATGACCCAATTGACCGAGGAGGAAATAGTAGACTATGCCCGTTGCGGCGGCAGCGTGGTGCATTGCCCGGAATCCAACCTGAAGTTGGCCAGCGGGTTCTGTCCCGTCGCCAAGCTGCTGGCAGCCGGCATCAACGTCGCCTTGGGCACGGATGGGGCAGCCAGCAACAACGACCTGGACGTGCTGGGCGAGATGCGCACGGCAGCCCTTTTGGCCAAGGGGGTCTCGGGCGATGCCAGCGCCGTTCCCGCCGCCATGGCATTGCGCATGGCCACCCTCAACGGGGCCAAAGCGCTGGGATTGGGAGAGGAAATCGGCTCGCTGGAAATCGGCAAATCCGCCGATATCGTCGCGCTGGATCTGGGCGACATCGAAACCCAGCCCTTGTTCGATCCCATCTCCGACCTCGTCTACGCCGGCAGCCGCCACCAGGTCAGCGATGTCTGGGTGGCAGGGCGCCGCCTGTTGAACAAGCGCGAACTCACCACCCTAGACCGCGACGACATCACCGCCCGGGCCCAAACCTGGCGGGAGCGGTTGATTGCTACGAATCCAGCTTGAGGAAAAGCTCATGACCAGCACCGCAAACGTCCATCCCCATGAAATCCACAAATTCGGCTCACAGGCCGAACGCTGGTGGGATCCTCAAGGCGAATTCAAGACCCTGCACGCGGTCAACCCGCTACGCTTGCAATTCATCCAGGCTCATGCCCGATGGGAAGGTAGCCGCATCGTCGACGTGGGCTGCGGCGGCGGCATCCTCAGCGAGGGTTTGGCTCGCCAGGGAAGCGAGGTTTTAGGCATCGATCTCAGCCAGGAACTGCTGGACATCGCCGATCTGCACGGACTGGAATCCGGCATCAAGGTGAATTACCGCAAGATCAGCGCCGAGGCTCTGGCGGATGAACAACCCGCCGGTTTCGACGTGGTAACCTGCATGGAGATGCTGGAGCATGTGCCCAATCCGGCTTCGGTGGTCCATGCCTGCGCCCGCCTGGTCAAACCCGGAGGCAAGGTGTTTTTCTCCACCCTCAACCGCCACCCCAAAGCCTACCTGCTCGCCATCGTCGCGGCGGAACACCTGCTGGGCATGATTCCCAAGGGCACCCACGATTTCAAAACCTTCATCAAGCCGTCCGAGCTGGGCCGCTGGGCGCGGGAAGCCGGTCTCGACCTGCTTGGCATCGAAGGCGTCAGCTATCACCCCCTGACCGGCCAGTTCACTCTGGGCAGCGACATCGACGTCAATTACCTGGCCGCCTTCGCGCGCCCGGAGGAATGAACCCGATGGCCGGCATTTTGCGCACCGTCTTGTTCGAACTCGACGGCACCCTGCTGGACACCGCCCCCGACCTGGTTTATGCCTGCAACACCGCGGCTTCTGAAATCGGCCTGCAAGCCCAGCCCTTGGAGGCCCTGAAACCGATGATTACCGGCGGCGCTCCCGCCATGTTGCGCTACACCCTGGCGGCCAACGGACGGGAAGCCGATCTTGAGCCCTTATTGCAACGCATGTTGAACCTTTACCAGGAAAACATCGCCATCCACACCCGTTTTTTCGACGGCATGGAGGCGGTGCTGGACGAACTGGAGCGGCGCGGCCTGAGTTGGGGCATCGTCACCAACAAGATCGGACGCTTCACCGATCCCTTGCTGGAAAGCCTGAACCTGCACCAGCGTCCCGGCTGCATCATCAGCGGCGACACCCTGGCGCAGAGCAAACCCCATCCCATGCCCCTATGGGAAGCCTGTCGCCGCATCGGCAGCGCCCCCGGCGAATGCGTCTATGTCGGCGACGCCCGCCGTGACATCGAAGCCGGCAAGAATGCCGGCATGCCGACCCTGGCGGCGCTTTACGGTTACATTCCCGAAGACGATCCCGCCCACGGCTGGGGCGCCGACGGTTTGCTCAACAGCCCCGGCGACTTACTGGCCTGGCTGGACGGTGAATTGGCGTGAGCGAAGCCGGCGAACTCACGGGAAGGATCATCCTCATCACCGGAGCGGGAGGCAGCCTAGGCAGTATGGCGGCGAAAGCCTGCGCGGCTGCGGGGGCACGAATCGTGCTTTTGGACAAAGCGGTCAATCGGCTGGAGCAGGTTCACGACGACATCGTCGCCGCCGGTCATCCACAACCGGCCCTCTATCCCCTGGACCTGACCGGGGCGACGGAAGCCGATTATGGGGAACTGGCGCAAATCCTGACCGACAATTTCGGCAACTTGCATGGGCTGTTACATAGCGCCGCCGAACTGGGCGTCTTAGGACCGCTCGCCGACGTGAATGCCGACGACTGGGAACGCCTGCTTCGAATCAATCTGACGGCGGCCCATGGCTTGACACGGGCGATGCTGCCCTTGCTGATGCAAGCGAATGACGCCTCCGTGGTATTGACCGGCGACTCTTCCGCTCGCCAGGGGCGCGCTTATTGGGGCGCCTATGGGGTCGCCAAGATCGCCCTGGAGGGAATGGCCAGGATGTGGGCGGAGGAGTTGGAAGGGATGGGGCGAGTACGGGTGAACGTGTTGATACCCGGCCCGGTCAATTCGGCCCTGCGCAGAAAATCCCACCCCGGCGAGCTGGCGGCAGAAAACCCGCCCCCGGAAACCCTCGCCGAACGCTATGTGTACCTGCTTGGCCCTGCCAGCCGTGGGGTCAACGGGCAGATTCTCGAAAATTAATCGCAAACGCTTAGAGTAAAAGCTTATGTACGGTCGTGAAAACATCGTCCTGCAACGGGACGTGAATATCGTCCAGATTCCAGACGGAACCCCATCCACCTTGCCACAGGGACATGTGATCACCCTGTTCCAGTCCCTAGGCGGCAATTTCACCGTCACCACCGAGCGCGGCTACATGGTGCGCATCGCCGGCGCCGACGCCGACGCTCTGGGCAAGGAGCCTCCCAGCCTGAGCCACCTGGAATCCGGAGATGACCGGGAAGCGGTGGAGAACAACTGCTGGGAGGTGATGAGGACCATCTTCGACCCGGAAATTCCGGTCAATATCGTCGACCTGGGTCTGATCTACCACTGCGGCGTCTCCCCTTTGCCCGAAGGCGGCAACGCGGTCCATGTCATCATGACCCTCACCGCTCCCGCTTGCGGCATGGGCCCCATCCTCCAGCACGACGTGGAGTTGGGCGTCCGCAACCTGCCCGGCGTAACGAAGGTCGCCGTGGAAGTCGTCTTCGACCCGCCCTGGTCACGAGACATGATGTCGGAAGCGGCGAAGCTGCAACTCGGCCTGATTTGAACCGCAGCCGATTGGAATGGGGACGGCGACAGCGAGGCCGGTAAATGTAATACTTTGAGGGTAGGGTCAAGATGAACGTCATATTGAAGGATCCCATTCGTGTTCAACACTCTCCCATCCCGCCTCTTCGGCCTCGCATCGCTCATGGTGCTATTGGGAATCATCGCCTGGTCGCTGTGGAGTCAGCGCCAACACGACGCCGAGCATCGAGGTTTTGCGGTGGGGAACGGCCGGCTGGAAGCACGCGAGTTGGCCGTAGCGGCAAAATTCGCCGGCAAACTCTCCAAGGTGACCGCCTGGGAAGGCGATGACGTCAAGGCCGGGCAAGAACTGGCCAAACTCGAGACTCCCGAATGGGAGGCGCAATTGCTCGCGGCACAAGCGGCCCTGCAAGCGGCGACGGAGGCCATGCACGCGGCCTCCGAACAGGTGCAATTGCGTCAGATCGAGCTAGGCTTTGCCAAACGCGACATGGAGCGCGTGCAAGGGCTGACGGAGAGAAAACTCGCCTCGCAGCAGCTATTGGACCAGAATCATACCGCCTGGCAAAGAGCCTCCTACGAACAGAAAACCGCGCAAGAGACATTACAGAAAAGCCTGGCGGAGATCGGTGGAGCGCAAGCCCGTGTCGCCGAAATCCGAGCGCGGCTGAAGGATTCCAGCCTGACGGCGCCGCGCGATGCCCGCGTGTTATATCGGCTGGCGGAACCTGGCGAAGTGGTGAAGGAAGGCGGCAAGGTGCTCACCTTGGCCGATCTGGCCGATGTGTATATGATCGTGTACTTGCCGGAACAAGAGGCGGGGCGCATCGCGGTCGGGGCGCCGGCGCAGATCCGTCTGGACGCCTGGCCCGATCGGCCGCTACCCGGACGGGTGACCTTCGTTTCGCCTCAGGCTCAATTCACCCCCAAACAGGTGGAAACGGCGACCGAAAGGCAAAAGCTGGTGTTCCGCGTCAAGGTGCAACTGGACGCCCCCCAGCAAACCTGGATCAAGCCGGGATTACCCGGCGTCGCCTTCATTCGTCTGGACCCTGCCCTGCCCTGGCCTTCGACATGAGCGTCGCGGTCTCGGTCAGGAATCTCAGCCACCGCTACCCTCGTTCCCTGGCTCTCGACCAGGTCTCGCTGACGTTTCAGACCGGAGAACTGGCAGGATTCGTCGGCCCGGACGGGGTAGGTAAATCGACCCTGCTCGGCTTGATCGCCGGAGTCA
Source organism: Methylococcaceae bacterium (assembly GCA_028711365.1). Taxonomy (GTDB): domain Bacteria; phylum Pseudomonadota; class Gammaproteobacteria; order Methylococcales; family Methylococcaceae; genus Methylumidiphilus. The sequence goes on from JAQTSI010000146.1 coordinate 9,012, forward strand.
CCGCCTTGCAAAGCGGGCGCATCGAGACGCTGGGCAGCGACCTGGCGCGCAAAACCGATCGCGCTGCGGTATGCCGTCGCATCGCCTACATGCCGCAGGGGCTGGGACAAAATCTTTATTCTTCCCTTTCGGTGCGGGAGAATACCGAATTCTTCGGGTGTCTGTTCGGCTTGGCGCCGGTCCCACGCCGCAAGCGCATCGGCGTGTTGCTCGAAGCCACCGGCCTCGCCCCTTTTGCCGACCGCCCGGTGGGTCAATTGTCCGGCGGCATGAAGCAGAAGCTGGGTCTTTGCTGTGCCCTCATCCACAATCCCGACCTGCTCATCCTCGACGAGCCCACCACCGGGGTCGATCCCCTATCGAGGCGGCAGTTCTGGGAATTGATCGCGCGAATCCGCGCGCAACGTCCCGAAATGACGGTGCTGGTTGCGACGGCTTACATGGAGGAAGCCGAGCATTTCGACCGGATCGCGGCCATGGATGGCGGACGGGTTTTGGCGCTGGGCACGCCCGCCGAACTCAAAGCACGCACCGGCGCCGTGACGATGGAACAAGCCTTCGTCGCGCTTTTGCCCGATCCGTATCGCATCGACTACAGCCCATTGCAGATCCCACCCCGGCGTGACTTCAGCGGCGAGATCGCCATCGAAGCGCGAGGCCTGACGCGACGTTTCAACCAGTTCGTCGCCGTCGACGATGTCAGTTTTTCCATCCCGAGAGGGGAAATCTTCGGGTTTCTCGGTTCCAACGGTTGCGGCAAGACGACGACGATGAAAATGCTCACCGGCCTTCTGCCGCCCAGCGAAGGAACCTCACTCCTGTTCGGTAAAGTGATGGATACTGGCGATCAGGCGACACGCCGGCGCGTAGGCTTCATGTCCCAGTCATTCTCACTCTACGGCGAGCTGACCGTAGCCGAGAATCTCGGATTACACGCCCATCTATTCCGCTTGCCCAAGGCACAGATTGCAGGACGCATCGCCGAACTGTGCGCCGAGATGGACCTCACCCAGCATCGGGATAGCCGTGCCGAGGAACTTCCGTTGGGCATCCGGCAACGTCTCTCCCTCGCCGTGGCCTGGATACACCGCCCCGAGTTGTTGATCCTCGACGAACCCACTTCCGGCGTCGATCCGGTGGCGCGGGACCGCTTCTGGAAACTGCTGATCGGTTTGTCCCGCCAACAGGGTGTGACCATTTTCCTGTCCACTCATTTCATGAACGAGGCGGCGCGATGCGACCGGATTTCGCTCATGCACGGCGGTAGAGTCCTGGCGCAAGGCGCCCCCGGCGAACTCCTGCGGCAATGGGAAGCGACCAGCCTGGAAGAGGTTTTCATCCAGGCGCTGGAAACGGCGCATGCAAGTTCCCTGATCCAGCCCGACCCGCTGGAAACTGCCGATCGGCAGGCATTTCAAAGCCTGGCCGGCGGCCTGGCGCAGGGCGGCGGCTCATTCAACCTGCGCCGCTGCTGGGCCTTGGCTCGGCGGGAGAGCCAGGAACTCACGCGCGATGCCATCCGCATGGCTTTCGCCTTGTTCGGTCCATTGCTGCTGATGGTGGTGATGGGATATGGCATTTCCCTCGATGTGGAAAGGCTGCCTTATGCGGTACTGGATTTCGACCGAAGCCCGGAAAGCCGTCACTATGCGGATCAATTCCGCTCCTCGCGCTACTTCCGGCGGGAACCTGGGCTTCGCGACATGTTGGACCGCGACCTTCGCCTTCTGGCTGGCGACATCGCCCTGGCGGTGGAAATCCCCCCCGGATTCGGACGCGATCTGCATGCCGGTCGAAGACCCGAAGTCGGCCTGTTCATCGATGGCGCGATACCCTTCCGGGCAGAAACTCTGAACGGCTATGTGGAACAGATCCATGCCGGTTACCTGGACGAATTGGCGCGTGATGGAGTCTTGCCCGATCCGCTTGCGCCACTCTACCGGCTGGAGGCGCGGTTCTGCTACAACCCGGATTTCAAGAGCGTTTTCGCGCTCACCCCCGGGGTCATCGGCATACTGCTTGCTGTCATCCCCGCCATCTTGACCGCCGTGGGCGTGGTGCGCGAGAAGGAATTGGGCAGCATCGTCAATCTCTACGCCACCCCCGCTACCAAGCTCGAATTCCTGCTCGGCAAGCAATGGCCTTATTGGTTGCTGGGGCTGGTGAACGGCTTGGCATTGACCGCCTTGGCCGTCACCCTGTTCGGCGTGCCCATCAAGGGAGATCCGCTCGCCTTGGCTCTGGGAACGGCACTATACGTGGCGGCTTCCAGCAGTTTTGGACTGCTGGTGTCCTGCTTCACCCGGACCCAGATCGCCGCGCTGTTTGCCGCCTTGCTGTTGACCATGATGCCTGCGATCAATTTTTCCGGTTTCCTTTCGCCCGTTTCCTCCCTGGTGGGCGGTGCGAAGGTTTTCGGTGCGGTGATGCCGGCCAGCTATTTCCTGAAGATCAGCATCGGGGTTTTCAGCAAAGCTTTGGGGGTTGCCGAACTTTGGCCTTATTTCCTCATCCTGGTCGGTTTTTACCTGTTCTTCCTGACATTGAGCTGGATCTTGCTGCGCAGCCGGAATAAATGAGCAAGCCGCGCCTACGCACCATCTTTCATCTGGGCCTCAAAGAGCTGAAGGCCTTGCGTTACGATTTGGCTTTGCTAGTGCTGATCGTCTATGGATTCACCGTCATGGTCTATGTTCCGGCGCGCAACGGCTTGCTCGAACTACGCAATGGCACGGTCGCCGTCGTCGATGAGGATCGCTCGCAACTGTCGGCGCGACTCATCGATGCCTTGCGCCTGCCGCATTTTCTGCCGCCGGTCATGCTGGAAGGCCCGTGGGTCGACGCGGCCTTGGACGATGGGCGGTTTTCCTTCGTCCTGGATATTCCACCGCGTTTCCAGGCCGATATCCTGGCGGGGCGACAACCTGCCTTGCAACTCCTGGTCGATGCCACCGCCATGGGCCATGCCGGCATTGGCTCCCATCACATCGCCCGGATTATTGAAGAGGAGATCACGGCTTTCGTTCACCGAGACGGCGACCTGCCGCCTGCCAATGCCTCGATCCGCGTGCTGTTCAACGAGAACCGCTACGATGCCTGGTTCCTGGGCGTGATGATGATGATCAACGTCATCAACCTGCTTGCCATCGTCA
>JAQTSI010000424.1 GCA_028711365.1 Methylococcaceae bacterium
GGTCGAATACCTGAACACGGCCGGCGGTTATACCGATGTCAAGGTGTGCGTCGTTCCCGATGCCATCGCAATCGAAGAAGCGGCCACCGCGAATATGCCGGTGTCTTTCTCTCGCCCGCAGTCCAAGGTTGCGCTACGCTATCACGAGTTGTTTGCCGAACTTTTCCCAGCTTATTAAATCGAGGTATTGCCATGTCGTTACTTGAAAAACTTTCCGCCAAACAGGGCACACCTTCCGGACAGGCTGCGGCGGTCGCAGCCAGGATGCAGGACGATCAACGAGATCCCGATGCCGTGATCCTGACGATGGACCAGATCGAAGTTGACGAACAGGCGCGCAAAGACCTGGGGGATTTGGAATCGATGGCCGCGTCCATCAAAGAACACGGCCAGATGAATGCTGTTGTGGTGGTTCCGACCGCTAACCTTTACAAGTTCAAGCTGCATAAGGGGGCGCGGCGCTACTTCTCTATGCGAGACATTCTGCATTTGGACACCATCCGGGCAACAATCGACCGCTCGGGTGTTCATAACGACAAGGTCAAAACCCGGCTTGGCCAGCTTCACGAGAACATCCAGCGCAAAGATTACGAGCCGTTTGAGTTGGCCAACGAGTTCCAAAGTTTGATCGATGAAACTGGATGGACGCATGAACAGCTTGCGGAGAAAGTCGGCGTATCGCGTGGCTGGGTCACCAAGAAACTTTCCTTGCTCAAGGCTCCGCCCGAAATTCAGGCGGCGATCCGCAGCGGTGAACTGGCCGAGACTGACTACTACAACGACAAGGCCGGAACCGTCGCCACCAAGCGCGAGAAGCCGGAGGGTGGAGAGTCAGGGACGGGAAGCGACAAACCTAAGAAGCTTTCCCTGCCCTGGGATGATGCAATCTCCCTCGCTGGGCTGGTGGTGGATCTAGCCAAACGCGCCGGCGTGCGCGACCTGGATATTTCCCCCGAGCCCGACAAGAAAGAACTTCTGGCAATCCTGGCGCGCGTAGGAGACGTGCGGAGTGCTGCATGAGGAAAACGAAGGTTGGTTTCTCGGACGAGTATTTCCAGAAATGCAGCACAAATCCTGTTCCGGTTGATATGAAGAAAATCAAAGTTTGGCGGATTGGAATTTTGACGGCGGCGGAGTTCGACTCCGCCGTTGCGTCTTTTCCGCGGCTTTCCGAAAAAGGCAAGAAAGCCGCCCGCCTTGTCTTGGTTGATGGTTTCACTCAAGTAGCTGTTGCGGATAAGTACGAAGTCACCAAGCAGCAGGTTGGTCGTTGGGTGAACAACATTTATGGGAAGCACATCACGGATCGGGACAGCTGACAGCGAATGTTCCGGCGGAACATTCCGCTTTCGATACCATTTTAAAGGAGTAATGACGGTGGAAAAGAAACCAGAAGTTGCGCAGATTGATTTTCGGTCGCCAAAGCCGACGCCGGCATGGGTACGCGAGGCGATTGAGACGCACCTCGCTATCGAGGCGGAAGATGCGAAAAGCGCCGGAACTCTTGGTTTTATGGCGCGCGCCCTGGTCATTGCGACCATGCCTTACAAAGATCCCAAGATCGATGTTTTCACGCGGGTTAACGGCGATTTCCGTCTGCGGATCATTGCGGGTAGTGAAAAAGGCATCCCTTATGGCATCTATCCTCGCCTGCTGCTTTCTTGGGTTTCGACCGAGGCTGTACGCACGCAGTCCCCAGCGATCGAGCTGGGCGAGTCTTTGAGCGTTTTTCTAAAGGATGTACTTGACCTCAAAAGCGACGGTGGCGGGAAACGAGGCAGCGGCAAGGCTGTGTCCGATCAAATGCAAAGAACTTTCGGCGCGATGATTACCGCACAATATACCGGCTCACAAGCTCATAAAGGCTTCAATCTCAAAAACGTCATGATCGCGGATGAATTGGAATTAGAGCCAGGTGGTTTGTGGACACCTCAATCCGCGAATGAAGCGGGCACTTGGAAATCACAGGTTCTTTTGACGAACAATTTTTATAAGGAATTAATTGATTGTCCCGTCCCTTTGGATTTGCGTGCCTACCTCGCCTTGCGTGGTTCGCCGTTGGCGATGGATATTTATTCATGGCTTACGTATCGCTATAGCTACACAAACCGGCGCACAAAGCCGATACGCTGGGAAGCTTTGATGATGCAATTCGGCTCGAATTTCACAGGCGAATATGCTGTTAAGAATTTCAAGACAGGATTTCTGCAAGCTCTGAAGGCGGTTGAGGTGGTATATCCGCGAGCCAATTTCGAGATCAACGACACAGGTATGGTCTTGCTTCCTTCTGCGCCGCATGTTGCAAAAGAAGCCAGAATTGCCTTGCCTGGTCAGCCTAAGCAAGACAGGCTGTTTTAAATCTTGACCGCTGAACAACTACCGTTAAATCTGCGCATAAGGCCACTCATAACCCAAGTTATCCGCGCTGAACAACTACCGCTCGAAAATTGGCTTATTATTGTGATTATTCATTTACTTACGTCATGCCGCAAAAGTTATCCGCGCTGAACAACTATCGGCACACTCCGCTGAACAACTACCACGATTCGCGCGCCCCTGCCCGCAAACCCGCGCCATTGCTGGCTTACGGCATATGTGCTGATTTCCCCCTGTAGTTCTTAAATGTATTTCCTGTATGTAAACCCAATAATTGAGGCTGTGCGCCTGTGGATAAAGTCGCGCTTCCTCACCGGGCGAAAAAGCGCCGCCCTCTTAGGGGGGAGCAAACCCAGCTCCCCCCTGCCGGGCTCGTCGGCGCAAGCGCCTCCCCACCCACCCGGCATACCCCTATAAGGACACGCCGCAGCAGGCGGCGTGGTATTGGGCGGAAATCTCCCAAGCATTACGCTGAATAACTACCGGCTTCTATTTTCAAGAACCCCCTCATTGAGGCTGGTGCCGCCAGCCCGAGAGGGTGGCGGGAATTCACGAGCCGCATCTCGGAGGCATGCAAGAGCGTTTTGGCCGGTCATCCCGGCCAGCGACAATGCCGACGCGCTCAGTTCAAATTCCGCTGAACAACT
>JAQTSI010000147.1 GCA_028711365.1 Methylococcaceae bacterium
CTGGGTAACATCCTTTTCGGAAGACACACCCGAGCAGTTGATTTACGCCATCCAGCCGCATGCATTGGTGAAAGGGAGCGATTATCGGCCGGAGCAAGTAGCTGGGCGAGGTTGCGTCGAGTCGGCCGGGGGGCGTGTAGTCATCCTGCCGTTGGAGCGCGGCTGCTCGACCACCGCGATCATAGGCTTCATCCGCGGAGACGCAGTCAAGGAGGGAAAGGTTTGATTATCGTGACCGGCGGCGCGGGCTTCATCGGCAGCAATCTGGTGAAGTCGCTGAACGAAAGAGGACGAGACGACATCCTGGTCGTTGATAACCTGAGCGATGGCGCAAAATTCCATAACCTTGCCGATTGCGACATCGCGGACTATATCGACAAGCACGTGTTTTTGGCCGAAATCGAAGCCGGCAAGGAATATGGGGCGGTGGAGGCGGTATTCCATCAGGGCGCCTGCTCTGTGACGACGGAGTGGGACGGCACTTATATGCTGCGGAACAATTTCCATTACTCCAAGGCATTGTTGCACTGGTGTCTAGATCGGCATATCGCTTTCCTTTACGCATCAAGCGCGTCAGTTTACGGGGGCGGCCGGGTATTCCGTGAAGCGCGCGAGCACGAGCGACCGATCAATATTTATGGTTATTCAAAATTCCTTTTCGATCAGCATGTTCGTCGGGTGATACCGACGGCAAAAAGCCAGGTTGCTGGTTTTCGCTACTTCAATGTGTATGGCCCGCGCGAGGCGCACAAGAGGGAAATGGCCAGCGTGGCGTTTCATTTCAATAATCAGATCCTGGTTGATGGAGAGGTGAGAGTTTTCGAGGGCACGGATGGCCTGGGCAATGGCGAGCACCGGCGCGATTTTGTGTACGTGGGCGACGTCTGTGCGGTAAATCTTTGGTTTTTAGATCATTCCGATAATTCCGGGATTTTCAACCTGGGCACGGGCAGTTCCCGTGCATACAACGACATCGCTCGGGTCGTGCTCGGCTGGCATGGCCGGGGCGCAATCCACTATATACCGTTTCCACAAGAACTGAGCGGTCATTACCAAAGTTTCACTGAAGCCGATATCAGCCTGTTGCGGTCTGCTGGCTATGAAGGGCGGTTCAGAACCGTGGAGGAAGGGATAAGCGATTATCTGGCCTGGCTGAATAGCGCAAAGGGCTTGTAGATGAATGAGCGACTGCTCAACAAACCCGGCGAAAAAAGCATACTGATTTTTCGCATCGGGTCTCTGGGCGACACTATCGTGGCGCTTCCGGCACTGCACTTGATTGCACGGGCTTTTCCGGAAGCCGAGCGGGTTCTGCTAACCAATTTTCCGCTCGGTATCGGACGGAAGGAAGCACCTATGTCGTCGGTACTCGGCGATTCCAACTTGGTGCATGACTATATGAGCTACCCGATCGGCCTGTCAAACTGGAAAGTCACGGCCGATCTTCTCCGACAGATTCGTGTTCGCGGCTTTGAAACGCTGGTGTATCTGATGTCTGACCGCAGCCGGTTCCAGCTCTTTCGCGATGACATTTTTTTCCATTGCGCTGGGGTCCGCAATATCGTTGGCTTGAACCATAGCCGCGAGTACCATCGCCGCGATCTCGATCCACGCACGGGGCTGTACGAATCGGAGGCCAGTCGGCTGGTTCGTAATCTGGCAAGCCTGGGCAAGGTGGACCTGAGCAATCCAGCCTGGTGGAACCTGGAATTGTCGGCGCGGGAGCGATCGGGGGCTATGTCGGCGCTGCAGGAATGGCAGGGAGCGCAGTGTTTCGTGGCGGCGAGCGTCGGCACCAAGGTGGATGTAAAGGATTGGGGCCATGAGCGCTGGATGGCTTGGGCTAAGCGGTTTTCCGGCGACCATCCGGAACTTGGACTCTCCCTGGTCGGAGCTCCCGATGAGGCGGAGCGTAGCGCGAAGCTGGCGGCCTGTTGGTCGGGGCCGGCGATCAATTTGTGCGGCCGACTGACCCCTAGGCAAAGTGCAGTCGTGCTCGAGCAGGCGCTGTTTTATGTGGGCCACGACAGCGGCCCCATGCATCTGGCATCCGCCGTGGGAACCCCTTGCATAGCCATTTTCTCCGGCCATAACAAGCCGGGGGAATGGTTTCCTTGTGGTGAAGGACACTCGATCCTCTTTCATCAGACCGAGTGCTTCGGATGTTTTCTGGATTACTGTGAACGCTACGACAAGAAATGCATCAAGGCGATAACGGTGGATGACGTGTTGCGGGCAACGCAGGAGATGCTGAGCCGGGTGACTGGAGTGATGACTTATCAGGTGATGCCAAAATGTTGGGACCGTTAAAGAGAAAGTTAAGAGGTTTTCGGCAATACCTTGTATTTGATAATCCATTTCAACTCATATTTAACCGTCTCTTATTCTCTTCTGATATTGAGGTTTACTATTTCAATGGACTTCGTATATTGGTTGACCGGGAAGGGGGCGATGTAAACGGAGTTCGCGACTGTTTGGCCACCAACATGTATAGGAAATTTATCGAGAATCTAAATATATTACATCATAGCGCAGTTATTCTTGATATTGGAGCCAATGTCGGCGGCTTTTCTCTACTACTGGTTTCAGAAGGCATTGTCCCATCAAAAATAATCGCCGTGGAAATGAACCCGAATACTTTCTTTAGGCTGGCAAATAACTTAACGGCTAATCTGGACGTGTCTATTTTATCCCTGATCAATAAGGCTGTCACGGCGCGGCGCGGGGTCATCGAGGTAAGATTGGGGCGCGGAGGCACATCGGACTCGTTGCTGGTAAGAGAGAGCGCATCCAAGCTGGATAGATTTGTCAAAAATAGAATCATCGAGACGACAACAATAGATGATTTGATCGCAGAAAGTATCGGTGATCAGGCTATAGACGTTTGCAAGATAGACATCGAAGGCGCCGAGTGGGAAGCGTTGTTGGACGGAAAATGTGATCGTCTCGTGCAATGCAAGTCGGTTGTGATGGAAATCCATCCGCAGGAAGGGAGAGAAACCCAACAGCTTGTCGATAGATTATTTCAGCTGGGATTCGGGTTACAGCAGGTCGATGATGCCGTCTACCTTTTTGAAAAGGTAGGCAATGGAGTTTCCTTTGATTCAATTGTTTCATCCTGAGCACTTTCAGAAAGAATTCAATCCATTTTTAATGGATGAAATGATTTTAAATATTAGAGTTGTTTCCGTTGATAGGCTATTGATTACAAAGATATTTTAAGATTCCAAAGGCCGCCAGATAAGCAAAAGAAGTAATCGATGAATATATCCAAATGGTTTCTAATCCTGTGCATTAGGCAGTGAAAATGCTTCATCCCCCCGATCGAGTGTTCTACAACGATACGGGTGGCCGCTTGTTTTTTATTCTCTCGCTTTTGTTTTGCTGCCAGTTCCGGATTAGGGTTATTTTTTGGACTTCCTTGGCTTCTTGTGCGGGAGATGAATCCTTGCTTTTTGACCATAATCAGCAATAGCTCCATAAAATCCTAAATCCAGCCATACATGAATATCATCAAACCATGGGAGTTCAGGATTAAATACTTGTTTCATCAGCGTGTAATCATGAACGCTTCCGGCGACTATGCAACAAATAAAAAGCACTCTCTTGTTGAGATCGGATATGACTAGGGATTTAATTGTATGTCTTTTTTTTTACCGCTATATCGGGCTTTTTGTGCTTCATCATCTTGCGGTCTGACACAACTGCACTCGACACCATCAACGACAATATCACCATAAATTTCAACAAGTTTCCTTAAATCTTCCGGTGTTTTGATGGCGCGTTCTGGAAGAACATTTAATTTCAACAAACTGCGCTTCAACACGGGCAATAGGTGATCGACATGCTGATGAGCGTGACCCGAGCTAAATCCAAAATGAAACCCTAAAACATCGAAGGTACAGTAAGTCTTAAGATAGTATAAAATAAAAAACAGTTTCTTATCAAAGCTGTCGAGATTGCCTTTGTTTCCCCCGTTTTGGACGCGTTTTATTTGGCCACTTTTGACGCGCTCCAGTTGGATATCATGGTAAGCGTCTGCAAAGGAGTCACGAAGTTGATAAAACTGCTGCTTTGTGATGCCTATTAATGCTTTGACAGTTCGGTCGCTAGTTTCGTTACAAAATTTTTCGAAGATCATTAAGTCTTATGTTGGCTTGTTTTTATTGCCTTCTTATACCACAGTTAAGCCGCTGTTTTCAGCAGGAACATCTCTATTGACTTGCTGCGCATTTGGCCTGTATTTATTGAAAGTGTGGTAAGGTTTTTATGGGGAGTATTTGAAATATGACAGAAAATTCCAGGATGCGCATCGCGGTGGTCAACTCCCATCCCATTCAGTATTTCGCGCCTTTGTACGCCTATCTGAATGCCTCGGAAGATCTGGATGTGACAGCGCTCTATTGCAGCGATTGCAGCCTTCGGGGTGATGAAGATCCGGGTTTCAAGCGATCAGTGAAGTGGGATGTCGATCTGCTGGCCGGTTACAAAACCGTTTTTTTGGGCGATCGGGCCAAGCTGCGCTCACCTCGGGGATTCTTCTCACTGATCGTTCCGGAAGTCTGGGGCGAGGTCAGGTCGGGAAAGTACGACGTACTTTGGTTGCATGGTTATCAGTATGTATCTCACTTGATTGCGCTGCTGGCGGCCAAGACCTGCGGGATGCCGGTGATGATGCGCGGCGAGACCCATCTGGGGCTTCGGCGTAGCCCACTGAGGCGTTTCTTGCGTCGGCTTCTGGTCGGGCCCATATACCGATCCTGCGACCGACTTCTTGCGATCGGAACCGCCAACCGGGAGTTTTATCTGGCGATGGGCGTGCCCGAGGACAAAATCTTTCTGGTCCCCTACTCGGTGGACAACGAGCGCTTCATGCGCGCATCAGGACTCGATGAAGCCCAGCGCACCGCAGTTCGCCACGGTCTAGGTATTCCCGATGGAAAGCCCGTCATCCTCTATGCGTCCAAGTTCATGAAGCGCAAGCACCCGGATGATTTGCTTTATGCGGCGGCCCAACTCAGGAAACAGGGGTTCGAGTTCGCCCTGCTGATGGTTGGCGCTGGAGAAATGGAAGCCGAACTGCGCTCGTTAGCGGTGGAATTGGAGTTGAATGATGTCGTTTTCCCAGGCTTTATCAACCAGAGCGAGCTGCCCCGGGTTTATGCCGCGAGCGATGTATTCGTCTTGCCTTCCGAGGACGAGCCTTGGGGCTTGATCGTGAACGAGACAATGTGCGCCGGGTTACCGATCGTCGTGGCCGACGAGGTTGGTTGTGTGCCGGATCTCCTGCGCGATGGCGAAAACGGCTTTCACTACCGGGCCACCGACGTGGATGGTTTGGCGAAAGTGCTCAGTCGCCTTCTAAGGGACGATCGGTTGCGTCTGGAAATGGGCAATGCCAGTCTGAGACGAATTTCCGGTTGGGGGTATGCCGAGTGCCTCAAGGGTATACATGCGGCGGTGCATGAATTCCGTGACCGGTTGGCGTCACGGACGGTGTCTCTATGACACCTCATCGCATTTGCTTGTCTGGAGAGTTCACGCCGGGTAGCCTGGGCGCTTCCTGGACCCGCGCCTTCGAGGCTTTCGGCCTGAAAGTCCTGCGCTTCGATGTCAATGAGGAAAGCCGGAAACTGCATTGGATGCTAAGAAACCGATATTCCCATCGGGCTACTATACGCAACTATTTTCTCAGGTGGCTGGGTTCTAAAAATTACAACGAAGCGCTCTATCGAACGGTCGTCTCCAATGATGCCGAGGTGCTCGTTTTGCACAATGGTTGTTTCGTGTTCCCGGAAACCATCGAGCGACTCCAGCAAGGAGGAGTGAAAGTCGTGGTTTTTCATGCCGATAATCCTTTTCCGCCGCATTACAACAATCGCCCGGAAACCTTGCCGGTAGCGCGCGTGAGTGACCTCTACCTGATCTGGAGCGAGCGACTGGTCGACCGACTACGCGCGGTCGGTGTTCCCAATCCACGTTTTCTTCCCTTTGCCTGGGATGAAGAGGTGTTTCCCTACGAGCAGCCTCCGGAGCAATCTTGGGAAGGGGTGTTGTTCGTGGGCAACTGGGATCCACAACGGGAAGCCTTTCTGGACAGGATCGCGGAGCGGTTTCCATTGAAAATCTATGGCGCGTCTTACTGGGGAACGCGCACCCGCCGGAATGGATTGGCGCGAAAGTCGTGGATGGGCGATGTATTGTTGGGGCCGGATGCGGCCAAGGTTCTGCGGAAATCGGCAATTTGTTTGAACATTCTGCGGACCCAGCACTATGTCGATGGAACGGCTGACGGATTGATCATGCGCCATTTCGAAGTGCCGGGGGCGGGTGGGTTTCTGCTCTCTACCCGCAGTGGCGGAGCGACACGATTGTTTCCCGAAGGAATCTCGGCCGATTATTTCGATGACGTTGAAGAGTGCATGGCGAAGGTTGATAAATATCTGGCTGATTCTTCGGCGCGCCGCAACATCGCCGCACAGGCGCATGAGGAGATCACAGCCGCGCATCGTTATATGCATCGCGCCGGGGTGATCTTGAAATGGCTGAGTTAAATCGAAAACCGGCCATGTATTGTCGCTTCTAACAGATTGCATAAGCCTTGTCCACCTCCATGCGTAAACTCTGGTTAGTCCTATCATCGGCACAACGCCGGTCGGCGAAGGGACTGTTGGTCCTCATGCTTATCGGCATGGTGCTCGAGACCCTAGGCATCAGTGTTGTTGTGCCGGCTTTGGGGCTGATCGTCGAGAGTGATGCCGGCAACCGCAATCCCGTGCTTGCTCCGCTGCTGCGGTACAGGGGTAATGCTGCTTCCGAGACGGTGGTGGTGGTCGCAATGCTGGCTCTGGTGGGAATTTACGCCATCAAGGCTCTGTTCCTGGGCTTTCTCGCATGGCGCCAGATGCGCTTCATCTACCGTCTGCAGGCCGATCTCTCTCAACGCCTCTTCGCCGGCTACCTGAGCCAACCCTATGCGTTCCATCTGCAGCGCAATTCCGCGCAACTGATCCGCAATGTAACCAACGAAGTGGAGCGGTTCTCGGGCGGGCTTCAAGCCTTGCTCGGCCTTCTGACCGAAGGCCTCGTGATGTTCGGGATTGTCGCTTTTCTGATCGCCATCGAGCCATTTGGTGCCCTGGTAGCGGCGCTCATGCTCGGCGGAGCGGGATGGCTACTCAACCGGTTGACCCGGACGCGAATCCAGCACTGGGGTGAAGCACTCCAATTCCATCACGGCATGCAAATCCAGCATGTTCAACAGGGATTGGGCTGTGCCAAGGACGTCAAGCTCCTTGGGCGCGAGGCGGATTTTCTGGCGCACTACCGGATACATAATGACGGAAGTGCGCGATCCTGGGAATGCATCACCACTTTGCAGCAGTTGCCCCGCCTGGGGCTTGAACTGCTCGCGGTCACCGGGCTCGCGTCCCTGGTCATCAGCATGATTGCTCAGGGGCGCGAATTGGCCGCAATAGTTCCCACTATGGGTGCATTTGCTGCCGCCGCGTTTCGGCTCATGCCCTCGGTCAACCGGATGGTGAGCGGCATTCAGTCGATCCACTTCACCCAGGCGGCGGTCGATATCGTCCATGCTGAGATCGGGAATTCTGATGCCGCGCCGGCTCCTGCTATCGCGCTACCGCTGCCACTGCGCCGGGCAATCGTATTTGAGAACGTGAGTTATCGCTATTCCTCGGCCGAAGGAGTAGTGCTGCAAGGCGTGAGCCTCTCCATATCCCTCGGTAGCTCCGTGGGCTTTATCGGTGCTAGCGGCGCCGGCAAGAGCACCCTGGTGGATGTTCTGTTAGGCTTGCTCACGCCAACGGATGGGAAGGTGTATGTAGATGGGATCGACATTCAAGCAAATCTCCGCGGCTGGCAGGATCAGATCGGCTATGTGCCGCAGTCCATCTTCCTTACCGACGACACGCTGCGCCGCAATATTGCCTTGGGTATACCGGACGAACGAATCGACGACCTGGCTGTGCGGCGCGCTCTGCGCGCCGCACACCTGGAACCGTTCATTAATGAGCTTCCGCAGGGGATCAACACGCTGGTTGGGGAGCGAGGCATTCGGTTGTCCGGTGGTCAGCGTCAGCGCATCGGCATCGCCCGCGCCCTTTATCATGATCCACAGGTCCTGATCTTGGACGAGGCCACGAGTTCGCTCGATTCCGCCACCGAGCGCAGCGTGTTGGACGCGGTGTGGGCGCTGCACGGCAGTAAGACCCTCATCCTGGTCGCCCATCGCCTGAGCACAGTAAGGCGATGCGATTGCCTATTCCGCCTCGAACAGGGCAGGTTGGTCGAGCAGGGTACGTATTCCCAGGTTGTGGAAAAGCAAACGATGTAAGCATCATCTCGACTTTAATGCGAATTTAGAGCATGGTTCTGTAAGCTATTGAAAACAGGCTGCATGGTTTTGAGGTATAGTTGTCCAGAAAAGTTCTGTCTTGTTGATTGGATTACTCGGCCGTTGCGAACAAAGGTTGAAATTCCGTCTGGTAAAAGGCACAGATTTCCTGGTAACGCTGGTTTTCTTTTTTCATCAGGCTTTGCACGGCTTCCGCTTGTGCCGGCATCGCTTGCAAACTTTCCCGCAGATGCTGTCTGAGCGCCGGCTTCGACGACCCACAGCGATTGTGCGTGTATTCGGTTTTGATCCAACGCCAGAGCCGTTCGATGGGGTTGAAATCCGGGGAATAGGCGGGCAGGAATTCCAAACGTAACCCGGTGCTGTGGCCTTCCGCCCAGGCGGTGAACCCTTTCGCCTTGTGGAAAGACGCATTGTCGCAAATCAAGAGGATTTTATCCGTCCCCAGCCGTCGCTTCAGCGACACGATGCTGGAAAACAAAGTTCGAGCCACTGGTGGCAAGAACGGGATGTTTTCCATGCCCCCTGGTAGCCGTAGGCACCGGGCGGGTTTCCGGTAGGAAACCTGCAAGGTGCAACGAAACGGCGTCAGTCCTCTGCGAGCGAATTCCAGTGACGGCTTTCATGTCACTGGAATGAGTCGAGCGGGGACGGCCAGGGCCGCCGAAGGCAAAGTAGTGCCTCGTCGGAAGCTAAAACCTGTCGGGAACAGGTTTTAGACTCGACCGACAGGCACTCAACCAAAATCGCCGAAATCGCAGGGCGTTGACCCGAAAGCTCATCAACACGCCATGAAACAGGCCTGTGCCCCATTCAAAGGCGCCGATTAAATTCATCCGTCCGTGCCGGCCATAATTGGCCACCTCGGTGGCTTGGCCCCGAATGCCCCAAGTAGCGGCCAAAGTGCCATCGGTTTGAAACCCCACTTCGTCTTGATAAAAAATCCACCAACCGTCTTGGATTTTTTGCCGGAAAATCTCGGGGAGTTTCTCTTGCAACCAAGCGCGTCGTTTTTCGTTATCGCGCCGGTCCAAAAAGGCCATCGCCTTGCGGAAACTCATCCCTAACGCGCGCAACAGCTCCGGCAAATAGCCCACCGAATACACCACCCCGAACAAGGTTTGCAGCAGCACCCCCACATGCCTCGCTACCCCCACACGCGTTGCCGGTCCCGCTCCAACTCGGCTTTTAATAAGGCTTGTTGCTCGGGCGTCAAACCGCTCAGTCGCCCGCTTCGAGGTGCATCGCCTAAGCCTTCAAGGCCGTTCGTTTCATAGCGTTTGATCCAGCGCTTTAAACTCTTAACATTCAGGTCGTAGCACGCGGCGATCCGCTCCAGCGGTTGCTGGCGATAGTACGCCAGCAATGCCTGCAACCGAGTTAAACGCCGAAAATTCGCGCCGCCCCGAGGGCTCTTCTTGAGTTGCTGAATGGCTCGTTTGAGTTCTTTAACGCGTTCGGCTGGCTGCATAGAAAAAGCTCATTTTTTCTCGAAATGAACCTTTTGCCAAGGACAGAACTTTTCTGGACAATTATACCGCTGCCCAATCGGCCAGGTTTTGCGGGGAAGACCGGCGAGCCGCGCCTGAAGGGCGGTAGCCAGGTCCAGCGCTACACCTGCCTCGAAACGCAGTGCCGCGACTGCCCGTTGAAGGCGCGCGTTGCATTGCCGCCAAGTCTGCCTGCCGCGAAGTCTACCGGAACGAGCACGAGGCGACCATGGAGCGCCACCGCGCACGGATGGCGGCGCTTCCGCGGCACAGCCGGGAGCGGAGTGCGCTGGTGGAACACCCGTTTGGCACGTTGAAATGCCGCGCGGGTTGGAACCATTTCCTGGTGCGGGGCTTGAGGAAAGTGCGCGGCGAGTGGAATCTGATGGCCTTGGTCTACAACTTCACGCGGATGCTCAACATACTGGGTTTGCAGGCATTAAGGGATTGCTGCGCCCAAAAAGTGGCAATTTGCGGATAAATGGCCGAAACGGGGCTTTCAGCCGCGTCGGCAGTGCCCACCGGAACACACCACGCCGACAGGGGGCTTCTGCTTAGGCTGTCGGTTTTGTTTTGGGGGGAGAGGGGGCATTTGAATACTTTATACAGCCTCAGCGCCGAGCCCCGGCATGTCGTGGTCGATTCGACGGGGCTGAAGGTCTATGGCGAAGGGGAATGGAAGGTACGCCAGCACGGGGTGGGCAAGCGCCGCACCTGGCGCAAGGTGCATCTGGCCGTCGCCGCAGGGCTGAGGGATGCGATCGGCGTTGAAGTGACGACGGTCGAATGGTCGGACGGTGAGGTGTTCGAGGGCTGCTCGCGCAAGTGGAGGGCAACCTCGAACAGGTCGACGGTGACGGCGCTTGCGACACCCACGGGGCGTATGCCGCCGCAGCGGCGAGGGGCTGCGGTGGGTGGTTCCGCCGAGGGAGAACGCGGTACCATGGGAGGAGGGGCATCCACGCAACCAGGCGCTGGCAGGCATCGCCCAGCACGGGCGGAAAGAGTGGAAAAAGATAGCGGGCTACCATTGCCGCAGCTTGGCCGAGAACGCCATGTACCGCCTCAAGCCACTTTTCGGCGACCGCTTGACTTGCCGCCTGTTTGAAACCCAGGTGACGGAAGTCCATGCGCGCGACGCCGCTATGAACATTATGACCGCCCTCGGCATGCCGGTTTCGGTCTGCGTGGGGACCACTGCGGCTTGAAGAAAATGGAGTAGGGGGAGAAATAACCATCGGTCTATTTACGCACCAACACCATGCGAGATTCCAAAGAACCACATATTTCATGAAAAATTGGTATGAACAGTGAGCTATGTCAATGAATAAATATACGCGCTCGATAGATAATCAGGACAAGTATTTTATTAAACAGGGGTATCAATCAGCTATCAGGCCTGGGCAACAGGTAATGTTCGTTGGACAGCAGGATTCCATCAACGCCTCATTAGTATGGCAATATGAGGTCTATGAATATGCGAGCAAACTTATTAGGGCACACAATTTGACCAGTGTTATGGATATCGGCTGTGGATGTGCAATGAAGCTCAAGAAACTTATATCTCCAATATGTGACGATATTACCGGATTTGATGAGGATGAGACAATCGATTTCTGTAATAAATATCATACTTTTGGAGTTTGGCGCTCAGGTAACTTAGAAGAAATTGACGCTATTAACATTGACAGGAGTTTTGATCTTATCATCTCGGCAGACGTTATAGAACATATGGTCAATCCAGATAAGCTATTGGACACGATTCGTCGGGTATCATCAAGTAATACGTTGATCCTATTATCCACTCCAGAAAGAGATGCAACCCGAGGAAATGAGGATATGGGCCCGCCCGCAAACCCTCTACATGCCCGAGAATGGAATTTTGATGAAGCGGAGGAATATGTGAGATCCCGTGGTTTTGAAATCATTAGACACTTTCGATACGAATCCGCGACTTCGTTACGGTTCCAACGCTTTAGGAATATTATATTTAGGCGCGCGCTTAGGATGGTTAAAAACCTGTTATTAGTGGCTTCCGGTGGTAATAAGAAAATATTAGACGGGCAAATTTTGTTATTGAGAGTAGCTTCATTGAGCAGATAGCTACTCCCTTATCCCCCCAATAATGACTACACTTAGGGTCGTGATGGCGAATCGGG
>JAQTSI010000425.1 GCA_028711365.1 Methylococcaceae bacterium
GCGGAGGAATTGCCGCGTCTGATCGATCCCCCCCAAGGCTTCATCGCCACCGCCAATAACCGCACCCTGGGGCGGGATTATCCGTTCGTCATCGCCCACAACCAGGCCAACGGCTACCGGGCTTATGTCATATCCCAGCGCCTGAGCGAATTGCGGCAGACCGACGAGCAGGAACTGCTCGCCATCCAGTTGGATACCCGCAGCGAATTTTTCGAATTCTACCGCCGATTGGCGCTGGAAATGCTTGACCTGCCCGCGCCGCAGAATCCTTTGTTGGAAGAGTCGCGGCGCTATATCGAAGCCTGGAATGGCCACATGGATGCCGACAGCTTAGGGATAGGCCTATTGTGGCGATTCCGGGAAAAACTGGCGGAGGCGGCTTTCGCGCCGGCAGTTGCCCGTTGCCGCCAACTCGAAGCGGAGTTCAATTATTTCTGGCGGGAGATGGAAACACCGCTACGCGCCCTGTTGAGCACGCGGATGGCGTCAACCCTGCCCGATGTCCGTTACCACGATTGGCGGGAATTGATCCTCGCCGTTCTGTCTGAAAGCGCGCGCGAACTGAAGCAGCGGCATGGAGTAAGTTCGCTGCAGGCGCTGAGTTGGGGGGAAATCAACCGGGTGCCCATCCGTCATCCCTTCAGCAAATCCATGCCCTTCCTGGCGTCATGGCTGGACATGCAGGAAACGGTGTTTTCCGGTTGCTCGGGATTTTGCGTGCGCATCATCGGCAACGAGCATGGAGCCAGCGAGCGCATGGTGGTTTCTCCCGCTCATCCTCAACAGGGAATTCTGCATATGCCCGGCGGCCAATCGGGACATCCGCTTTCGCCCCATTACCGGGATCAGCACCCTGCTTGGCGGGATGGCTTGCCGTTGCCATTCATGCCGGGCAAAGCCGTCGCAAGCTTGGCCTTCATTCCTCCAACGAATTAAAGCGCAGATTTGAGTTGAATGAGGCCTCAGGAGGATTTCAAAGCCTGGATCATTTCATCCGCCGATTGCAGACGATCTTTTGGATCGACGGCCATGGCCCAATCGACGGTTTCGAGCAAAGGAAAGGAATATTTATTGCGAAAAGCCTTGATGGCGGGCGTCATCTTGTCTTTCTTGGCGCGAGCTTTCGCCGCGGGGGGCGGTGCGCCATCCATACACATGCGCATGGTGGCGCCTACGGCGTAGATGTCGCTCCAGGGCCCCAGCCTGCCATCGTCGTAATATTGCTCGATGGGAGAAAAGCCACTCGACAACACCCGGCCGCTTTTGGCATGCCCATTATAGGGATAGGGTTGAACCGCGCCGAAATCCAGCAATAAGGGCTCGCCTCCGGGGCGAATCAGGATGTTGTGGGGCTTGATGTCGAGATGCAGAAAACCCTGATCGTGGGTGAGTTTGACGCCTTCGAGCAGGGCCGGAAAAACCGTCAGCAGGAAGGATTCGCTCATGATGCCTTTCTTCTCTCTCAGATAATCCCCGAGAATCTTGCCGTATTCGAAAGTCATCACCAGATAGACGGTGGCATTGGCCTGGAAGAAATTCAATACCTCGACGATGCTGGGATGGCGGAATTTGGTCAGCACCATCGCTTCTTCGAGAAACAGCTTGCGGCCCATGAGGAATAAAGAGCGGGTCTCCTCACTATTGGGAACCACCAGATTGCCCCAAGTCCGATGGGCGAGACGGCGGGGCAGGTATTCCTTGATGACCACTTGGCTCTGGTCAGAACTTTGGCGGGCCAGGTAGACGGAACTGAAACCACCGCCTCCCAGGGGACGTTCGATGATGTAAGCGTCGATATGTGTGCCGGGCTGGAGAAAATACCAGGAACTGGGGTAGTCTTTTTCGTCGAAATATTGTTCCATCGCGCAGGCGCATGTTTTCCGGACACGGATTTGATCATACCATCATAATCTTTCAACCCATTCAAAGGTAGGAGCCATGGGAATAAAAAGCATGACTGCCTTCGCCGGAACCGAAGGCGAAATCGAAGGCTGGAGTTTC
Organism: Methylococcaceae bacterium; assembly: GCA_028711365.1. Lineage (GTDB taxonomy): Bacteria > Pseudomonadota > Gammaproteobacteria > Methylococcales > Methylococcaceae > Methylumidiphilus. Next base: position 2,002 of record JAQTSI010000425.1, read on the forward strand.
GGCTGGGAAGTGCGTTCGGTCAATCATCGCTATCTGGACATCGCCCTGAAATTGCCCGAATCTTTCCGCTTTCTCGAAGCCGAGGCGAGATCCCGTATCGGCCAATCTGTCAAACGGGGTCGGCTGGATGTCTGCCTGGTGCAGAAAAAAGCCACCTCGGTCGAGCCCGGCTTGCAACTGGATCTGGAACTGCTGAGCAGGCTGCTGGCTGCCGCAGGAGAAGTGGAGGCCCGAGTCGGCAAGCCCATGGGCGGCTATTCCGCGCTCGATCTCATCCGCTGGCCTGGCGTATTGCGGGAGGCCGAAGTGGACCGCGAACGAATCGCGCCCCATTTGCTCGGTCTGTTGGACGAGGGCATGGGGCGGATCGTCGCCGTCCGCGCAATGGAAGGCGCCCAATTGGCGGAACTGGTCGAAACTCGCTGCTTGAGAATGCGCGAGCATATCGCCGCCGTGCAGCAAAGGATGCCGGAAGTCTTGGGAGCCCTGCGGCAGAAGATTCTTGCCCGGTTGGCGGAAGTCACCGCCCGTCCCGACCCGGATCGCCTCGAACAGGAGTTGGTCTATCTGGCGCAAAAACTGGACGTGACGGAGGAACTGGATCGGCTGGAAGCCCACATCGGCGAAACTTTGAGAACCCTGCGCCAAAATGAACCCTCAGGCCGTCGCCTGGACTTCCTGCTCCAGGAAATGAATCGCGAAGCCAATACTTTGGGCTCCAAGTCCGCCGATGCCGAAACCACCCGCTCTTCGGTGGAGTTGAAAGTCCTCATCGAGCAGATGCGCGAGCAGATTCAGAACATCGAATGATGTTCTTGAATTTTCAGAAGATGAGGGAATTTTCCATTTATTCCCATTGCCTATCGACTCATATGATTACCTGATTAGAAAGCTTCTTCAGCCAATCCAGATTCTTTCCTGCAGAAGGCGCATACTGGTGGCCTACCCACCTTCTGGAGGCTGCTGTCATGGCGATGAACCGCATCCAATTTCAACCCGGCTTGT
>JAQTSI010000148.1 GCA_028711365.1 Methylococcaceae bacterium
TCCGTAATGAAGGCGGCATTCCCCTCGATGACCGATTTATGCACCTCGTAAGCCTCCGGCATGGTCAGCCGCAGTTTGGCGTTGTTGAACATCAGCTTCGCCGCCCGCCGTTTGTTGGCCCAACCCTCCAGCCAGACGAGCTGATAATTCGGCGCCACGGCCATTTCCAGCCTCTGTTTCTCCAGCCCGCTCAAGGGCCTGGGCGACAGGCTGCGCCTTTGGGTGCTGCGTAGCGGGATATGGGGAAACAAGGGATCCGGCCGGACCGTATCGTCTTCCCGAAGCACGATGTCAAATGTCGGTTTCTCTTCGGGCGAATCCAGGCGCCGGGTAATCTCGACGACATGGCCATACTCCGCGGCGGCGATCCGAATATTTTCCAGCAATGCGCCGATGGCCAACTGGCTAGGGCGGCGAAGCTGATGTTCAACAACGCCAAACTGCGGCTGACCATGCCGGAGGCTTACGAGGTGCATAAATCGGTCATCGAGTGGAATGCCGCCTTCAGTACGGACAAGATGCCCGATCAAGCCATAGGCCTGGACCCGTTGGCGACCAAACTGATGAAATGGGCCATGGTGAGCTGGGAGCGTGTCGACTTTCTCAATACCTTTCTGGCCGGCACCTTATTGCCCAGGATCCAGATGGATTGGTTGCCCGGTCTGTTCTGCGGCGCCCATTTTGCGTTACTGGCCAAGGAAGAACCGCAAAGCGTGGATGATTTCATCGTGGCGGGCGGGGCGATGCAGCGGTTCTGGTTGACGGCCGCCAGTTTGGGCTTGCAGCTTCAGCCAGAGATGACGCCGCTGATTTTTTCGCGCTATGTACGGGCGGGGGTCGCATTCAGCAAGCAGGCTAAACTGCGCCAAGAAGCCGGCAAATTGAGAAGCGACCTGGAAAATCTGCTCGGTGCGGGCAATGCCGAAAGAGCCGTTTTCATGGGGCGGATTGGCGATGGTCCCCGTGCCCGATCACGGTCGCTGCGGCTATCGTTGAAAGACTTGATGGCCTGATTACGATTAAAGAAAGGGGGCTTTAAGCCCCCTTTTTGATCCACTCGCCGTCGGTTTTAGCCGATGGATCGAAACGGCTTCAAGCTTTGGATTGGCGGGAAGCTCTTCTCAAACCAAAGCCCAGCATGCCCAAGCCCAACAGACTCAGCGTGGTGGGTTCAGGAAGGAGCGACAGGGTGGCGTATTGTTGCAGCAGTACGTCCTTGTTGATGCCATTCGGCAAACCATTGATAGCATTGGTATTCGGGTTTTGACCGGTAAGATCGGTATTCAAGGCATTCGTGTCGCAGAAGGAATTGGCCGTGCCGCCTGCTTTGTTGACCAGACAATGGGACGGATCGGTCTGGCTGAAATTCAGGTTGTTTTGGGTATTGAAGGTGGCGTAGTGGTTCAAGTACTTAAAGTCAGGGAAATAACTGGCGTTAGCCGAGTCGATATGGAGCATGATCTGGGTTCCACCGGTGCCAGTGACCGTTTTCAGCGATCCCCACTTCGAAGTCGCATTGTTCGTGAAGGTATCGATGTTGGGCAATGTGCCGCTGGAGTCGTTGGTGAAATTGCCGCTGGAAGACTCCACATGGGCCGAGAAAATCAGGGTTCCATCGTTGAAACCGGCGCCGGTGATGTTGTTGGACTTGAGCGCGCTCCCCGTATTGGCCCAAATCTCAAAATAATTGACCGAACCACGCGAATCATAGGTAAAGGTTGCCGCACTTTGCGTCGGGCTGACAGTCCTGGCGAAACCCTTTTCGCCGAAACCGGTGACGAAGGTCAGTTCCGGACGTGGCTTGGCGGAGGGGTAATCGAGGTCGGTGCCATAGGCGTTGGGTGAACCATCGACGGTGAGCGACAAGATGTTCAACTTCGCTTGGGCGAATAGATCGAATGAGACCTGATGATCCGAGTCTACGCCTAGAACGGAGGCGTTGGTGGACAGCGCCGTGCCGCGCGACCAATCGAATGTATCGATCAAGATCTGATCGGTGGCTAAGGTGCCTGTTCCATAAGGGTTGAATACGAAGGCGTCTGCGCTGGCAAGGTTAGCCGCGCCGGCAATCGCCGTGCCGATGGCGATGGTCAAAAGTCTCTTTTGCATGGGTGGAATCCCTTGTTGGTCGAGGTTTTAGGGTGAAACGATACTTCCGGTATTACAAGGCATTTATCATGCCTTATATCGCAATCTTTTGTCAAAACAAAGATTTGTCATTCTTCCCACGTTCAGATCACTCGATATTGTGCGACGAGTGTAAAAAAAACTGACAGTCATGGGGGGATTTCAGCAGAAGATTTCAGGTATTTCTGTTTACAATCGATCATCCGGCGCTTGGAGAGAGGCTTCAAATGTTCTACAACATGATGAAAAGCAATGAATATTTTGCTTCGTTAAGTGCGATTCGAAGAGGGCGGCGCATGTCTTGAAAATTTTACACTTTCGGAAGAATCCTCGACGCCATGCCGCTACTGCCTTGATCGATCCGTCATCGACAATGTAAATTGCTGATTTATATCAGTATAAACTATTCTGGCAGCTTATGGCGGCATGTCGCTGAGCGTGGGTAAGCGCGTCGGCGATGGCGTATCAAAGCCGGAACTTGCCATGGTCATTGGCTTGCAACGAAACGAAGTGTAAAAAAAACTGACATTTTTTGGCAATGGGGTATCTGCGATCATCCCAATCAAGGTTGATTTTCACTTTGAACCTAGCCCATACACTTCACTTGCTTATTGCCGCCACAGCAGAGAGAATCGCAGTGCCCTAGTCACGGGGGATTTTCGATGAATCAGCGCGAAGAGGTTATGGCATGAGCAGCCTTCCTGGCCATAAGCGGCCACGCATCGTATTTTTCAGCGAGGCGGTCAGTCTCGCCCATTTGGCCAGACCGTTGGTCTTGGCCAAAGCATTGCGGGAAACCGGACGCTACGATGTCTTTTTCGCCAGCGCCGACCGTTATGCGGTCTGCTTCGAAGGCGCCGATTTCCATCGCCTAGCCATCGAGAGCCTTGCTCCCGGCGATTTCCTGCGCGCTTTGGAGCGGGGGCAGCCGATCTATGATACCTCTCGCCTGGAAGCTTATGTGAGGCAGGATCTGGCGGTCATCGACGAAGTGCGGCCCGATCTGATCGTCGGCGATTTCAGACTGTCCCTGGCGGTGAGTGCGCCGCTGCGCAATGTTCCTTATGCCGCCATCGCCAACGCTTATTGGAGCCCTTATTCCGCCCGGCGGAGGTTTCCGATCCCGGACCTGCCGATGACCCGCTGGTTGGGCGCGGACTTATGTCAGCCCCTGTTCGATTTCCTGCAACCTCTGATATTTGGCCTCCATGCCCGACCGCTGAACCGGGTGAGGAAGCGTCACGGCCTGCCTGCGCTGAACGGCTTGCTGGAAGTCTACACCCACGCTGACCAGGTGCTGTATGCCGATATTCCATCGCTGGCCCCGACGACGATGTTGCCGCCCCATCATCGCTATCTCGGGCCCATCATCTGGTCGCCGGAATCGAGTTTGCCGTCCTGGTGGAACGAGCCGGATCCTGCGCTTCCCTGTATCTATATTTCCCTGGGTTCTTCCGGGCGGGCGGATTTATTGCCGGCCATCGTGGAATCTTTGGCCGATGTCAGGGCCAATCTCCTGGTGGCGACGGCCGGCCGGTTTCATTTCGATTCGCTGCCGAGCAATGCCTGGGCCGCCGAATTTCTCCCGGGCTCCCTGGCGGCGGCGCGGTCCGACTTGACCCTGTGCAACGGCGGCAGTCCCACGGTGCAGCAGGTGCTGGCCGAAGGCAAGCCGGTGTTGGGCATCGCTTCCAACATGGATCAATATCTGGCGATGGAGGAAGTTTGCCGGCTTCAGGCGGGGTGCCTGATCCGCAGCATCGATGCGAGCGGAGCGCGGGTGCGGGAAGTCGTAACGAGCATGTTGGGCGACGGCCGCTATCTCGACGGGGCGAAAAATCTGCAGAAGGAGATGGCCGCCATGAATCCGAAGCGACGCTTTTGCGAGTTCGTCGAACAATTTTTCAGCGGCCAATGAGGAAGAGGCGTGGTTGCAGACAGTCTGGCCAAACTGAAGATAGCGAAATCCACGGGTGATCCGTCCCTTCCCCGGACGACGAAACGACGCGGCGGTTTCCTCAAATACCTGGGCTTATTACTCATCGCCGCCGCCGCAACCTATGCTTATGTGAGCTTTAGCGCGAGATCAGTAGCGGTGCGCGTGGCGACCGTCAGCCTGGTTTATCCTTCCCAGGCCATCGCCCTGCTCAACGCCACCGGTTATGTCGCCCCGCAGATCAAGGCGGATGTCGCTTCCAAGGCTGCCGGCCGGCTCGAAAGCCTGGAGGTGGAAGAAGGCATGAGGGTGGTGAAGGGCCAGATCCTGGCCCGCATCGAGGACCGCGATCTGGTTGCCAGCATGAATCAAGCCCTTGCCAATTGGGAGGTGGCGAAAACCAATCTGAAGAAAGCCGAAGCCGAGCTTCGAATCTCCACCCTGACTTTGCATAGGACCCAATCCCTGCTGGAGAAGCGATTCGTCTCTCCCCAAGTGCTCGATGTGGACATGGCCAATTACCACAAGGCCGTGGCCGGGGTGAATAGCGCGCAGGCCGCGATCGGCGCAGCCGAGGCGGCATACCGGGGCGCGCAGGTGGCGGTGGAATATACCCTGATCCGCGCGCCTTTCGATGGCGTCATCCTGAAAAAGAATGCCGATGTCGGCGATGTGTTGTCGCCGTTTTCGCCGGCGAGTTCCTCCAAAGGAGCGGTGGTTTCCATGGCCGACATGAATACCCTCGAGGTCGAGGCGGATGTGTCGGAGTCCAGCCTGCTCCAAGTCAAGCCGGGCCAGCCCTGCGACATCCAGTTGGACGCCATGCCGCAGATCCATATGCGCGGTGTGGTCCGCCACATCGTGCCGACGGTGGACCGCAGCAAAGCGACGGTGATGGTGAAAGTGGGCTTCATCGACAAGGACAGCCGTATCTTGCCGGACATGAGCGCCAAGGTTTCGTTTCTCTCCCGGGCGTTGACCGAGGCCGAACAAAAACCGGTCACCGCCGTGCAGCCCTCCGCCTTGGTGAACCGGGACGGGGGCAGCCGGGTTTTCCTGGTGCAGGGCGAGACGGTGAAATCCGTCCCGGTGGAAACCGCGGGCCCACTCGGCGATCTGCTGGTGGTCGGCAAGGGGCTCAAGCCGGGCGACCAGGTGGTGCTGGAGCCGACTGAGTCGCTGCAGGACGGGACGAGTATTCATTTGGCCGAGACCAAATGAGCGCCATCGTCGAGATCGTCAACCTCGGCAAGTATTATCGGCGGGGGGAGCAAATCGTTCCGGTGTTGAACGACATCAACCTATCCATTCGGGAAGGCGAATTCATCGGATTGATGGGCCCTTCGGGATCCGGGAAAAGCACCCTGCTCAATCTGATCGCCGGCATCGATCGTCCCGACAGCGGCAGCCTGCGCGTGGGCGGCATCGATATCGCCGGGTTGAGCGAATCCGAGCTTGCCGACTGGCGCGCCGAGCATGTAGGTTTCATCTTCCAGTTTTATAACCTGATGCCGGTTCTGACCGCTTTGGAAAACGTCGAACTGCCCCTGTTGTTGACCGATTTGACCAGGCGGCAGAGGAGGGAGCATGCGGAACTGGTGCTGGATCTGGTGGGCCTGCATGATCGTAGCGGACATTTCCCCCACCAGCTTTCCGGCGGTCAGCAGCAACGGGTGGCGATCGCCCGCGCTTTGGTGACGGACCCTACCCTCATCGTCGCCGACGAGCCCACCGGCGATTTGGACCGCAAATCCGCCGAGGAGGTTCTGGAGTTGCTGGAGCGGCTGAATCAGGAAATCGGTAAAACCATCATCATGGTGACCCATGACCAGCGGGCCGCCGCCAAGGCCCATCAAATCCGCCATCTGGACAAGGGGGTCCTGAGCGAAGATCAGCCGTTCCTGCCCGATGTTTGAGCGATCGGCATGTTCTTCATCAAGCTCATCTTGCGCAATCTGCTTCGGCAAAAACTGAGGACTGGGCTGACCATACTGGGCATCATGGTGGCCGTCATCGCTTTTTGCCTGCTGACCACAGTGGTCAACTCCTGGTATGCGGGGGTGGACGCCGCCGTGGCCAAGCGGCTGGTAACCCGCAATGCCATTTCTTTGGCCTTTTCCATGCCTTTGAGTTATCTGAACCGGATCCGGCAGGTGGATGGCGTGCAGGCGGTGACCTACGCCAACTGGTTCGGCGGGATCTATATCAACGAAAAGAATTTCTTCCCGCAATTCGCCGTCGATGCGGAAAGCTATTTCGACATCACGACCTACTACCGCTTGTCCGCGGAACAAAAGAAGGCTTTTCTGCTGGATCGGCAGGGCGCCGTCGCCGGAAGGAAGCTGGCCGAGCAATACGGCTGGAAGATAGGCGATGTGATTCCCTTGAGGGGCACGATCTATCCGGGGAACTGGAGCTTCGTGCTCAGGGGAATCTATCATGGCGCCGAAAAATCCACCGACGAGTCGACTTTTTTCTTTCACTGGCAAAATCTCAACGAGACCTTGAAGAAACGCAACGACAGCCGGATCGACCAGATCGGGGTGTTCGTCATGGATATCAACCATGCGGAAAGGGCGGCGGAAATATCCCACCATATCGATGCCACCTTCAAAAACTCGCTCGCCGAAACCCTCACCGAAACCGAGAAAGCCTTCCAACTCAGTTTCGTCGCCATGGTGGAAGCGATCGTGGTGGCAATCCAGGTGGTATCCTTCGTGGTGATCGTGATCATCATGGCGGTCATGGCCAATACCATGGCCATGAACGTCCGCGAACGGGAGCGCGAGTATGCCACTATGCGGGCGCTGGGATTCGGGGGGGGATATATCGGGGCGTTGATTCTGGGAGAATCCGTCATCCTTTCCCTGAGCGCCGGCGTGTTGGGGGTATGGGCAACTTTGCCCCTGGTGGATCTGATCGGCGAAAAGCTCGTGTCCTTTTTTCCCATCTTCCTGCTTTCCCAGGCCACGGTATTGAAAGCCTTTGCCGCGGCTTTGGTAGTGGGGGTGGTCGCCGCTGTTTTTCCGCTCGCCAGCGTGTTGAGGCATCGGGTGGGGGACGGCTTGAGGAGTATGGGCTGAATGCCTTCGCCATCCGGGCCGCGATGAAGATTCCCTATGCCTACAGTTGGAAGAGCCTATGGTCGCGCAAACTGACCACGGTTCTGACCGCCTCGGGCCTGGCGCTGGTCGTTTATGTATTCGCCACCGTACTGATGCTGTCGGAAGGACTGCATAAAACCCTGGTCGATACCGGCAGCCGGGATGATGTGATGATCATCCGGCGGGGATCGGAAACCGAGGTGCAAAGCGCCATCGACCGGCCTCAGGCCAGCATCATCGCAACCCTTCCGGAAATCGCCGTCGATGCCTCCGGCCAGCGGATGTTCTCCCCCGAAGCGCTGTTGTTGATGTCGCTGCCCAAGCGGCAAAGCGCGAAGCTTGCCAATGTCACCCTGCGCGGCCTTTCGGCGATGGGTCTGGCTTTGAGGCCGCAGATGAAACTGGTTTCCGGGCGGATGTTCCGTCCCGGTTCGTCGGAAATCATCGCCGGCCACAAGATCGCACAAGGATTCAAGGGTGCGGGCCTGGGCGAGACCTTGCATTTCGGGCTGCGCGATTGGACGGTGGTCGGCGTGTTCGATGCCGGCAATACCGGATTCAGCTCGGAAATCTGGGGCGATGCCGATCAATTGATGCAGTCGTTCCGGCGTAGGTCCTATTCCTCGGTCGTCTTCAAACTGGCCGATGTCGCCGCTTTCGAGGCGGTGAAAACCCGTTTGGAACAAGATCCCCGCCTGACGCTCGAGGTCAAGCGGGAAGTGGCGTTTTACGCCGCACAATCCGAGCAGATGGCAAATTTCCTGCGAATTCTCGGCATTATCCTGAGCGCGGTGTTTTCCATCGGCGCCATCATCGGCGCGGTGATCACCATGTATGGTTCCTTTGCCAGCCGGACCCGGGAAATCGGCGCTCTGCGCGCGCTGGGCTTTCGCCGCCGCAGCATCCTCGGCGCTTTCATCCTGGAGTCCTTATTTCTAGGGCTAATCGGCGGTGTCGCCGGGGTGATCATGGCTTCATTCATGCAATTTCTGACGGTCTCGACCATGAACTGGCAAACCTTTTCCGAATTGGCCTTCAGTTTCACCCTGACGCCGAAGATCATGTTCCAATCGCTGCTATTCGCGCTCGCCATGGGGTTTCTGGGAGGCGTATTGCCGGCGGCGCGAGCCGCCCGGCTGGACATCGTCGAGGCCTTGAGGTCGATATGAGTATCCACAATCCCCCCGTCGTGCTGTGTTTTTCCGGACATGATCCGACCGGCGGGGCCGGTGTGCAGGCCGACATCGAAACCTTATCCGGCCTGGGCTGCCATGCGTGCACGGTGGTGACGGCATTGACCGCACAGGACACCGCCAATGTCCGTTTTCTGTGGCCACAGCAGATGGACGATTTTCTCGAACAGGCTCGTCTGCTCATCGCCGATCTGCCCATCGACGTGGTCAAGATCGGATTGCTGGGCAGCGCCGAGATCGCCTCGGCGGTCGGCGGCTTGTTGGAGAAGGAATTGGCGGGCATTCCTTTGGTGCTCGATCCCATCCTGGCTGCCGGCGGGGGCAGGGAGCTGGCGCGGGCGGATCTGATCGAGGTCATCAAGACCGCGCTGCTGCCAAAAACCTGCGTGCTGACGCCCAATATTCCCGAGGCTCAGAAATTGACGGGCGCGCTGGACCCCGAAGATTGCGCGGCGGAATTATTGCGGCTGGGATGCCGCCATGTGCTGATCACGGGAACCCATGAAACCCGCGGCAATGTGGTCAACCGCCTGTACGGCCCGAAGGAGACGGTTCATTGGCAGTGGGAGCGTTTGCCCCATGAATACCACGGCTCCGGTTGCACCCTGGCTTCGGCCCTGGCGGCGGGTTTGGCCTTGGGGATGACGGTGGAGCAGGCGGCCAGCCAGGCGCAAGCCTACACCTGGCGGTCGCTGGAGGCGGCCTGTTCCCTGGGGCGGGGGCAGCGCCTGCCGCGGCGGAGTATACTTTCGCCGGTTGCATGAACGGGTAGGTGAATTGTGCGGATATTGTTAGTCGAAGACGATCCTATGATCGGCAAAAGCGTCCAGATCGCGCTCAAGCGGGAAGGGCATGCGGTGGACTGGGTGCGCGACGGCTTGGCCGCCGAGCTTTCTTTGGCCAATGGCGTCTATGAATTGCTGCTGCTCGACCTCGGCCTGCCCCGCAAGTCGGGTTTGGAGATCCTGCAGGGCCTGCGCGGCAAGAAAAACGCCATGCCGGTGCTGATCCTCACCGCGCGGGACGCCGTCTCCGATCGCGTCAAGGGCCTGGATGCCGGGGCGGACGATTACCTGATCAAGCCTTTCGACCTGGACGAGTTGAGCGCCCGCATCCGCGCCTTGTTGCGCCGGCAGGGAGGAAGGGCCGAGCCGCTGATCGAGCATGGCCCCCTGCGCGTCAATCCGGTGAGCCATGAAGTCGAGTTGAATGGAACGCCGATCGTTCTTTCCGCCCGCGAATTCGCCCTGCTCAGCGCCCTGCTGGAGCGTCCCGGCATTCCCCTGTCGCGTTCCCAGTTGGAGGAGCGCATCTATGGCTGGGGGGAAGAGGTGGAAAGCAACACGGTGGAAGTCTATATCCATTCCCTGCGCCGCAAGCTCGGTCAGGGCTGGATCGTCAATGTGCGCGGCGTCGGCTATCTGGTGCCGAAGCAGGCATGAAATCCATTCGCCGGCATCTGTTGCTCGCCCTGCTGGGCACGATTTCCCTCGCCTTGATCGCCAGCACGGTAGCCATTTACCGCGCCGCGCTGGGGGAGGTCGATGATCTGTTCGACTACCAGTTGCGCCAGTTGGCGCTGTCTCTGCGCGACCAGGCTTTGCACAATACCTTTGCACCGCCGGCGGAGGGCGACGAAGAGGGGTTCGATTTCGTCATCCAGGTCTGGAGTCCGGAAGGCGTGCGCGTGTACTATTCCCAACCTCACCGGGTTTTGCCCGGCCTGGTCCAGATCGGCTATAACACCATCCAAACCCCTGAGGGAAATTGGCGGGTTTTCGCCACCCAGTTGCACAGTGTAGTGATCCAGGTGGCCCAGCCGATGCAGGTGCGCAATCGCATGGCCCTGGAGGCGGCGGTGCGCTTGTTGATTCCCTTGTTTCTGCTGTTGCCGGTGCTGAGCGTGTTGATCTGGATCATCGTCAGTCGCGGGCTTGATCCCCTCAATCGCCTGGCGCAGGCGGTGGATACCCGCACGCCGAAGGCCCTTGAACCCCTGCCGGAAAAGAAGGCGCCCCAGGAAGTGCTGCCTTTGGTGCGTTCCCTCAATGATCTGCTCGGGCGCCTGTCCGAGGCTTTGGCCGCGCAAAAGGCGTTCATCGCCGATGCCGCCCATGAATTGCGCACCCCCATCGCGGCTTTGCAGTTGCAGGCGCAATTGGTGGAACGGGCGCAAACGGAAGAGGAAAGCCGGGCGGCGCGGGAAGATCTCATGGCCGGAATACAACGGGCCGGCCATGCCGTGCGTCAACTGTTGACCCTCGCGCGCCAGGAGCCGGACATGGTGGTGAAACCCTGGGTGGCGGTGAATCTCGCCGAATTGGCCCGTAGCGTGGTCGCCGATCAAATCGTTTTGGCCGCGGCCAAATCCATCGACCTCGGATTGGCCGCCATCGACGAGAAGGCCGGCATCATGGGCGATGCCGAGGGCTTGCGCATCCTGCTGGCCAATCTGGTGGAGAATGCGGTGCGCTATACGCCTGATGGTGGACGGGTCGATATTTGCGTGGACTTGGAGGAGGACGAGCGGCCTGCGATCGAGGTGTGCGACACCGGCCCCGGCATCCCCTTACAGGATCAGGCCCGGGTGTTCGACCGTTTTTATCGCGGGGAGCAGATCCAGGCGCCGGGAACCGGTTTGGGTCTGGCGATCGTCAAGACGATCGCCGACCGGCATGGGGCAAGAGTCGAATTGAACAACGCCGAGGCCGGCGGTTTGCGAGTCCGCGTCGTTTTCCCCGCCAGCGCTTAGCGAAATCGCGACACATCCCTGGGTCATCGCGGAGCATTCCCCAGTCGTTGCCGGGTATTCCTCACGCTTTGGGGAGCACTCCCCGATGCCCGAGGAGTATTCCTTGAGTCTTGGGGAGCCTTCCTCAATCCTCATGGAGCCTTCCCCGACGGACGGGGAACCTTCCCCAATCCTCGAGGAGCATTTCTGGGTCGTCGCGGAAGCTCCTCAGTCCTTGCGGAGCACTCCCCGATCACCGGGGAAGGCTCCGCCGTAAGGTTAGGTTTGCTCTTCACGTTCCCGGCGCGTAGCCATGGGGCAGCGCACCGGGGGTAGTCGTATTGCGGCAGGTTCATGGAGAGAGGCTCATGGGAGGACTTCGGGTGGCCCCGAGGCCCAGCGCTCGATGTCACTTTCCTGGCCGATGAGGGCGAGGCCGCGGGCGATGGCATCGAACTGGTTTCCGCTTTCCAGTTTCCCCTCGCCGAAACGCCGTTCGAACAGGCGCCGCACCGCCGGCACGAACGAGGTGCCACCGGTCAGAAAAACCTGGTCGACATGATTCGGCGTCAATCCGGCTTTGGCCATCAAGTCATCGACTGCCCGGCCGATGCGGGAGAGATCCTCGGCAATCCAGGTTTCGAAGGTTTCCCGCCGGAGGGGCGTCTCGATCAGTACGCCATCGCTTTCAAACCGCAACTCGGTGTTCTCGGCGCTGGACAGCTCGGCTTTGGCCGCGGAGACGCTGCGATAAAGCGCATAACCGGCATTGTTTTCGAGTAGCTGGATGAATCGCTCCAGGCTTTCCGGTTCCAGGGAGGTGGCCGCCAGTTGCCTCAATTCGCGCAGGGTCCTGGGCGAGCGCAACAACGACATTTCGTTCCAGCGGGCAAAGCTGACATAGTATTGACCGGGGATGTC
>JAQTSI010000426.1 GCA_028711365.1 Methylococcaceae bacterium
TAATAGAGTTGTTCCCGCTGTTAGCTTTATATAAATCAAACTGATAACGAAATTTTGACAGTATTCGCAAGCGTTTTTTGCTCCTTTGAAGCTCAAAGAAGCCGAGAAGGCTTGATTTTCAAGGGCTACACGCCGGGAACAACTCTAATAGCTGGAGGTTGGCTTACTCTGTGCCGAATCTCAAACTGACCGGCAACGCCCCGAACCGGATGTTTGCCTGGCGAAATATCAGGGTGAGCCTGAAGGTGGGGAGTATTGGACCCCAGTCAGAACTGACGGGCGGACATTGAGCCATTCGGGCATCGTTCGCCGTACCGCCAAAGGCATATCGCAGCGAATTTTTGATGAGCAAGTCTGCCTAAAGAGCCGGGCAAGACACGACTCCGCCTGAGATGGCTACGCCGCTAATGAAAGAAGGCTTTTCGGCCTATGGGTTTTCAATGCGCCTTGAGCCAGGCGTCGAGATCGCTTAAAACCTCAAATTCGAGCAGGGCTTCGGCCAGATCCTCCAACAGCGGAATACCTAGGGCCTGAATACGCCCGATATGTTGCGCATCCAGTTTCCCCAGGCGGCGGGTGAGCAAGCGCAGCACGAGGGCGCTTCCTTCTTGTTGCCGGCCTTCCTGTCGCCCTTCTGCAAACACGTCCTGATAAAACCGTGTTTGCTTGAACTCCACGTCTTTCAAACCTAGCATGTCTTGGATCTCCTCCCGGCTCAGCCGGGGTAGCTTGTATACGAGGATGGTTTCGATCAGATTAGTAAGCGAATCTGCGAGCGCTTTGTCAAGCGCTTCTTGCTGAACCTTTTCCATCAGACGCTGCGCCTGAGGGATCGCTTCCGATTCATCTGCCACAATCAGACGAACCAAACCCAACGCAGGCGTGTCCCGGTCCTGCTTTCGAGCCAGATCGTCCAGGTAAATCCGCTGCACCTGAGGGCTATCTAACAGCACCCGATAATGCCGCGCATGATCCAGCTCTTCGCTACGGCTCGGGTAGATCACCACCGCCTGCCAAGGATTCCGGGGCGGATACTGGTAAAGGTACAGAAAGATTTCCGCGAAGAAGCGGCCATAAAACGTCTTGTCCGGCTGAAACTGCACTTCGATGAAGAACAGGGGCAGTTGTTCGTTCGCTTCGGGCGGCGCAAAAACGCCGTCGATGCGGAAACCGGTCTGTTTGATTTCCACCGAACGGAAACCATACCGCGCAGCCTCGGGACAAGGCTCGTCGAGCAAGTCGAATAGCAAGCTCGGCAGTGTCTTGAACAGGCGATAAAAGAGGCTATCGGTCTTCAAAGGATTTCGGCCTCAATCCGCTTGGGAACGGTACGCCACAGCACTCCTGAGTATGCAGCCGGTTTACCGGCTGATCCGATTCGACGATGAAGTGGATTTTGCAGTCTCGCTCAATTGCAAGAAAGGACTGTCCAGTTGCCCAACAGGTTTTTATACGCTGGTTCCGCCTACCGTCAGGCCATCGACGCGCAGGGTCGGCTGGCCTACGCCTACCGGCACGCTCTGGCCGTCCTTGCCGCAGGTGCCCACACCGCTGTCCAGCTCCAGGTCGTTGCCGACCATGCTGACGCGGGTCAGCACGTCGGGACCATTGCCGATCAGGGTCGCCCCTTTCACCGGGCGGGTGATCTTGCCGTTCTCGATGAGATAGGCTTCGCTGGCGGAGAACACGAACTTGCCGGAGGTGATGTCCACCTGGCCGCCGCCGAAATTCTTGGCGTACAAGCCGTTTTTCACCGAGGCGATGATTTCGCCGGGGTCGTGGGGACCGGCCAGCATGTAGGTATTGGTCATGCGCGGTATGGGCAGATGGGCGTAGGATTCGCGTCTGCCGTTGCCGGTAGGCTGCACACCCATCAGCCGGGCGTTGAGCTTGTCCTGCATATAGCCTTTGAGGATGCCGTTTTCGATCAGTACGGTGCGCTGGCTGAGCGTTCCCTCGTCGTCGATGTTGAGGGAACCGCGCCGGTCCGGCAGGGTGCCGTCGTCGACCACGGTGCAAAGAGGCGAGGCCACCTTCTCGCCGACTCGCCCGGTGAATGCCGAGGTGCCCTTGCGGTTGAAATCGCCTTCCAGGCCATGGCCGATGGCTTCGTGCAGCAGCACGCCGGGCCAGCCGGGGCCGAGCACCACGGTCATGTTGCCAGCCGGGGCTTCCACCGCCTCCAGGTTCACCAAAGCCTGGCGCACCGCTTCCCGCGCGTATTCCGAGGCGCGGCCCTGCTCGAGGAAGTACCGGTAATCCGCCCGCGCCCCGCCGCCGCTGCTGCCCTGTTCGCGCCGTCCATCCTGCTGCACGATGACGCTGACGCTGAGCCGCACCAAAGGTCGCACATCGCCCTGCATGAGACCGTCCTGCCCCATCACCAGGATCACATCGTGGGCGCCGACCAGGTTGACGATCACCTGCTCGACACGGGGATCGAGCTGGCGGGCTTCCTCGTCGAGTCGGCGCAGCAACAGGATTTTTTCTTCCTCAGGCAGCGATTGCAGCGGATCGATGGGCGGATAAAGCAGCCGGGCGGGCCCGCTCGGAGCCAGAACCTGCCTGCCCTCACCACCCGAGGAGGCGATGGCGCGGGCGTTCTTGGCCGCATCCAGCAAGGCCGGCAGGGCGATCTCATCGCTGTAGGCGAAACCGGTCTTCTCCCCGGACACGGCGCGCACGCCAACGCCCTGCTCGATGTTATGGCTGCCTTCCTTGACGATGCCGTCTTCCAGCCCCCAGGATTCGTAACGGCTGGATTGCAGGTAAATATCGGCGGCATCCACGGAGGCGCCGAGCAAGGCACCCATGACGCGGTCGATATCGCCGCCGGAAAGTCCCGCAGGTTCCAGGATGGACTGACGGGCGAGTTCTAAGGATTGGTTGGCCATGGCTTTTCTTGGGGTATCTTGAAGTGTGAAATTTGCATCGGGTGCCGTTCGAACGGAAAGGATCTCCCTGATCGTCACTGGCAATGCAGGCGGATGTGTTGCAGC
>JAQTSI010000427.1 GCA_028711365.1 Methylococcaceae bacterium
GCCCGCTCCAGTCGGATAGCTGGGTGAGATGGCTACCGGCGTAACTGAAGCTCAAGGCGCGCCCGACCCCATCCGTCACCGCGCAAAGTAAATTGCCGCAGCCCGTGTTGTAGGCCAAATTCAGGGCGTTGCCGTTGCGGTCCTGGATGGCCAGCAACCGGGCGACCGGCTCGTAGCCTGCGGCCGACGGCGCACCGGGATTGCTCTGGTTCTCGAAGGTATAAGTCAGGCCGTTTTTCTCGGTGATGCGGTATTGGCCACTACCGTCGTTGAGACGTTCGAACCTGACGTAAATCCCGGCGGGATTGCTCAGCACCGCGCCGGCATTGATATTGCCGTTGGCCGTGTTGGCGGTCGCCGTGGCGAAGAACTTCTCCGATCCGGTACCGTCCACCCAGGACACTTTCGCCAAGTTGTTTTCCACCCCGTAGAATTTCAGAAAGTGGTTGAAACTGTGGGTCCAACCGTAGCCCAAAGGCCCGTCCTGCGGAACGCGGCTGTTGTAGGATCGCTCGAACACGAAAGGCAGGCCGCCGCGACCGGGTATGACCAGATCGCGCTCGGTGTGATAAACGTTGCCGGTGACCAGGTTGATGGGGTCGTTGAACCAGGTGCTCACCGCCGACAGGCCCCGGCTGATCAGCCCTCCGCCCAGGGACACGAGCGGCACGCCGGCTGGGTTGGCGCTGGCCGGGGTGTTGTTGCCCGACTGGTACCCGGTGGTGAGCGCACTGTCGTAGCTGTAACTCGCCGGCTTGCCTACGGTGTAACCGCCGGCATAATTGTTGATGGCGTAGCTGGCGCAGTAACCGTTGTTGGGACAGAGGGGATCGGACGCATTCGCCGTCTGCCGTTCAGCCTCGTAAACCGGTCCAGTGAAGGAGCCATACTGGATCAGTGTCTTGGGCAAGGTGACGGTATAGCCTAAGTTGACCAGCCATTGAATGCTGCCCTGGCGGTTGGGATCGTCGATGATGCAACGTGGATATTGCAGGGTGCCGGCGTTATAGCAGTCGCTCGCGCTTGCACCGGCGTAGACATTGAGTTGTGGTCGGACCGTCGCCCAGTTGAAACTTTTGACCGTCACGGTCCCGACGCCGGTTTCGTTGGCATATTGCAGCCCGCGCACCGTGGATACCGCGTCGAGCCGGCTGTTTTCCTGCCAGATGTAGGATTCGAACGCCGAACCGGCGTATCCGGAGAGCAAAAAGGTCTTCCAGACGGGCTGGCCGGTGACCAGATCCACGCTACGGTTCAGGACGCCCGGCATGTCCACCAGGAAACCGGTGCGATTCACCGCGAATGGGAGGTCGAACAGGTATTCGACTTTCATTTGCGATGAAGTCAGCCCGAGATGGTTGCCGCTGTCGCCCGAACCCCCGTCCAATTGGCTGACGCGCTTGGCGGCATCGGAGACATAGCGCATATACTTCAAGCCCACCAGGTGCAGGAATTCCCCTTCTGTGTCGTCCGGATGAAGGGCAGAGCTGAGCGAGTAGTTGAGTGCGCCTCGCACGGTATCGAGCAGATTCTTGGCTTCCTTGGCCAGCACAGTATCGGTTGCCTGGAAAGCATAGACTTCCAGCGCATGCAGGTTGGCGGCACCGATGTTGTTGTAATTCACCGCGTTCACCGGCGCGGTGGCCGATAACTCGGGGAGCATCAAGGAAAGACTCAAGGTATTGGCCTTGGAGCATATATCCACCGCAGCCGGTGTCGTTACGGGCGCCTGCTCGAAGCCGTCGACCCTGAGCACCGGTATGACGCTGAGGGCGCATGGCAGCGCCGAGGCAATGTTGCCGTCGCTGAGCCAGTTATTGAGCGTATCCTGATCTAACGGAGTGGCTCCCTTGAAGGACAGCGTCAGCCGGCTCAGCGCCACAGGGGACGAGTATGTCCCTTGGGATAGATTCAACGGGGCCGACAAGGCAGCGCCATTGACTCCGATATTGAGTTGATAATGGTGATCGGCAGGCAGGGCGGCAGTCTCTGGCGAGGTAGTGTCGCTCCAGTTCAGATAAAAATCTACCTGATAAGGCAAGGAAGCCGGCAGGATGTCCACTTTCCGTGGTGCCAGGCGGCCGCTATAGACCAAATCCTCCGGCGTATTGTCCGGATCGGCCCCGCGGATCGCCTGTGCGATCTGGGCTTCATAGGCTTCGCCGGGCAGATCGAGGCTGCGTCGGGATAAGAAGGTCGCATAGTCGAAACTGATAGGGTTCCCCACCACGGATGCCGGATAGCCGTTCACGTCCTTGAAGCTGGGGTCGAGCGGAAAAATCAACTCCCTCCCCTTGGCAGGGGGAGGGGATTTGTGTAGATACCCATGCCTGCAAGGGGGAAGAATGGGTGACGCACCCCGCGTCCCCACTTTCGCACCTCGCGTCATCCCTTTCACACCTCGCGTCACCCCTTTCGCGTCTCGCGTCACCCCTTTCGCACCTCGTGTCACCCCTTTCGCGCCTCGTGTCACCCCTTTCGCGCCTCGCGTCACCCCTTTCACGCCTCGCGTCATCCCTTTCGCGCGTTCGGGAACTCGCCCCACACCGCGTGTCACCTCTGCCCAAACCCCGAAAATTTTGGCATCCGCCCATGAAATAATTTTTTCCCTAGCATTTTTCCGATATCTGTCTACAGTTATTTCGTCTCATGGAAATTAATGGCTTATCCGCTCAATAGGAGGTTTCATCATGGCCAATTCCCCCACAATTCCCCGCAGCGAGACCGACAAATTGGCCTTGCTTCGCCATCTCAATGCAAGCTTGCCCGGCAGCCTAGCCGATGCACTGAGTATTCCCGCCGATAGGCTCGCCCGCCTAGGCCAAGCTACCGCTAGCCTCGACTTTGCCCTGGCTTATCAAACCGCACTGAAAAACGCCGCCGAAGGAGCCTCGGCCCTGAAGAAGGAGGTGCTCAACGGCCCGGTGATGGGCAGCCTAAGTCTTCCCCCACTCACTCTGCCCATTCCGCCTGGTGGTCCATTGTTCGAGG
>JAQTSI010000149.1 GCA_028711365.1 Methylococcaceae bacterium
ATTCGCGGTAGCAGGCGCGCTGGAAATCGACGTAGCGGGCATCCTGGGGCACCATCGAGCGCCCATTCTGGATTGCCGCCGCCCTGGCCAGGGCTTCCACCTGCTCCGCCCGGACGGGTACCATTCGGGGCCTTCCGCCCTTGGTTCCGTCGACGATCCGCACACGGTGCTCCGACAATGCCGTTTTAAGCGCCGTGGAGGCATCTAGCAGCGCCGATTCCTTGAAGCGCAGGCCCAGGTAGCGCTCAATCTCCAGAATCGCCCCTAGGCGCTCTGGGAGCCTTTCCAGCGCTTGCCTGTGTTCGGCCTCGCCGACGGCCCGGCTGGCCGTGGCGATCCCCGTCCGTTTGGCGATGCCGCAGTCCGCCGTCGGGGACACGGTGACCGCCTTGTCGCCCCGTGCGATCTCCATCACCGTGTTGACGGCGCTGACGTAGTTTTGCGCCGTGGACTCCTCCATCCGTCCGGCCTTGACCTGGTCGGCCAGCTCAACCCCATAGCGGACGACATCGGCCTTGCCGATCTTCTCCATGCGCTTGATCCCCTGCCCCTTGGCCCATTCGCAGAAACGCCCCCAGCGCATGGATGTTGTATCGAGGCCGGAAAACGACCGCCCCGAATTATCACGCTTCAGCGCGTTGTACCCGGCCCACGCCATATCCCGGTTGCCAAGTCCGTAGTTGTAAGCGCCCATTAAATACTCCTTCAATAACCCAAAATAAACATCAAGCCAGAACTGGATATAAAGGTAAGTGTTGAGGCTGTTTTGTCTGCTACAGCTTGCAGTGGCTTTGGGCTAATTTCTGAATCGCAATCCCGGTGCGATTGAGGTATTGCATGCCAAAAACAAGGCCATCCGGCTGCCCAGAATAGCGGCAAGAGGCCTGTATTCGGCATTGTGAAACTGTTCCAGCACTCGGGGGCGCGGTTCAGGCGTTCCGGCCACCCGACATCGGCGGCAAGATACCCCGTCCTCATGCTGTTTCGCGGCCTTTCGCGCCGGGTTGGCGCTGAAAACGCGAATAAAACCAAAAAGTTGCGCCAGAAGTCGCGGTCGTCTCTTTTCGCAAGAGCCGAAAAGAGACGACCGGGGCCGTCCGTGACCGGCGGCTACCAGTAACCCCCTCACAGGGTTTACCGGCAGGCCACACCGCCGCTTACCTGGCCCGCCGCAAAATGCGCTCGGCCAAGTTCAGCAACCGGTCCAGGCGCATTTTTTCGGAACGGATTCCGATCAAAAGACGCGCCGCGTCAAGCAGTCTCTGAGCCCGCGTCAGGCGGGCTTTATTTTGGGTATAGATGTCCACGGCATTCTCCCCTGTGAGTTGGGATGCCATGACCTGCTCCGGGAATGACATTCCCGAAGATGGTGGTAAGAAGGCGGTTAAGCCGATTTTGACTGGTGTACAGGCACGCCGAATCCAAAGCACAAGGGATACGGCTCAGGCGCGGGAGACAGACAGGTGTCCCGCACGCGCTTTCGGCATCGTCTTAAGGATAAGAGGCGCAATGCCTGCCGCGTTTTTCGGGCAATAGAAACCCTACTGGCACGCGACCAGAATTTTCGGCGGGTTAGGCCGAGGAGTGAAAACCAGAACAGGCGTTGCGGCCCAGACTGGTGGGGGGTAAACCTAGCCGACGCCCTTTAAAGACGCGGAAGGTCGAAGTGTGTGTAACGGTGCCTGCGCACATCCCGTCGGGATGCGGCTGCCGGAAATGCAGGCTCGCGGCAACTAAAGGGTCTCCGGGTTTTGCGAGGGCGGAGGCCTCGGCGGCTGAGAACGCAGCGGCTACGTTGAGTGAGGCTCCATGATCGTCCAGGACGAGGCCCTGCGTCAAGCGGACTGTTTCAAAGTGATCCAGAAGGCACAGAGGCATGAGAAAATGGGCGCTGTACGGTTCGTCGTGGGCTGTGGAAATTTCAGCGCCGTCAGCAAAACCATGAAGGCCCGCTTCTTTGCCAACGCGGAGGTTGCCCCGCCGAAGCCAAGAAAGCAGGCGAAGAAACCGTTGAACGGCGCGGCAAGCTAGCTGCTGTCAACAAACTGTGTAGGAGTCACCTTGGAAGACAAGCCGGAAAACAAGAGCTTTGAAGTTATCGACGGAGGCCGCCCCCAACTGGAAGCAAAAATCGTCGAGGACATTTTCCTCAACCGTTACGATCCGTCGGAAGCAGCACTGCTGAAAAGGCGCGGAAGGCTGATCGCCGTTCCAATCGGGGAGGCGGGGGCGACTTGGAAGGCTGAAGTTGTAGGTTCGAGTGATTACCCTTGAAACACAGCCCCACCTTTTGGCGAACCCAAATCTGCGAAATCCGAAGCCGATAGGTCGCCGCAACCGTTCAGCATGTCGTCGGAAAGTCCGCGTTTCCAACCGAGCAGTTTATCCAGTTTCATATCGAATGTGATGAAGTCTGCGGTAATGACAGGGTAATAAACATAAACATCCTTGGTTTGCCCTATCCGATAGGCTCGATCAGTTGCCTGGTCTTCCTTAGCCGGATTCCAGCTTCGCGTATAGTGGATGACATGATTGGCGGCTTGGATATTCACGCCAAAACCAACGGCAAGCGGCGATAGGATAATAACGCCAAACCCTTCATTTTCTTGAAACGCCTTGATGCGCTTTTGTCGGCTATTCACTGCGGATGCAGCCGCAGAGGTTGAGCCGTTGATGATGTCAGGGGAAACATTGAACCGTTCCCGGATGTATCTTTGAAGCTGGCGTTGCAGATCATGAAATTCAACAAAAATGATGGCCTTCTCGCGTCTGTGCTTGATATGGGTTAATGCCTCTAACAGCCATTTCAGCTTGGGCGATTTTATCTCCCGTTCATCAAGAGGCTCATTCGTAGAAATTCGAGAGCCGATAGGATAAGGACTAGAACAAATTTGGCGTAAATGCTGAATCAATCCCAGATGATTTTTGATCGGGCTATCACTATTTTTCGCTCGATAAAGTTCTATGGCTTGTCCGTAAAGCTGGCGTTGATACGGAGATATGAGCAGATCCCGGCAATCCATCGCTTCAATCTTGTTTGGGAGGTCTTTAGCAACTTGCGCCTTGAGTCTACGCAGGGTTTGAGGTTCGATGATGGCTCTGAGTTCATCAACGCGAGATTTCTCTTCATCCGTTTTGGCTTCAATTGGTCTTCGGTAACGGTTGCCGAAGTCATTCAATGCCCCTAAAAGCCCGGGCTGGACAAAATCGAAAAGACTCCATAAATCCGCCAAGGAGTTTTCAACGGGTGTTCCCGTACAAGCGATTTTGAATCTAACATTCTGCTTCTTTGCTGCCCGCGTTACCAAGGCATTGGGGTTTTTTATTTTTTGTGCCTCGTCACACACCATGACCGACCAACGCTGAACTGCCAAAGAGAATTCTAGGTCTCGCAGTGTTTCGTAGGTGGTCAAGACGAGTTTTGCGTTGCCCAACCAGTTTGGCGCAAGAAACCGGATAATTCCTTCGTTGATCAACTGAGGGTCAATTTCTGATTTCGAGAGTTTCTTGGCACTGAGATCATTGCCGTATAGCGTCAATACCGGCATTGCCCCCGACGTGAAAAACTTTTCTATTTCATCTTTCCAGTTGTCCAGCAGGGAAACCGGAGCGACGATCAAAATAGGATCAACCTTGGGATCATCTTCAAGGATACGGGCGACAAAAGCCAGGATTTGCAGGGTCTTGCCCAAGCCCATGTCATCGGCAAGTAAAGCCCCCCGACAGTGATCTGGGATATTAGCCCACAGATGCTGAAGCCATGCGAGGCCAATCTGTTGATGCTGCTTGAGTGACACGTCAGCCCGCAACGCGCTGGGAAAAATAGCTTCCCGATTCCTTGGCAACTCCAACACCTGCTTGCGGGTTTCATGATAATTGACTGCTTGGATGTTGCTCTTCAGTAGTAAAGATTTAGCGGGGGGCTTGCGTGGTTTGGGGTCAAACTCTCCGCGCTTAACCAAATCTTCGGTCGATTGTAGTGTTCCTAGCAATCGCTTGGCTTCGACAACGCTAACAGGCTTGTCCACGCCTGGTATTGAAACCTTATCAACTCCCTGGCGCTCTGCTTTTTCAATATTGTCATGAAGGCAAAATCTGTCTTTTTCACTGAGCACAGAAATGCTAGGTTCTGCCGCACTCTCTTGGGTGAAGCTCACACCGAAAAAAATATTATCGGGAATCCAGCCATCGCCGATGGATTTACGGGCAATGAATGGCGACACATAGGCCTCTTCAAAGCCAATTCCATCCACCCGTTCCGAATAGCGCCCCAGATCGAAGACATCGGCGTAGCTAACCGCAATCGGAGGCCGTCGCCACTCATCAAGGATGGCCTTTAATTCAGCGAGCTGATCCTCGGCATCGCCCAATATTTCCAGCTCGTAGCCATCCCAGACGAAACATTGATACCCACCCTGAATTCGACGCTCAAAGTGGCGAACGAAACTTTCAAGTTGGCCTGCGTCAGAGAAATCGTGCCGACTGGTACGAATGCTATGGGACGAGGCAGACTCTATGAGCAGCGCGACGCCCGACACGCTCCCATCCGCGCCGCGATCCACGGCAACGGAGAAACGCTCGAAGTCGATGCCCGCCGCCGCCCTCGCTTCCTCGAATTGCGTTTCGTCGATGACCGCATTCGCGGCTTCGCCAAAGGATGCATAGGGGTTACGGATGAAGGCCTCAGCCCGTTGACCTGCGACCATACGACCAGGCCAACGACGTATTTCCTGAAGCACCGAGCGCGCTTGTGGCGCAATCAGCACTTGGACGATGCCTTCACCCTCGGCAATGTCATATCGCTCCGGGATTGTGGGAAATTTGTCGAAAGTCTCCAACCATTTGGATGGCGCACCCTCGAAGCCGGGTTCCACCTGTATGGTCTTAACCCCGCTTTGGGCGGATTTTCGCATGTGCAGAGACAGTTTTTCCGGCGTCAGTACCACCGTCCGTTGCAGAAAATCAGCCATCGGCGCACCGGCGGCTTGGGCATATCGGCGAATCGCGCCCCATGTTCTGCGATTGCTTAGAGCGGAGCGGGCATTGAGGGGAGCGGTATAGAACTGGCGCACTTCACGCACCAACCGCCACACGGGTTCGGTCAAGAACCATTGGCGATCAGCAAGCCGGATGACGGCCCCTATGATTTCTGGCGGCGAGGCTAGTTTCTCGCCGGAAGCATTGGCCCATTCGCCCAAGGTAATCCTGAAATCCAGATCCTCAAGCGAACCCTGGCTGCTGAGGCTGGGGCGGAAATCCGTCAAATCGGGCAGCTTGAGCAGCGCGAGCAGTTCCGAAGGCTCGCCCTCTTCCGCGTCTAAAAGCTGATAGAGCGCCTCCCAGCCCAGCCAGATAGCGCAGTCCAGTTGCTCGACATGCCCCATCTCCTCCATTTGAGCCAACAACGCAACGGTAGCGGAGTCGGCGCCAAAACAATCCCAGCGTTCCGGCCATCCGGCCAGGAAAGGAACAGAAGCATATTCAACACCTTCGGCCCGCAGTGAAACCGACAGTTGGTGTGTTGCTTCGGCTTTCGCCCCGGATGGGTTGTGAAACGGCCAAAGCTTGCCTAATCCGAGGAGGCTAGCCACCAGCCTTTGCCCTCCTTGTAATTAAATCCTACCCGGCTTAGGGCAATGGATATGATTTCATCATGTCGCGGCGCTCGTACCCAAAGTGCGCCGCCCTTCGGCCTGTGATCTTCGATTTGCATACCGTGAGTGGCGCAAAATGCCTGCAACTTCGTCATATCAAGAGCTTCCTGGCCAGCGGAGGAGACTGGAGTGGCTTGGGGTCTTGCTACAGGGATTTCGGTTTTAGACGCATGGCCACTGCCGTTGGGCGAGGTGGCAGCCGATGAAGCTACTTTTGCGACCGGGGTTTTCACTTCGCCAGGTATTGCGCCGGCATAAACCCGAAGGAACTGCCCGAATTCCCACTGCCACCGTTCCCGGTGCATGAGCTTGGCTCGGTGTCCTGGGTGGTCGGTGTTCTTCAAGCCTTGCTGGGTGCCCAACACCGACCTTTGGCCTAGCTTGAAGGGCAGATTGTGGGCATGGAAAACATGGCAGGCATTATTCTGCTTGCCGAATTCAATGAATACATATCCGCCGATCTTCACCAGAAAAGCATTGTCCTGATTGTAATTGCCGCCCTCCAGCGCCATGCAGCGCCCTTCCATCTGTCGGCGGATACGGATGTAATCGCGCTGATTGTTGTAAAGGCTGTGCTGCCCCAGCGCCAGCCAGATTTCGTCCATGGCTTCCGCGTATTTAAGCCAGAATTCCATGCGCTGCCGGTCGGCCTGGCCGTCGGCTTGCAACAATTCAAAGAAATCCTGAATCGAGCGCTTCTTTAGCCACAAGCTCATCATCTCTGTGGCCTGTTCGCCAATGTGGGCATGCCACAAGGCTTTATTGGCTTCCAGCCACGGGCTTTTCCATTCGCGTAGCGCGAATTCCCGCAGTAACGGATGCTCGGAGTGTTCCTGGCACTGCGCATAACGCTGGATGAGCGCGGCCAGCCCTTTAGCAATCAGCAGGGGGTGGCTTTCCAACAATTGCACCAAGCGGTTCACATGGGGGACGAATTCTTCGTCATGTTTCAAAGCAGCCGCCGCATACACTTGGGCCAGGATCAATTCCTTCATCACCCAGGTATCGTCATCAACCCCTAGTCGGCTTTTCAGTTCGTCTACAGCCGAGGCATCCCCGGCCAAAAGTGCTTTGCCATAGGGCTGGCACGGGTTGTCCGCCAGCAGGTTGCGATGCTCGTATAGCGCCTGCGTCCACTCCACGAGGGGCTTGTGCTGTTTCAATGACGGGCAATGACGTGCGAGAAAATCCCGCAGGGCCAGCCAGTTTTTGCGCCCTGCCGGGTTTGCCGTTTGCGATCCTGGATAACGAAAATAGCCTTTGAGCAAGCCTTGGTAACAGCGGCGGAATTTACGAGGCTCCTCGGCAAGGGTTTCCACATGGGCCAGCAGCTTGGAGAAAAGGCTTTCCTGCTCGATGACACGGCTGCGCGGCATTCCATATTCTGACGAGATGCCGAAACAGATGTACTTGATTTCACGATATCCAAGCAATTCACCAGTTTTCTGATAGGCAATCACTGTGGCCGCGATGCCATGCTCGTTCACGCCGTTCCGCATAATGTCTCCCAATTCCGCCCGCAGCTTGCGGGTGGTTTGAGCCATTTCCTCCGACAAATCCGGCAACGGCGTTTGGAAGGCCGCGCTATTGGTTTGAAGCAGCCGTTGGCGGAAGGAAATAATAGGGTTCATCTGGAAAATATCATTGGCTGTTAAATCATCCTAACCAGCTTGCCAGTAAATCAAGCCGCAGGCTGAACTTTAGCCAGCCACTCAATGAAATTCTTGTAGCTTACCATCATAAAGTCATCGTTTTTTTCTTTGACTTGTTTGGCTAAGCCAAAAATATATTTGACATCATCACGAGTATGAACCGGGGTAATACATTTGTTTTCCACCTGATTCTTATATGGATGAATGTCGGAGCATGAAATCAGCAAAACCGGATCGTCAAGAGATTTTATTAGATTGAAATAATATCGCCAAACATATTCAGCATCTTTGCTTAAGTTAGCTCGTAATAGAGATTCTGTGGCATGTTGAAATCCATACATAGAACCTGCCTTTTTGGCATATTTTACGGCTAAGTTAATCGCTTTTTTTGTATCATCACTTAGGTCACCTATATCTTGTATATCAGGCTCATCAACCACCTGTTTTTTCCTTAGCCAATCAACTACCTGTCTCAGGTGTGGATATTTTATAGCGCGTTCCTTATTTCTATTGGCTACTTCACCGAAAAGTCTTGCTATTTCTTCTGTATGTACAATTTCAACGTCTCCTTTAGACGCATGGTACGCATATCGAAAAATGACTCCCTCAACTTTAGTGGCATCATTTTCTCGAAAGCAGCGCAACCACATCTCGCTTGCTTGCTCCTTCATTCCAGCTTCAACAAAACAGTCAGCAGCGACTTCGTAACCGTATACACTTCCTGATTCGATACATCGCCTTGCCCACTTTAGCGATTCATTTAAATCTTTTTTTATGCCATCCCCATTAAGATATGCCAAGGCTAACGAAAAATATGCAGGCGAATAACTAAGATCGGCTGATTGTTGGAATAATTTGAATGCCTTTTTAATATCTGGAACAACTTGATCACTTCCTTCCTCATGCTCTCGCGCTAAATCGTACAATCGGCCACCTTCATCATCATTACTGCTATCAAAATTCTTTACCACTTGATTATTTTTCAACGCCTCATCCCTGGCCGACATAAATACTCTGATGACCTCATGTGGCTGGGCAGCAAAGGCTTTTCCTGATTTAACTTCAATTCCATCAGCCTTAAGTTGCTTTACACATTGTTTCTGAATGGCTTGGGGATCTATAAATCCTTCGTAACACAGCAAGTGACTCGCCAAAGGCAGATCGGCACACCATTCCTCAGGTTCCTCCTCCGTCGCCGCCAGATAAAGGTTGTAAGGCGGGTCTTCCAACATGGCGATACAAACATAACCAGGCATGGCTTTTCCTTTTGATGAATTTAAACAATGCGAACCGTAGCGCCATAACGGGCTAACTTGTCATCGCACGATAATAGAATCAGTGGCTCTGTGAGGCTTTGCGCAACCAGCAGGCGGTCAAACGGGTCTTTGTGGTCGTCGAAAATCGGCAGGGTCGAGACGGCAAGCAGATGCTCGTTACGAATATCCAGCCACTCGAACCCCTGCATTTCCACGTTTTGGATGAATTTAGGCAGACCCACCCGCAACCGTTTGAGTGAAATCTTGATCGCCATTTCCCACAGCGAGGCCCGGCTGACAAACACGGCCTCGGATTGCTCTAACACCAAGTTCCGCACCGATGGCGGCAGCTTAGGGTGGTTGTCCTCCCACCATAAGACGAGATGGGTGTCGAGCAAAAGCCTCATCCGGGCGTACCCAGACACCCAAACAACTCATCCAGCGGCTCGTCGAAATCGTCGGCCATCCAGATTTCTCCTGCCATGCCGCCCGGCGGGCTGATTTTTCGCTGTGGCTCGCGGTACTGGCTCAACCTTGCGATAGGGCGGCCGGCCCGCGCGATAACGACCTCCTCACCGCTTTCAACTGCTTCCAGCAGGCGGGAAAGCTGTGTCTTGGCTTCATGAATATTGACGATGTACATCGGATGCCCCTGGTGTTAGCTAAGGCTTAGTCTAGTCAGGTCAAGGGCGTAAAACAACCCTATCCGGCCATGGTTTTCGCCTAAATCGCGCAGGCGCCAAAATTCTCCTCTTCCATCGGGGGCGTTGACCGGGGATTTTCCTTGATGCCTCGGAATTCCAGGCGCAGTTCGATGCGGCGGCTTTCTTCCAGAGTGTCTTTCTGGGAGTTGGAGGAATAGCCGCCGACCAGAAACAATTGCCGGATGTCTTCCCGCTGTTGTAGGCTGAGTTCAGGTTCCCCCGTCTCCGGCTTGGCGAGCAGCACACACAACACGCGCTGGCTGCGCTGCATGCTCAGGTTTAAGTTAAGCAGATAGCTACCACGCTTGTCAGCGAAGCCTTCGACGACGATGCGCTTAAGCCAGTCCCGCCCCAGCTCGCTGTTGGCAATGTCCAGCACGGAGGGTATGAAGGCGCGCAGCAGTTTGGCCTGGTCCTTGTTTAATTGGTGGCTGGCGGTGTCGAAGCGGGCGCGGTCGCCGAAGTCGATCACCTGCCGATCCCGGTTGACATTGATGCCACGGAAATTGGGATCTTTCCGTGCTGCTTCTTCGACCATGGAAAGCAGCTTGGCAATGGCGTCCTTACGCGCATCCTCGGCGCGTTGCTCCTCCGAAACGGTCTTGGTGACGGCCATCAAGGCGACGCTCATCACCAGCAGAAACATGACCATCAAGGCGGTCATCAAGTCGGCGAAGGAAATCCAGAACGGCTTTTCAGCTTCGTCCTTGATCTTTTTGCCAGCACTTATCCGTGTTCTCAGCATGGCTTATTTCCGTGTCGGAATTTTTTCTGCCACTTCGCCCAATTCCTCAATGGCGCTCTTGAGGTAATCCACCGCGTCTTTCAATTCCTTTTGGTAAGCCGTGTTGCTTTTCTTCAAGGTGTTTTCCACGTTCTTGGCGAAAGCCTCGTGGGCGTCGCCCAAGGCATCGCAAACCTGCTGGAAAATGCCATCCACTTGGGATTGAACCTGTTGCAGATGTTCGGCGGATTGTCTGATCTGGTTAACCAGCGACTGCGACACCGTGGCGTCCTGCTTGGCGACCATGACGATGGCTTTCAATTCTTCCACCATCTGGGCGAGGGTCTTGCCCGCATTATCGTAATCCGCCAACGCGGTTTGTACCGTCGCCGCCGCGTTGTTCAGAGAAACCGAGGTCGCGACCATCTTGTCCCCCACTACCCCGGCTTGTTGCATGACACTGCCCACGCTGTTCCCCGCCTTGGCGAAGTTATCGGCGGCAAGGGAGAGTGTATCTGCGCTGCTTTCCAAACGGCGCGAGGAGTCGCTGGTGACGTCGCGCAACGCGGTCACGGACGCCTGCATGGAGCTAACCGCCGCGTTGGTTTGGGCAATCAATGCTTGAACCTGCTGGCTGAGTTGCTCAATCAGCCGGTTGGCTTGTTCGGCCAGGAGTTGCTGGGTTGCCAAGTGGGAATTGGAGGTTTGCTCGGATTGTTTGCCAAGCAGTTCGACGAACCCGGCCATTTTCTGATCCAGGGTTGCGACTGTGTTTTCAACTTTGCCAGCGATGGTTTCCAGGGCGTTCTGGCTATTTTGAACAAACCGCTTCTGTTGTTCCTCGTTAGCGGCAGCAGTTTGGGATGAATTTTCCTTGAGTGAGTTCACCATGACGGCGAGCTGCTGTTGCACGGCAGACAGGCTGGTTTTTACTTGCTCGTCGATGTTTGCAATGCTGCTTTCCACTCGGCCTGAGAGAGTGTCAACCGTATTCTGCGTGTGCTGGGATAGATTTCGCTGCTGTTCCGCATTAGACGTGGCCGTTTGCGCCGATTGCTCCCGAAGCACCTCCAGCATAGTGCCAAGCTGTTGCTGCATGGCCGACATCGTTGTCTGTACCTGTACGCCTAATTCGTTGGCCAGCGCTGATGCGTTTTGTGCCAGTTGGCCCTGTTGTTCTTGATGCGTATCGGCTGCGATTTTTGCCTGTCGTTCAAGTTGCTCCGTCATTGCCGCTACTTTTTCGCCAATCAGAGCCAGGGTTTGTTGCAATTGGGCATTGGTTTCTGATTGGGAGGACTGCACCAGGTAACGCAATTGGCTGACAAATTCAGCCATGGTGGTATTGAGCGCGTGTTGTCTGGCTTCCATGGATTCCAGCGCTTTGCTCAAGCGTTCGCTCATGGCGTCAGCGGCATTTTTGCCGGCATCGCTGAGATTATTGGCGAGTTGGTCAAAACGGGCCACGGCGGCTTGCATGGAGGTTGTGGTCTGTTGAAGCAACTGGTTCATGTTGCCCATTTGCCCGCCGAACATATCCTCTAGCTTTTGCGAAAATGCCACCAGCGCTTCGCTTAAGGCGCGGGTGACCACTTCCCCATTATTAACATTGGTGGACTGCACGGCTGCTGCGATTTGTTGAATGGGGCCGCTCAAGCTTTCCGTGATGGCCTGGGCGATCCGGTCACCACTCTGCTCGGTGGTTTGTACCTGCGCTTTCGAGCTGTCGTTAATCGCCGCGACGTGGCTTTGAGTGATGTCACGGAAACTGGCGGCGATGGCTTCGGTTTGATGGCGCGTCATTTCGGCCAGCATCTCCTTGAGATCGGAAACCAAGGCATCGTTAAGTTGTGCCGTCTGCGTGGCACTGCTTTCGCTCGCTTTTACCAGCCGCGAGAGATATTCCTCACCGGCCCCACCCTCGAACAAACTATCCAGCAGTTGA
>JAQTSI010000150.1 GCA_028711365.1 Methylococcaceae bacterium
GCGCCGTGGTCATGAACAGCGCCGTGATGGCCTGTTGCCTCAGCACCTGGGCGAGACGCTCGGGATCCAGGAAATCCTTCGAGTCGATCACCACGCTGCAGCCGCCGTTGAGCAGCGGCGCCCAGACCTCCATCGTCGTGGCGTCGAACGCCGGATTGGCGGCGAACGCCACCCGGTCGGAGGCATCGAAGTGGGCATAACCATTGTTCAGTACCAGTCGCCCGATCGCCCGATGCGGCACCACCACCCCTTTCGGTTGGCCGGTGGAACCCGAGGTGTACATGACATAGGCGGCTCGCTCGCCATCCCCCGGCACCGCCAGGTCGTCGGCCACGCCTTCGCCCAGCAGGCTCTCGTCGAGATCGACCCGCAGCGCTTCCCGCGCCTGCGGCAACACGTGATCCCGGGCGGCGAGCACGCGCTTCGCCGCACAGTCGGCGATCATGAAGGCTTGGCGTTCTTCGGGGTAGGTCGGGTCGATCGGCACATAGGCCGCGCCGCACTTGAGGATGGCCAACTCGGCCACCACCAGTTCGACCGAGCGTTCCAGCAGAACCACGACCTTATCATCGGGAACTATACCCAGATCACGCAGATGATGCGCCAGCCGGTTGGCTTGGGCATTCAGTTCGCCATAGCTGAGCTGCCGCTCTCCCTGCACCAGCGCGATGGCATCGGGATGCTGCGCGGCCTGTCGTTCGAACAGCTCGTGAATGCACCGATGTTGGGGATAGTCGGCTTCGGTCTCATTCCATTCAACGAGTACGCGGCGACGTTCGGCTTTCGGCAACACGTCGATGGCCCGGACGGGTGTCTGCGGTGCCTGCTCCAGCGCTTCGACCAGGTTTGCCAGTGCGGTCTGCATGAATGCGCATACCCGCTGCGGCTCGATCGGATTTCGCACCTGCGCCGTCAACAGGAAGCCTTCGCCCAGATCGTCCACCGACAGGGTACAGGGATAGTTGGTGTGCTCTTCGCCACTGAGCACCTCAATACCTTCCCATCCCAGCCTTGTATCTGCCAAGCCATCCTCCGAACCATGGCGGTAGTTGAGCAACGAGGTAAACAACGGCGCCGGCGCCGGTACTGCGCTGCAACGCTGTGCCAGCGCCAGCGGAGCATGCTCGTGACGCAACAACTCGGCCAGCCGACGGTGCGTGCCGCGTAAAGTATCCAGTACGCTTTCTTCGCTTACCCGGATGCGCACCGGCAGGGTATTGATGAACATCCCCAACACCCGATCGGCGCCTTCGCCACCCTGCATACGGCCGAACAACACCGTGCCGAACACCACCTCTGTGCGTCCCGAAACTCGAGCCAGCACTTGCGCCCAGGCCAGATGACACAAGCTCGCCGCACTCACCCCCAAGATCCTCACTCGTTCACGCAAACGCCGGGCAAAGTCGATGGGCAATTCGAGCCGAGATTCCGCGACATCCGAACCAGCGCCCTGCACGTCCAGCAGCCCGAACGGCGCCGTCGTCTCGTCGATCTCGCCCAGCATATGGCGGAAGAAGGTTTCATGCTCTTCCGCACTCACTCCCCATCGGGCCTGCGCCACGAAATTGCGGAACGGCAGCGGCTTCGGCAGCCGTTCGGCTTGCCCCAGCACATGGGCCTGGATCTCCTCCAGCAAAATGCCTAGCGCGGTATGGTCGCTGGCCAGATGGTGATTCAACAACATCAGCAGCCAACGTTGTTCGGCGGCATCCCAGGCGATGAAAGCGCGCATCAGCGGCGCCTGGCGTAGGTCCAGCCGGTACTGTCCCGGATCGAAACACCTCTGCAACTGCTCGGCGGCACAACCTGCGGATTCGAGCTGGATTTCCTCGATCGGCAAGGATGTGTACCGCCAGACCACCTGCACCGGCTCGGGCAAACCTTCCCACACCACCGAGGTACGCAGGATGTCGTGACGTCCGATCACCGCTTGCAACGCCTCCAGGAATTCATTGAGGCGCGAGCGTGTATCGAAGGCGACCAGTGAAGGCAGCAGATAGGCATCGCCCTCTCGAGTCATCAGATGATGGAACAGGATGCCTTCCTGCAACGGGGCCAGCGGATAGATATCCTGCACATTGGAGGCACCGCCGGGAACGGTCTCGACGATACGGTCGATGTCGGCTTGCGCCAGCACCACCAAGGGCAACATCTCCGGCGTGATGAACTCGCAGTGTGGCGGGATGCGATTGGGTGGTACCGCGACGTCTTCGGACCCGGTTCCCACGGCCGCCGCCAGTCCGGCCAACGTCGGGGTGGCGAACAGCGCGCGCACGTCGACATGTAAGTCCTCCCGGCGCATGCGCTCGATCAGGCTCACTGCCAGCAAGGAATGGCCGCCCAGTTCGAAGAACTGATCATTCCTGCCCACCTGCTCGAGTTTGAGCAATTCCGCCCAGATCCGCGCCAAGGTTTCCTCGACTTCACCCTGCGGGGCTTCGTAACCGCGCGTCACATAGGCTTCGCCTTCCGGCGCCGGCAGGGCCTTGCGGTCCAGCTTGCCGTTGGGCGTCAGCGGCAGACTGTCCAGCCGCACATACGCCGCCGGAATCATGTAGTCGGGCAATTCCGCCGCCAACTGCGCGCGCAAGGTTTCGGCGACCAGGTCTTCTTCACTCGTGTAATAAGCCACCAGGCGCTTGTCGCCGTGATCCTCCCGCGCCAGCACCGCCGCGTCGCGCACGCCGGGATAAGCGGCCAGCTTCGCTTCGATCTCGCCCAGTTCGACGCGGAAACCGCGGATCTTGACCTGGAAGTCGTTGCGACCCAGGAACTCGATCGTGCCATCCGCCAGCCAGCGGCCCAGATCGCCGGTCTTGTACATCCGCGCTTGCGGTGCTTGCGCGAACGGATCGGCCAGGAAGCGCTCCGCGGTCAACTCGGGTTGATTCCAGTAACCTCGCGCCACCCCGACACCACTGATATAGATTTCCCCGGCCACGCCGACCGGCACCGGCTGGCGCTGCGCATCCAGGATATAGATCCGGGTGTTGGCGATCGGCCGGCCGATGGATTGCGCGCTGAGGGAATCCGGCAAGGGTTCGTGGATCGCCGCATTGACGGTCGCTTCGGTCGGGCCATAAGCGTTGAACAGCCTCGGCCGGTAGCCCTCGCGCTTGAACCAGTCCTCCAGCGCCTTGCCACTCACCGCATCGCCACCGATCATGATCTGACGCAGTGTAGAAGGGATGGCAATCTGGCGCTCCTGGGCCAGTTGCTGCCAATATAGCGTCGGTAGATTGGCCACCGTGACGCCGTGGCATTCGCACAGACCCCAGAATTCCTCTGCCCCCGCCAGCCAAGCCTCTGTGCGCAGCACCAAGGAGGACCCCGAGAGCAAAGCGCCAAAGATCTCCTCTACCGACATGTCGAACGTGAAGGAAGCAAATTGCAGAACCCGGTCCTCGGGGCAAAGCCGGTAGCGGATTTGCAATGCGGCAACCTGGTTGCACAGGCTGCGGTGCTCGATCATCACCCCCTTCGGCATGCCGGTGGAACCCGAGGTATAGATCACATAAGCCAGGTGTTCGGGGGTCAGATCCTGCCGTGCCGGATTGCTGTCGGGCTGATCAGCCCACAGGCCCATATCGGCCTGCCAATCGATCACCCGCACGCGGTCGAGATGATCGGCCAGATGGGATTGAACCCCCGTGTCGGTCAGCAACACCCGTGGCTGGCTATCTTCCAGCAGGTAGGCCAGCCGCTCCCGAGGGTAAGTCGGATCCATCGGCACATAAGCCCCACCGGCTTTGAGAATGGCCAGCAAACCCACCACCATCTCCAGATTTCGCTCGACGCAGATCGCCACCCGCTCATCCGGTTTCACACCCAGCCCACGCAGATGATGCGCCAGCCGGTTGGCCTGGGCATTCAACTCGCCGTAGCTCAACTGCCTGCCTTGACAAACCACCGCGACCGCTTCGGGGTTCCTTGACACCTGCGCCTCGAACAACTCGTGCGCGCAGCGGCCCTGTGGGGTGGGCGCCGCCGTGGCGTTCCAGTCATACAGCACAGTCTGTCGTTCTTCGGATTCCAGCAGGCTCAACTGGCTGAGGGGCGTGTCAGAGGCGACGGCTACCAGCCTGGTCAGCCAGGCCAGCAGGCGCCGCATATGGCCGGCCAAGCATGCTTCGCTGTAATGCAAAGGGTTGGCATTGAAATCGAAGCGCAAGTCGGAACCGTCCTGGGTGTCATAGACATGCAGAGAGAGTTCGAACTCGGGTCCATTGGAAAGGTTATGGGTCTGGGCCGGATAGCCGGCAAAGCTCAGCACATAATTGAAGGGCATGACGTTGATGGTCATACCATAAAAATCGCTTCCGTTCGGAGGAAGTCCGAAATCGTGACGCAGGTCTTCGCTGCGGTAGCGTTGATGGCGCAGGGCATCACGCATCGATTTTGCCGTCTGGCCGAGAAATTCCCCAAAACGCTGATCGCTATCAACGCTCGAGCGCAAGGGCAGGACGTTCGCCATCATGCCGGGAATGTTGCGCATTTTGGCCCCGATCCGGGCGGCCACCGGGATACCGACCACGAGATCCTGCTCGCCGCTGAACCGATGCAGATAAAGCATGGTGGCAGCGGTCATGACCTGGGCCAGGCTCGAACCCTGCTCGATTCCCAAGGAGCGTAGCGCCTCCGCCACAGGATAGGCCAAGTAGCCCGTGACCCGGATAAACCGCCGGCAGGGAATGGGATCCGGCGGCATGCCCGAGAGCGTCACCGGCGCGGGCCTATCCTGGAGCTGGGCTAGCCAGTAAGCCCGGTCTCGTTCATATCTCGCCGAGTTGCGGTAGCTCTCTTCATCGGCCAATGCGTCTAGCCATGAGCCGGAGGTTTGGACCTCCGGCGACTTGGCCTCGAGCAAGGAGGAGTAATAAGCCGCCAAATTCCGGGCAAAAAGCGCGGCGGTGAAACCATCCGTGATGATATGGTGCGCTCGTTGATAGTAGAGAAAACAATCAGAGCGTATTTTAAAGAGCACGAAGGTATATAAAGGCCCATCGATCAGATCGTTGGCGCGCGCCATGTCGTCGTGCATCCAGGCTTTAGCGGTAGCGAGGGAGTCTGCTGCATCGCTAAAATCAAAATAGGGCATTTTCCAATGAGGGTCGCGGGCGAAGTACTGTCTTGGCCCATCATCACACTCAACAAACCGGAAATGCAGGGTATCCCATTGATCCAAAACACCCCGTACAGCGGTTCCAAACAAAACCGGATCAATAATTCCCGAAATTTCGATATATTCACCAATATTATAGGCATTGGTTTCTTGCTCCATCTTCTGGGCAAACCAAATGGCAAGTTGCGCGCTGGTCAATCGATAAGATAAGGACATCATTTATTCCTGCGGAAAAGTTTCGTATGAATACATGTAGAATATGTGGAGTATTGTTGGCACGAATCACCCCACTTTAGATTTTCAAGGACTCTCTGCGTATACCCAGGCCCAGATCGCCCACATTGAGCCGTCTTTCATTAGCAATCGCCTCGTACGGGTGAATTCCACTAACCATCTCTGTCTTCCGTATAAAATCACCCGTACCCCGAACAACCGGTCGGATTTCCGACGCGCATGTTCTTCAAGCACCTGACGGGTTCTTGATTCTGTTTTCATGGCTTTAATTCTGAACGGAAGGAGGAAGGGTGAAAGAGATGGCGACTGATTCACCCCAAATCGGTCGCGGTTTTCATGACTACTGTACAGCGCAAGACGGCAAATTCACGCCGAGGACAGGATCCATATGGCTGTTTTTTCACAGGAATTGACCCTTCGAGCAGAACGAGGTTCAACTCGGTTTTGAGACATCCACGCTTCATTCGGCCCTCCTCGACACCCTGAAAGTCTCACCGCTTAGACAGGAAGCTCCATTATCGTACATATATTTTATTACCCATCATTGCTCCAACAAACCACGCCAGCCCTCGAAAGCCATGCGGATTGCCTTGCCTTCCCTCGCAAAAACAGCAGGGCCGCGAAACGCGGCACGCCGCATATTATAATAAGCTAATATTTATCAAAAAGGGAGTCATTGCGCTCAAAAATCACCTAAAAAGTGGGAAATAAAGCGAATTTCTTCCTCCCGCGAAAAACCCGTAATCTCGTTCATCTCCTACGCTCAGCTGGCTCCGGCAGGTGGAAAAAGGCGAAAAGCAATTTCGGTGCCACATTTTATGCGGCACTATATCAATAGAATTAGCAATGGGGAGACGAGCGTAGACGTTACTGACCGAGGCCAAGGGATAGAACATCGTGAGAGGGACAAACGCCTCAAACGCTATAAGATCAGCTTTTCAGATGGGTTAGCATACCAAATTATGGCGCCATAAGTAAAACACAGAAGGACCGGGGTCTATCGACCGCAAGGATGCCCCTTCACCAAAAAGATTTTGCCTAGCATGTGATGGGAGGCGAGCCCCCGGCTTGTCGCCGGGGGTGATTTGAGGTCTGATCGGTGCCCAAAGGGCAAAAACCACCGCAATAGGCTTATTCGGTCGATATCACCTTGGCGGTGACATTCCCGCTCGTGGAATACCCTTCCCATTCAGCCAATAGTCCGACCGAAAACTTTCGGGTATACCCCCCGAATGACACTTTCGTACAGGAGGAATAGTTGACCTTTTTGAGGCCGACCACGATGTACCCATTACCCACTGCCGTGATCAGGCCTTTGCCCGCCGCCTCGCCCGCCCCGGAGGGTTGCGTGCAGGAGGGCGAAGATGTCGGTGCTGCGGCAATGCTTATGCTGTAGGTCACGTTGGAAACGGTCCCGAGCGAATCGGTCAGAGTCACGACAACCGAATGGCTACCCGCTGTCGTAGGGGTTCCGGAAAATACGCCATTACTGAAGCTGATGCCGGCTGGAATCCCGGTCGCGAGCCAGCCATGAGGGGCTACCCCGCCGGTAGCACTCAATGCGGCGGAATAGGCGGAGCCCACCTGTCCGTTCGGTAGCGTGCCGGAAACGATGATCGGCGTCGGCGTCGGCATCACGGTGACGGTCGTAGCATAGCAACCGGCCACCGGGTCCATGATTCCTGTATAGGTCACGAGTTCGCCCAAGGCGAAAGTCGTGATGCCGCCGTTGAAGCTGATTCCGGTTTGGGGGTTGTACCAGACATGGTCCGCCACATTTAGGCCGCTGTTGACCACGATGAAGTTACGGCCGATGGAGGTGATCCGCGTATTCGCACCGGCGCAGGTTTGTGCGGGCGGGGTCGCAGTGCCGGTCGGGTTCATGTCGACGACATGGAACGCGTTGTCGCCGATGTTGGTCTCGTTCGGAACCATGGCGCCCTGCAAAATCGGATGGCCATCCGCATACGCGCCCGCGCTGGTGTAAAGGTCGGTGACGGACGGTACAATCCAACCCACCACGCCGTTGGGATAGGATTGGTTGGAGATGTCGGTCACCAGGATGGTGTAGAGGTTTCCGACTGTGAGATTGACGCCGAGTGCGGCGTAGTCGATGTCGATGAAGCCCATGAAAGGGGCGGTCAACGTGATGTCGCGACTATTCAGAACGGATCCGGAGGGACCTTCTCCGTCGAGAAGTTTGACGTTGACTTTGACGCTTGGCGCCACCGCGTAGGGATAAGAGCCGGGCTGGATCTGGCCGGGATAGACGGTCGACAGCCAGTTGGTGATCGAGACCCCGTCGGCGATGTAGAGTCCGGCTTTGACTTGGGGCGCCAGGGCCTTGAACGACTGACCGACCGGCGCATGGTTGAAGTCGTGACCCCCGCCGGTCGTCGGCGGATAGGCGATGTCGGTGGCCCCGGAATAGGCCTGATCGGCGAAAAGCGCGACCACCAACGCCAAGCATAGGGAGATCTTGTGATGGATTTTCATGATTTCGAACCGTTCTGTGTGAGTGGATTTCGCCCAGGGCATATTCGGCTCGGTTTCATGTCGGGATGCCCCTGGGTGACAACTATATACACCATGAAGTTAAATTTAACCTTAAAGAAACAAGGGACTTCCCGGCGTTCGGATTCACATCATGCCGCTTGGAGCCACGCTTCACGAGATAGGACAGCGCTTCAATCCTGGCTTGGCGAGATCCCAGCATTGCGTTCTGGATAGCGAGCGCTGGGCTCCGCTTTCTCCGGCAAATCGGCCTTCGCTCTGTTTACTTTCATCAAATTCCGAAGGTTTTTACTCGAAACCAGCCCAGGATTAACCATACTATTGCTGTGAGTATGTTTCATCCAGTCAAGCAATAACCAAACCTACACTGTGAATATAATTATCACATCCGCTAAATAATCAACTCCTAACTTTTGTGATTTACCCCCTAAAAAAGGCTTGTTTCGGTTATATGCTTATGATAAATTTTTGCCCTAGCCAAAGTGGCAAAGGTTTTTGGTAGCGCAAAATAATGTCACCCGAAAGGGTTTCATTGTGTTCTACTGCCGGGTTGTCCCGTGGATAGCGAACAGAATCAACGCGCCATCCTCCCTCCTCATTGAGGGGATGCTTTAGTTAAGAGCTTAGGCTGAAAGGCTAATATGGGTAATGGGGAATATTGGTATGCCGTTTGCTGTAAGCCGCGCCAAGAAGCGGTGGCCGAGGAAAATCTTCAACGCCAAGGCTACCTGTCTATCTGCCGCGCATCCGGATCCAGCGCCGCCGCCAAGGGCAATGGGGAGAATTCACCGAATCCCTTTTTCCCCGGTACCTAATTTCTTCGGATAGATCCGCTCCGACAGAGCGTTGCCCCGATACGTTCCACCCGCGGCGCAATCGGCTTGGTGTGCTTCGGCGGGCAACCGGCTGTCGTCGCTGAAGAAGTGATTGCCGCCATTATACGGCGCGCAGATACGACTTCCGGCTTGCATCAGGATGACAACCCTTTGTTCCGTATGGGGGAGCCAATCCGGCTGGTGGAGGGGCCGCTCGCCGGCATGGAAGGCGTATTCAACCAGGAAGACGGCGAAAAAAGTGCGTGATCGTGCTGCTGGAATTGTTGGGCAAGAGCAATCAAGTCAGAGTCAACCGCGACTGGGTCGTCCCCGTCGCGTAATCACCAAACCCATCAAATTGTCATGCGAAACTCGGTAACGTTTTGCAGGGCGGTAGCGTACTCGAATGAGGACCGCGTTGGCGTAAAAAGCATGAGTGAATCACGATATACCTTCAGGGGGAGACTGCACCTGGTTTCTTCTCGATAGGTGTACAGAACTGAATGAGGAGTGAGATTGACATGTACCCTGGTAATCCTAATACGGTGGAATCAGTACTTGAACGGCTCAAACACATCATCGCCGAGCGCCTGGATGCGAACCTCAAGCTTGAGGAGGTGAAAGCGGATATCCCGATCTCGGAAGATGGCTTGGGCCTCGACTCGATCATGATCGTCGAGTTCATCGTGCTGATCGAGGAGACCTTTGGCTTTCAATTTAACGAAGACGAACTGACCTCAGGAGTCTTTACCAATCTCAACACCTTGGCCGCGTTCATTGCCAACCGGCAAACAGCGAGGGTCATGGAAGGTTCCTGGAAAGACAGACTCGAATCCGCGCGGCCCATCTCAGAGGCTGGGGATGGGCTCGAGTATCAGCCCGGCCTGAGCCGAGTCTAAAGCGCTGCCGGTGGCAAATCAGACCTGGCGGGATCGGTAACTTTTGCAACCTGTTTTCTAAGGCGCCAGACCGAGCAATAAACGAGTCGAAGGAGACGTCCAGTGATCAATACCCGACAAGACTATGACTATTGGGACCCGACCCGCAAAGGGTTTGTCACCAATTATCCCAATTTCCCCCATTGGAAGCGCATGACGGCCGAGCAGATAACGGACGGCCGCCCGCTCAACATTTATCTGCATACGCCTTATTGCATCCAGCGTTGCAGCTATTGCTACTACAAGACCGTCAACCTGGAAAACTCGGACAGGAAGGATCGGATGGCGCGCTATGTCGATGCGCTATGCCGCGAGATCGCGCTGACCTCCGACTATTACCATCTAAAGAACCGGCCGGTGATCTCCGTCTACTTCGGTGGCGGTACTCCCAGCCTGTTGGACGAAGCTCATCTGGAGCAGATAGTCGGTACCCTGCACGATCATTTCCGCATCGAGACGCCGGAGTTCACCATGGAGGCGGAACCGGTGACACTCTCTTCGGCCAAGGCCGAGCGGATGATGGCTCTCAAGGTCAATCGAATCAGCATGGGCATCCAGTCCTTCAACGATGCCATCATCAAGGGTTCGCACCGCCTGGATTCCGAACGCAAGGCCCTGAAGGCCATCGACATCGCCAAGGGCACCGGGGCCACGATCAACATCGATCTGATGAGCGGGCTCGCCGGGGAAACACCCGAGACCTGGGCCCACAGCGTGCAGCGTGCGATCGGCACGGGAGTGGACAGCGTTACCGTGTACAAGACCGAGCTCTACTCCAACACCGCCTATTATCAGGGCATCCGCAATAATACTTTGGAGTTGCCCTCCGACGACGAGGAAATGCGATACATGCAGCATGCCATGGAGCAGTTGCAGCAGGCGGATTACCTCCCCTGGAGTTTCTACAACTTCACCAAACGTGGTGGGCCGATCCACGTCCACGCGCCCAGCACCTTCCGGGGCGATGATTGCTGTGCTTTCGGCATCTCGGCGTTCGGCCGCCTGGACCAGTGGCTGTACCAAAACACCAATGATGAGCAGAAATACATCGAGCAGGTCGCGGCTGGACAACTGCCGATACAACGGGGCTACAACCTGACCAGCCTGGATGACATGATCCGCGACGTGGTGCTATCCATGAAGCTGGTGAGCCTGGATCTGGCCTGGTTTCAGCATAAACATGGCTTCAAGCTGCAATCCCTGTGCGCGGAGACCCTCGACCGATTGACGGCCGAGGAGTTCGTCTCGGTGACGGACGATGAACTGCGGCTCACTCCCAAAGGCATACTGCACGGCGATTACACCGGAAAAAGCCTGGCCCGGTCCTTGATGAGCCATTATTAATAGCTTTCCCTGGCGCTTGTGATGCAGTTCATCGGCCGACATCCCAGCTCGTCGGATTGGCAGGCCAATACCCTGAGCGATGGCCGGCACACTTGCCGTTACCAGGATTTGCCGGACCTGTTCGGCGGACTGGACGACGCCTTCGTGCGGCGAGGAGTCGGCTATGGCGATTGCTTGGCGTTCGCCTGCGACAATTCGCTAGCCAGCGCGTCGATACTGATGTACCTGCTGGAGCGAGGCCACAGCTTTGTGCTCCTGCCCAAGACGGAAGGGACTGGGTCGCCTGTCCCTTCCTTCTGCCGTTATCGACTGAGCACCTCCCCCCTGGCCTCGATCGACCCGGCGGTGGCGCTTCAGGTCGAGGACAACCCCGTCTGGAATGGCCATTGGGTCGATACTCCCGGGGTGTTTCTGCGCACCTCCAGCAGCACAGGAGCCGCCAAGCTGGTCGCCTATTCTCACGCCAACCTGTTCGGCAATAGCCTCAATTGCGTGGAGCGCTTGCAACTCCTGAGCACGGACCGCATTGCCATTCCGGTACCGATCCTGCACATGTTCGGGCTAGGCGCAGCCTTTCTTCCGGGCGCCGCGGTAGGGGCCGCGATTGATCTGCAAAATGGCGCCAACCTGCTGCGGTATATCGAGCGGGAGCGCGAATTCAATCCCACCGTTGCCTTCATGACACCGATTTTCGGCGAGACCTTGTTGAAAGGGCGCCGCTCGCCCCGGACCTATCGGCTGACGGTGATGGCGGGCGACAGGATGCGGGAACAGGTCTTCGATCGCTATGAAGGACTGTTTGGTTGCCGCGTGCAGTTGTATGGCAGTACCGAAATGGGGGCGATCGCCGTCTCGAACCCCGAGGACCCTCGACCACTGCGCGAACAGACGGTAGGCAAACCCTTGTCCAATGTTCAACTGCGTCTGGACAAGAC
>JAQTSI010000151.1 GCA_028711365.1 Methylococcaceae bacterium
CAGATGCAGATCTTGCAGGCAGCGTCGGGCGCGTTGCTGCAAGGGATAGATGCGTTCCACCGTATAGACGAGTTTGACCAGCTTGGCCAGCACGGCGGTCTGGTAGCCGGAGCCTGTGCCGATTTCCAAGACTTTTTCCACCGGCCCTTTGGCCAGCAGCAATTCGGTCATGCGGGCGACGATGTAGGGTTGAGAAATGGTCTGGTTGAATCCGATGGGCAGCGGCATGTCGTCGTAAGCGCGGCTGGTAAGGGCTTCTTCGACGAAGATGTGGCGCGGAGTGCTGAGCATGACATCCAGTACCGCCTGATTCTTGACCCCTTGCTCGCGGATGCGGGCAATCATGCGCTCCCGGGTGCGGCGCGAGGTCATGCCGATACCCTGGAAACGCAGGCTCATGCGCCGATTCCCGAAGGTAGCCAGGCGTTCAGCCGTTCCATGCTCTCATAGCGGGTCAGATCGATTTGCAATGGGGTGATGGAGACATAGCCCTCGCGTATGGCGTGGAAGTCGGTGCCGGGACCGGCATCCTGTTCCGGTCCCGCCGCGCCGACCCAAAAGATTTCCTGGCCGCGGGGGTCGATGCTGCGCACCACCGGTTCGGCCTTATGGCGCTGACCCAGGCGCGCAGCCCTAAAACCCTGGATTCGTTCCAGCGGCAGATCGGGGACATTGACGTTGAGGATGGTGTCGGCCGGCAGAGGATGGCGCCGGATGTTTTCGAGCAGCCGGACCGCAATCTGGGCGGCGGTGCGGAAATGACTCGGATTGGGCCCGCACAGGGAAATGGCCACCGCCGGCAGACCGAGGAAGCGACCCTCGGTGGCGGCGGCGACGGTACCGGAATAGATCACGTCGTCCCCTAGGTTAGCACCATGGTTGATGCCGGCGAACACCATGTCCGGTTCGCGTTCCAAAAGACCGGTGATGGCCAGATGCACGCAGTCGGTCGGCGTCCCATCCACCTTGATGAAGCCGTTGTTGGCGATGCTGGAGTGCAGGGGGCGATCCAGGGTCAGGGAATTGCTGGCCCCGCTGCGATTGCGCTCCGGGGCCACCACGGTAATGTCCGCATGTTCCTTGAGCGCTTCGGCCAGGGTGACCAAACCGGTGGCGGAATAGCCGTCGTCGTTGCTGAGGAGTATGTGCATGGCGCCTTGCGATTCGCATTGGAGTGCACGATTTTAGCATTTCCACCGCGAAAGCGTGGGGCGCCGCAAACAATTCCCTCACCAGACTTTTTCCCACCATTTTTCCCCGGATTTCCCCGTGCCTTCGCCTTCCAGTTTCATGCGGGCGCGGATCTTTTCCAGATCCCAGCCGGTGAGTTGGGCGAGGGTCTCGGCTTCCTTTTCCTGGCGCGCGCGGAGCTGATTCTTGTAGACCTCCATGGCCGGGCAGGAATCGCCGCCGGTATAGGGGTGGCGCAGCACGTAACGGCCCTGGAAATTGGAACGGTCGGGGGTTTCCTGAAACACCAGATCTTCCGGGAAATTGTCGCGGTTGTAGCGCAGGTGGAGGCGGGTGAGAAACACGTCCTGCGCGCCGCCAGGCCGAGGCAGGATGCCAGGCGACTGGCTGCCGGGCTCCTGCCAGAACACGCCGAGCTTCTTCAACTCGTCACGGGTCAGCGGGTCCGCCGCGCAGGGGTCGCACCAGTTCATATCCCAGGCATATTCCAGGAATACCGCCTTGCCGTCTTCCCTCTTCACTTGCTGGCTGAATAAGTCTTTGTAGAATGGCGCGAACTCGTCTTTGACATACTCGGGGATGTCCATACCCTCCGGCAATTTCACCGTGCGGTAATTGGTCGTTTCCACCCGGCCCTTGCGGGTCAGGTTGAAGATGAACAACTCCTGATCGCCATGGGCGTTGAGGGTGCCGAGGCGGATGGGCAGCATGTATTTGGGCGACTCGTAAGCCACCTGCAGGGGCCTCAGATATTTGAAGCCGAGCTTGGACTGCTCTTCCAGGTTCACCTTGGCGACGAAGAAA
Organism: Methylococcaceae bacterium; assembly: GCA_028711365.1. GTDB lineage: Bacteria > Pseudomonadota > Gammaproteobacteria > Methylococcales > Methylococcaceae > Methylumidiphilus. The sequence continues at coordinate 1,996 of JAQTSI010000151.1, forward strand.
CGCATGTTCTGCTTGATGTAACTGCCCAGCACCGATGCGGCGCCTTTCGGGAGCTTGTAGCCGTTTTCTTGCAGCCAGGTGGCCAGGCCATCGCTCTGTTCGGCGGAGAGGATGAGGATGTCATATTCGCCGACGGTGTATTGTGCTTCGATCTTGACGCCGAGCTGGTTCGCCCGTTCTTTCTGGCCGCCTTGCAGCTCGGATTTCATCGGCGCGGCAGGCATTGCATCCCTAAAGCGAATCTGCATGCAGGGGTTGGGGTCGTAGTATTCCACCAGTCGGGGGGAGGAATACGCATCGAGATGGTCGATGAGTGCTGAATCGCCGACATGGATCTGACCTTTCTCCAGGAAGGTCGGAACCGGGATGACGATGGCGAATTCCTTGGGTTCACCCTGGAAATCGTTGGATAGGGTCAGCACGGTCCGCTCGCCGTCGCGGGCGATGACCACCTTGGATGCCTGGTTGAACAGTTTCGTGTCGGCTTTGGCGACATAAAAGCCGCAAAAGGCCATCACCGATTGCCAGGAGGCGGCCATGCCCACTGCGAGCAAGGCCATCGAGAAAGGGAGGATTCGCTTCATGGTTTCACCGTGCTTGAGATTGGGTTGCGCGAAGGTATTCAATGGCTGGCTCGAAAGCAGGCGGTCTCGAGCCCGGATAACCATAGCAATATGCGGATAGAAAATCGAATGCAAGTCAGTCCATAACCCTGCTCGACGAATGCGGCAGCGGTTTCCCACGGCATCTCCGTGACCGGCTATAATGCCCGCCATGCGCAAACCACCGAAATCTTCCTCTAGCCCCATCCCCTCGTTATCCGAGGAAGACAGCCGCTTGTTCCGCGCCAGTGTGGGACCGGTCGATCCCGTGATCTGCGATCGAATCCCGCCGCAACGAATGCCACCCCAATTCCATCTGCGACGACGACATCATGAGATGGATTGGCCGGATACGATGCCGGTCGAGATTCCTTTGTTGAATACCGGCGACATCATGAGCTTTTTGGCGCCTGGCCTGCAGAAGCGGGTATTGCGGCAATTGCGCGCAGGTGGATTCGATCGGGAAGCGGAACTGGATCTGCACGGTTTGACCGCGGACGAGGCAAAACGCCGGTTGGGGAGCTTCCTGCAAACCTGCCTCGCCGAGGGTTGTCGCTGTGCCCATCTCATCCACGGCAAGGGCTACCGCTCGGAGGGGGATTATCCCATCTTGAAGAACCGCATCAATCTCTGGCTCAGGCAGCATCCCGAGGTGCTGGCGTTTTGCAGTGCGAGGCCGATGGATGGCGGCACCGGGGCGGTCTATGTATTGTTGCGCGATGGCCGCAAGAGCCGCAATGTCTTGCCCGATTGAATCCGACGTTTCGGTCTATTCGCCTTGCCGCAAGGCTTTGGCTGGGCTAGCATGCCCCGGATGTCGGCCACGCTGGACGTCACTTCCTGATCAGTAAACTTTGAGGACAGAAAAACGACTATGAACGTAAATGCACTCGATACCCTGGAAACGTTGGCAAAGAAAGTTCTCGCGTGGCCTTTCTATCACCAGTTTGCCAACCAGAAACCGCTGGTGCAAAGGCTGATCGTGGTCGCTTCCCTGGCCTCCTATACGACGGTCATATTGGCGCTGCTGTATTATTTCATCAATCCCATCGTCGCTTATGGCTCCCTGGCCAGTATCCTGGCGGGCCTGGCCACCGGCCTGGGGGCATTGCCGGCTTTGTTTTTCAAGGAAGTGAAGCGGAAGACCCTGTACATCATGCTGGGTGGGGCGGCGGGGGTCATGCTGGCGGCCACGGCATTTTCCCTGGTGGTGCCGGGCATTCAGTACGGCAACCAGATCTGGCCGGGCAAAGGAATTTACGTGGTCGGTTTCGGCATGATGGTGGGCGCGCTTTTCCTGGAGCTGGCCGATCGTTTGCTGCCTCATCATGGGTTCATGGAGGACGCTTCCGAACTGGTCGGATCGCTGCGCAAGATCTGGCTGTTCATCATCGCCATCACCTTGCACAATTTTCCCGAAGGCATGGCGGTGGGGGTGAGTTTCGGTTCCGGCGACTGGCATAACGGCATCGCTTTGGCCATCGCCATCGGTTTGCAGAATATGCCGGAAGGTCTGGCGGTGGCCTTGCCTCTGGTGGGGCTGGGCTACACCCGCAAGCAGGCCCTGCTCATCGCCACCTTGAGCGGTCTGGTGGAGCCCATCGGCGGCTTCCTGGGGGTAGCCGCCGTTACCGTATTCCTGCCGTTGTTGCCCATCGGCATGGCCTTCGCCGCCGGGGCGATGCTGTTCGTCATCAGCGACGACATCATCCCCGAGACCCAGTCCAAGGGCAAGGCTCGCTCCGCCACGTTTGCGGTGATGGTCGGTTTCATCGTCATGATGATGCTCGACAACATGGTGGGAGGCGGCGGCCAGCCGGCGAGCGGCGCCCCGTCGGCGACTTCCGTGCAAGGCACTGCCTCGCCTTGAAGGCATTATCATGTCCTGCCTGAATTTCATCGATTGGATCGGCTGGCAGGAGAAGCTTGAGCCCAGCCGCGAGTTGATCGAATGGATCACGGTCTCGACCAGCAGTTTCGGCATGATCGCCGCCGCCGAAATCGGTGATAAGAGCCAATTGGTGTGCATGACCCTGGCGGCCCGCTATCGAGCCCTGCCCGTGGTGCTGGGGGCGGTCTCGGCCTTCGCTTTGCTCAATCTGGCCGCCGTGCTGTTCGGTGCGGCCGTGGCGCACTGGGTGCCGGAATATCTGGTCGGCTCGGGGGTCGTGGTGTTGTTTGCCGCCTTCGGCTTGCGCGCCCTGTTGGCGAAAGAGGAAGATGCGGGGGGCGAGACCATGGCCAAAAGCGGGCATGGGGTTTTCCTGACCACTTTCTTGATGATTTTCGCCGCCGAATTCGGCGACAAGACCCAGTTGGCGGTGGCCGGCTTGAGCGCGGCCGTTCCCCCCCTGCCGGTCTGGCTGGGCTCGACCTTGGCTCTGGCGATGACCTCGGCCTTGGGCGTTTGGGCCGGCAGAGCCGTGCTGCAACGCATCCCCTTGCACTGGCTGCATCGGCTGAGCGGAATCCTGTTTTTGGGATTCGCCGCCTATGCCGCCTGGTTCCTGCTGCCCCCCAATTTTTATGCCCGACTCATGGATTATTTCGAGGCTCTGCGCCCGTCGCTGGGTATTTGAATACCTAGGGCATTGCCAAAAGTTTGGCAATGCAGAGTAAATTTTCCACTGGATAATGCATCGCTTCGCGGTGCCTGCGTATCGCTTGATCTGCCGCCATTTAGGCTTCTAGGGTTGCTTTCAGGGTATTCAATCCTTGCTGGATCATTTCCGCGATCGCCCCGGCGATCTCGTTGGGCAGGATATCCGCGATCCCAACCCGCCGGCTGGTTCCATCATCCTCGGCGAAGACCTGGATCGAAGCGTTGTGATGCGTCGATGGCTCACCCCGGGCGGACCAGACATGACGAAATGTCTGATCGTCGACGTCGACGATGATCTCATGAATCGTCATTCCATTGGCGAAGGTCAAATATCGCGAGTCGCCTTCAAGCCTGCAATCAGTGACAAATCCAGGAACCCAACGTTTGTGGATTTCATCGACATCCCGGATGGCGTTCCAGACGAGTTCCGGGATTTTTCGAACCTGAATCTCTTTGCGAATGTTTATTATAGTTCTTCCAGAAATGTTGGGACGACGGTATTGAATCGAGGGTGAACATAAAAACTCATTCGTCCGGGTCCGTCTTGAAACTTGTCAATAGGAAATCCTTTGCGGATGCGGGCCGGGGAGAGCGCAAGCTCACGCAGCTGTCGACATTAAAGCCATCGTTTCATGGTCGACTTGTTGCAGAGCCTTTTGAATATGATTGACTTCGTTTTCATCAAAAAGAGCCTCTCCGCATTGAGTACAGATCCAAGCAGGAATAGACTCCCATGTAATATGATAGCCTTTCCTGTCTATGCTCAATGGCGCAGTCCCTCTAGTTAACTTACCTTTACAATAAAGACATTCCATCTTATTTCCTCGTTTTGAAATCTGATGACCATTGATCCGACGATGGCAAGTATGCAGTTATTATAGCCAAATATTCATCTTTTGGGGCGCAGACGACATGTATCATTCGGTTCTGTGTCGTATACAGAACCAAGCAACTTTCACCACGCGAATCTTCCGGATATTTTTCAATGATTTCACCCGATAGCACAGCTTCTCGCACTTCATCTGTGGTGATCATTCTATCAGGACGAGACATCTGTTTGATCGCATGGGGCAGGAAAAGTATTTTATTGGCTGCTGCCATAGCTATTTTTTGTTTCATATCTTACGTCATGTCATTCCCGTTAACTCGGCAATAGAGCAATATCCCAGATTCCGGTTTTTTATACCCATCGACTTCATGTCTGACCAGCGGCAACGATTATTTAACCGGACAAGACTTGACTTCTTTATCGATTGGCCCGCGGTTGAATCCGGACAAGATCCAGAGTCGAGGGTTGTGCCTGGAGTACCGTGTCGGGGAGCACTTGTGCGGTGGGGTAGGTTCGATGGAGTTCATCACAAAGACAGGGATTTGGCTCGATGGCGATGATCTGCTGAAATGGATCCATGAATAGGGATGTGACCTTGCCGTTGCCGGCTCCCGCGTCGATGAATACTTGCCGGGAAGGCAGCTTCGGCACTAAACGAGCCAGCCATTCCTGGGTCTTGGTCTTCTGATCGGTGTGATCGAGAAAGACCTGAAAAGCCTGCAGATATGCCTCGGACCGGCAGTCGTAAACATTCACACGTTTCAAGTCAACCGTCGATCTTTCCTAGGAGATATAGCCGCCGGTAATCAGGCATCAATCGGCAACGAAGGAGCTTTCGTGGAGTATCTCGCCGGTTGGAGTCGCCATCATCCTTGCGGTTTCCGCATTGGCCTCGCTGGTCGGTTTCGATTAAAGAGCGTGTCTTCTATCCCACCGTGTGTAGGTGGTTATCGCCCCTTGCTGCGGTCTCTTTGTTGTCATGGGTAGCTCAAGTCAGGCCGCTCTCACGGAGTTCGCCATCATGCGTACCGCTCAAAGGTCGCTGCAAAGGCGCTTTAAACTTTGGGGAAATGTCATGTCCAACTGTTTCAGATCGGCTTTACCGGCCGCGTAGAATGCGCTTCGTTCCTCAGCGCATTCTACGCGTGTCATGGGATTACACCTTAACCGCATTTAGTTCTTAGGGCAGTAGTGGTGATGCCGGTGGTGATGCTTGTGATGACGGTGATGATGGGCCACGCTATGATCAGGGTGATGTTCATGATGGTGTATGTGTGGATCGGCCCGATGTTTGCGCATGTAATTGGCGTCCCACCAGCGGGTTAACGCTCCTTCGGCCAGTTTGCTATGTTCTGCCGCCTTGGCCGCCGAGTCGTGGGCGCCTTTTTCCATATCGATATTCCAATAATGGTCATCTTGCCAGTATTGCCTTACCTTGAGTACATGTTCCAGATTTTCCTCCGCTATGGATTGGTGATAGATGAACTGGTCGAAATCGCTTTTCGAAATGTCGGCGATTTTCGCATCCAGTGACATCACGTCCTTATGAGGCGTGGCGCAGGCGCCAAGCAGCAGGCTTACGCCGAGTACCGTTGCTAATTTCTGTATTTTCATGGCCGCTCCTTAATTTAATACGGGGGTTATGGTTCGCAAAGATTCATTGCGGACGCAGATTTTCGCCTTCATCCAGCGGACCGAAACTTGTCCAATACAGCGGATAATGCAAGCCGAAATAACGTGTGTCTTCGCTGAATCGCTCCCAGACATAACCCGGCGTGATATAGTCTTTGGTCGGAAAGGGTGATGTAATGAATTCTGCCGTGCCTACCAGCGTTCTTGATACGGTATGCACGACGCCCCTCAGCAGACCGATGGTCACTCCTGCAAAAATGTTGCTGTCTTGGGTGATGTTAGTGACATTCTTGGGAATTTCGACGAAACCCCCGATCATGTTGGCGAGACCATGTGAGGCCTTGATCACGAACGGGGAGCTTCGGCTTTCCTGATCATCTGCTTGGGTTTGCGACGAAAACGCCAACAGCAGCGCCAATCCGAAAGCCGCTAGTGATTGCTTGACGGGTGATTGCTTGAAATGATTCATGACTCCTCCTTACATTTTGTATAGAGACGATACGGTCTCCGCAGAAAGCGGATTTCGTATCTTCCGTTTAAGGAATTCCCCTGACTAATCTTATTCATGCCGATTGCCTAAGTGGCCAAGAGATGGCAGGGGTAGCCCAAGCGTCGGGGTAGACGATGGCTCGGGTCAGGATTGCGAAAAGTTTTCGTAGGATGATGCTCCTTTATCTTGAGCCAGTGCTCGCCCAACTCCTGATATCGCCGATTACTCTCGGAAGCATGCGATGAGCGAGTACAGCAACGATCATGCTTGAACCGATAGGCCCCGATATTCAGGGATGTGCTCTTGATAAGGCCGATATACAGGTGGACATATCGCCGAGCCTGAACACATGGCTTAAACCATAGTCAAGTAAAATCAAAAATGCAAATTTCAATCAATCGATTTCCCTTCTTGCGGACGATGACTTCGTTTCCCTGCCATTCCAAATTCGCGGGTGCGGGCTTGATCGAACTCGTGTGCTCGAACCAGTCCGCGCCGGATATTCACCGGTTACCATGTCATGGTCACCGGTTTTCATGAGGCGGTCACCGCTTACCATGTAACGGTCACCGCTTACCATGTGACGGTCATCGGTTACCATGTGACGGTCATCGCTTACCATGTGCCGGTCATCGGTTACCATGTGACGGTCACCGCTTACCATGAGGCGGTCACCGCTTACCATGTGATGGTCACCGCTTACCATGAGGCGGTCACCGCTTACCACGTGACGGTCACCGCTTACCATGTGATGGTCACCGCTTACCATGAGGTGGTCACCGCTTACCATGTGACGGTCACCGCTTACCATGAGGCGGTCACCGCTTACCATGAGGCGGTCATCGGTTACCATGTGACGGTCACCGCTTACCACAAGGCGGTCACCGCTTACCACAAGGCGGTCACCGCTTACCATGTGACGGTCATCGTTTACCATGAGGCGGTCACCGCTTGCCATGACAATAAGGGTGCGCTTCTTAGGGCTTGGGCGCGACACCCATCTTGAGTGTTTTCACCGCTTTCGGTATACATGACGATCTGCTTGCCGATTCCAACTCACAATAGAAGTTTGCAGAGCCTACCGGAAAAAAAGGCCGCTTTCGGCCATGCTTCACCACGAATCTCATTCAATTTGCTCAATGTCCGTCGACTTCAAATCCCACGAAACCCTCATCCCGCTTTCCTTGCGCAAAGATCAGCACCGTTTTCGCCGCACCCTGGACAGGCTGCGGGCCGATGCGAAAGCCGGCAAGGACATCAACACCCCGCTGGAGGAATTGCAAACCCGGCTGAGCGAGTCGGTTGCGGCCAGAACAGCGCGGGTGGCGGCCATTCCCGAGTTGAATTACCCGGAGGATCTGCCGGTCGCCGAAAAGAAGGACGAGATCCTCAAAGCGATCCTGGAAAACCAGGTAGTCATCGTCTGCGGCGAGACCGGCTCGGGCAAGACCACCCAGTTGCCGAAGATCTGCCTGGAGGCGGGCAGGGGGATTTCCGGTTTCATCGGCCATACCCAGCCGCGCCGCATCGCCGCCCGTAGCGTCGCCGCCCGCATCGCCGAGGAGTTGAAACAGCCCTTAGGGCACGCGGTGGGCTACAAGGTGCGTTTCCATGATCAAACCAGCCCGCACAGCCTGATCAAGCTGATGACCGACGGCATCTTGCTGGCGGAAACCCAACACGACCGCTTCCTCGATCAATACGACACCCTGATCGTCGACGAGGCTCACGAGCGCAGCCTGAACATCGATTTCCTGCTGGGTTATCTGAAATGGCTGTTGCCCAGGCGGCCCGATTTCAAGCTCATCGTCACCTCGGCCACCATAGACCCGCAGCGCTTCTCCCGCCATTTCAACGATGCCCCCATCGTCGAAGTATCGGGCAGGACTTACCCGGTGGACATCCGCTATCGCCCGGTGGCCTGTGCGGAGGACGATGAGACCGAGGGCGAGGAACAGCGCGCCATTCTCCAGGCGGTGGACGAATTGCACCGGGAGTCTCCCGGCGATATCCTGATCTTTCTCTCCGGCGAACGCGAGATCCGCGAGACCGCCGAATCTTTGAGAAAACACCATCCGGTGGATTGCGAGATCCTGCCGCTGTTCTCCCGGCTTTCCAACGCCGAACAGGAAAAGATCTTCAAGCCCCATCACAAGCGGCGCATCGTGCTTTCCACCAACGTGGCGGAAACCTCTCTCACCGTGCCGGGCATCCGCGCCGTCATCGATACCGGCCATGCCCGGATCAGCCGTTACAGCCATCGCAGCAAGCTTCAGCGCCTGCCCATCGAGAAGATTTCGCAGGCCTCGGCCAACCAGCGCGCCGGACGCTGCGGACGTATCGGCCCTGGGGTCTGCATCCGCTTGTATTCCGAGGAAGATTACCAAAAAAGACCGGAATTCACCGATCCGGAGATCCTGCGTACCAATCTCGCCGCCGTCATCCTGCAGATGAAGGCCCTCGGGTTGGGCGATTTGAGCGATTTTCCCTTCCTCGAACCGCCCGATGAGCGCATGGTGCGCGACGGGGTGAAGACCCTGCAGGAAATCAACGCCATCGACGCTCAGCGCAGGCTCACCGAGATCGGCAAGAATCTCTCTAAATTGCCGGTGGACCCGCGCTTAGGAAGGATTCTTCTGGCCGCTTCCGATGAGAACAGCCTGACCGAGGTTGCCATCATCGTCGCCGCTCTCAGCCTGCAGGACCCGCGCGAACGCCCGGCGGACAAGCAGCAGGCGGCGGATCAGAAGCATGCCCGCTTCAAGGACGAGAACTCCGATTTTCTCAGTCTGCTGAAACTGTGGAACGATTTCGAGGAACAGAAGAAGCATCTTTCCAATAGCAAACTGCGCCAATATTGCCAGGTCAATTTCCTCTCCTATCTGCGAATGCGGGAATGGGAAGACATCCACAAGCAGATCCTCCAGGTTGGCAGGGGCGAGTTGAATCTGCGCTTCAATCAGGCGTCTTCGGAATATGGCGAGATCCACCGCCCTCTGCTCATCGGCTTGCTGGCCAACATCGGCTTCAAGCAGGAACAGTCCGAATATCTAGGCGCGCGCGGGCTGAAATTCCAAATCTTCCCCGGTTCCGCCCTCTTCAAGGTTCGGCCCAAGTGGATCCTGTGCGCCGAGCAGGTGGAGACCTCCAAGGTCTATGCCCGTAGCGTGGCCAGGATCGAACCGGAATGGGTGGAACGTTGCGGAGCGCATTTGATCAAGCGCCAATACTACGATCCGCACTGGGAGAAGAAGTCGGCCAGGGCGGCGGTGTTCGAACGCATCAGCCTGTTCGGCTTGAATATACTCGCCGGTCGCCGCGTGCCCTACGAGAACGTCGATCCGAAAGCGGCCAGGGAAATGTTCATCCGCTCCGCTCTGGTGGAGATGGAATATGACAGCAAGGCGCCGTTTTTCATCCACAATCGCGAATTGCTGGCAGCGGCGGATTATCTGCAACAGAAAGGCCGGCGGGTGGATCTGGTGGCGGACGAGGAATGGGTTTACCAGTTCTACGACCAGCGCATTCCCACGGAAGTGGTCAGCGGCGTGACTTTCGAGACCTGGCGCAAGCAGGCCGAGAAGCAAAATCCCCAGCGGCTCGAGATGACCCGGGAAGACATCACCCGCAAGGAGGACGAGGCCCTGGATGCCCACAACTTCCCCGACGAGTTGAAAATCGGCGATCTGCGTCTGTCTTTGGAATACCGTTTCGAGCCAGGGCACGAGGATGACGGAGTGACCGCCA
>JAQTSI010000428.1 GCA_028711365.1 Methylococcaceae bacterium
GGCCACCGCCACCTGGCGCGCGGCGAAACCGCCGGGCACGCGCACGAACACATAATCCTTGCCTTCCTGGTTGACCAGGGCGGAGATGGGCAGGCGGAACAGTTGATCGGTGCTGGCGTGGGACAACTGCACATTGAGGTTCTGGCCGGGGCGGATGTCCTCGGACTTGCCGTCGATGATGGCTCGCACCAGGGTACTCTGGCTGCCGGGGTTGACGTTCTGGCCGATGTGGGTGATATGGGCCGATAATCCGGTGTTCTCGATGTTCACGCGATCCCCCATGCGCAACTCGTGCAGGCGTTCAGTGGGCATGTCGATCTCCAGCCACAACTCATCCAGCTTGCCGACGCGAAACAGCGGGGCCAGCAGATCCACGCGCTGGCCGACGGTGGTCAGCCACTCCAGGATCACGCCGTCGATGGGCGAGCGGATATTGAGGAAGCTGTTCAGCTTGCGGTTCTGCTTGAGCGCCTGGATCTCCGCCTCGCTCACCCCGGCGGCGGCGAGCAGTTGTTCGGCTTCCTTCAAGGCCGTGGCGTAGCGCTCGTAATCGCTCAGCGTCTCCTGGTAGCGTATGCGGGCGATGATGCCTTCCTCCAGCAGCGTCTTGTCCCGGTTCAGCTTGGCCTGGGCCAAATTGAAGCCGGAGACGGCGTCCAGCACGCCCTTTTGCAAAGACAGCAGGCCGGGGCTCTGGATCTGCGCCAGCACCTGTCCCTTGGCGATCTTCACCCCCAGCGAGACGCTCACCTTGCTGACCAATCCGGCCTGGGAGGCGCTGACGATGTATTCGTTCTGCGGCGGCAGGCTGACCCTGGCCGGGGCGCGGGCGAGCGGCATGCTGTCGATGATCTCCGGTTTCAGAACCCGTATGCCGATATGCTGCTCCTGCTCACTGCTGATCTTGACCAACGCCTCCAGCGCCTGCGCGGGTAGGGAAAAACCAGCCAGCAAGGTGATAAGACAGGCGAGCCTGCGGATATTCCTGGCGTCCACCGGCTGCGCGGGGATTCCCTGTGGCGCGAGTCGATGGTATTCCCGCGCGGTGCGGGGGAGTGAAACTGAGAAAAACTTGTTCATGGCAAGACCCCCACGACCTGGTTGTAGAAAGCGGTGTCCCGCTGCAGCAAAATGGCGCGCTCCATGGCGTCGCGGATGGCGGCCTGGGCGCTGGCCTGGATCTTCAGGAAATCGATGAGCGGGATTTCACCCGCTTCGAAAGCCAGCCGACTCATCTTGAGGTGGGTCTCGGCGATCGTCTTGCGCTGATTGGCGATTTCGAGGGTGGCCCGGCCTACATCCAGATTATGCTCGGCCTCGTGCAGGGCTTTTTCCAGCCGGCGCATCAGGCTATCGCGATCGGCGATCTTCTGGGTCAACTGGATATTGGCCTGGGCCACATAGGGTGAATTCCAGGCTTCGCCGCCGAAGGGAATCTGCACCACCAGGTTGGATTCATTGTTCATGGACTCCCGGCGTGTCGCCCGGTCGTGCTGGGTGCCGATCAGGATGGTCGGCTGATTGCCCTGCTTGGATAAACGGGTGAACTCCACATCCGCCTGCGCGCGCTCGATGAGCGCATTGGCAGCCGCCAAAGCGGGGTGTTGTTCGCCGATTTCGGCAATCTTGCTGCGCGGCTCTTCGAACTGTTTGGGCGCTCTATCCAGCCGGGTCAGGAGCATATAAGCCTTGCGCGCATGCATGACCTCGGCTTCGGCCAGGGTGAGCTGGGATTTTTTATCCAGCACCTCGCTTTCCGCCATGAGCTGATCGGAGAGGGCCAGATCGCCCAGTTCCACCCGGCGCTTCACCGTGGCGAGCAATTGCTGGGACACTTCATAGACCTGCTGGGCCAGGCCCCTGCGGTTCTCCATCAACACCAGGTTCCACAGGGATTCGCGCACCAGACCGGCCACCTCATGCTTGAGGGCGGCGGCGAACTGGTTGGCGCTCTTCTCCGCCTCCTCGGCGAGACTGCGGCTGGCGGCGCGCTGCCCCCACATCCACACCGGGATCTGGAAGCCGGTCTGGACCGCCACCTCGCCCCGGTCGTTGAACACGCGGTCGTCGACCCACTGCAGGTAAATCATGGGATAGCCGGCGATCAGGCTGTCGCTACGGCGGTTTAGGGCTTGCGCCTCATCTTGCAGGGCGCCGATGATCGCGCCCTGGGGATATTTTTCAAAGGTGGCGTCCACCGCCTGTTTCAAGCTCAGCGAGGCATCATAGGGCAGCGGGTCGAGATGCTCGACCATCAACTCATCGCCGATGACACAACTCGCCCATAGCGCGAAACCAAGGGCGCAAAGCCATTGTAGATTACATGACATAGTGACTCCGTCAGCACGGGGGTAAAACAAGCGAGCGGACTTCGATTCACGCCAGAAAGACTTCCTGGCGATCCCGACCCTCCTGCACTCGCTTTTTAGACAGGCTTAAGCGATAAGGGCTGCGGGAGGCGCGCGAGGGGCAGGCGTGAGCCAGGATTGCCCAAGGAGGGGAACGGAAGGAAAAAAGCAGAAACTGTCCCGGTCCAAGGCAGGATTCGTCAGACGGGCGAAGCAGGCCGGCAAGGCCGATCCGGTATCCGGCGCGGGCAGCGCCGAATCACCCTGGTGCTTGAGCCCGGGTGCCAAACCGATGATGACATCGAACCCTGCCGGATGATTGAAAGCCTGGACGTAGCCGCCTTCCTGTTGGGCCAGAAACTCCAGGCCCGGCACATGTATCGTCACGGAAGCTGGCCCGCCGCCTGCGTGCGCGTGGACCAGCGGCGCGAACAATTGCATGAGCGCCAATAAACCGAGGATGGCGATGCGGGAGGCGAACAGCATGATGGGGTTGGGGGTTTCCTGAAAATTCCGGGACTTGGCTCAATGCCGGGATGCCCTAGTATAGGGCTGGGCCCCGCAACTGTAAAATTAAAAGGGCCTTGTGGGTGTGGTTCGCGGATACTCAAGCGAAGCTTGGGAACGAGCGGAC
>JAQTSI010000152.1 GCA_028711365.1 Methylococcaceae bacterium
CCACCGACCATTCACCTTCATCAAAGGGTACGGTGTCGGTGTGACCGGATAGCACCAGCCCTTCGCCCACCGCCCCTCCACCGCCCAAGCCGGCCAAAAGATTGGCTTTGCCGGGCGAGAATTCGTGGATGCTCACACTGAACCCCAAGCTGGCCAGCCAATCCGCCAGCACATGGATGACCCCCAGGTTGCTGCTGTCGAAGCCGGGGTCGGTGCAACTCACCGAAGGACGGGCGATCAGGGTCCGGATCAGGGTGAGGACATCGGGAGGGCTGGCATTCACGATTATCTCCTGGCTAGGGCTTCAACAGAACCCGATCCGCCCGATGGTGGAGCCCCAGGAATCCGGTCGGTTCACCTTTTCATTGATGATCCAGGCCCTGCGGCCGGCTTCGCAAGTTCCGAACGGCATCGAATAAGCCCTAGGATCCAGGGAAACCGCGGAATAATCCCCCCATCTTTGCTGATCCTGAAGATCTCCCAGGTAAGAAAAAGCGCTGGTATAAAGGACCGTGCCCTGCACGATGCCTGGAATCTCGCCGTATTGTCCGCCGGAAAAACCGGAGAAGACCATGCGTGGCGCGATTCCGGCGGCTGCATCCACCGAAGTCCAGGTGACGAAAGCCTCACCGTAGGGGTTCGCCGCGATGGAGGCGTTGAAATCATCCGAGGTGTCGGAAGTCTTGAAAAAGCCGCTTTGTTTGACCGCATTGCTCGCCGTGTCGAGCTCGTAAAATCTTGGCGAGGCATGATCGGCTCGCTTGATGGTATGGATATTCCACAGGGAATTGCCGAACTGAGTGCCGGCGTTGACGAAGCGGAAGTCGCTGGGATCCAGGGTGATGTCGGTGCCGGGCTGCGCCACCGGATTCGGTGCCTGGTAATCGGGAACCTTGATCTTCGCTTGTAGGCGTACTCTTACCCGGATGATGTTGCCCAGGTTCGTGCCCTTGAACAGATGCAGGTTTTGCCCATCCTCCGCCGCCAGAAAGAAGGCGTTGGGATTGTCGTCCAGTACGATGGGGGTCGCCAGCGGGCCTTTCAGATCCTTGAAGAAAGCCCCCTGCAGCGGTCTGCCCTTGTAGACCATGGCCTTGGGGAGGATCAGCAGTGAGGTCGTTTTGTAGATATCGCCCCTGCGGCCACCATACATTTCCCCGGAGATGAAGATGGCGTCCTTGTTCTCGCCCAGCATGGGAAAATCCCAAAAGTTCGCGCCCCTGGCCGCCCCTGGCGGAAGGGCATAGCGATAGAGATAATAAGCCCCTAAGGGATCGGCGGTTTTGGAAATCGCCAGCGCCAATTGCGCGCGCTGGGTATTGCTCTGATTGGAAACGACGAAGATCCAGCGGTTCTGGTGATTGTCGAACAAGACCCGACCGTCGAACAGACTGCCCCTGGGAATCTTGGGAAGCCCGAAAAACGCCCGATGGTCGATGCTTTTTTTCAGGATCGGCCGGTCCAGGGTTTGCCCATTGGCGTAGGTCTGGAAAATATCGACCCTGTCGTTGACGATTTCCGCGAAATGGTCGAAACCCGCCGCGCCTTCGGTGTCCGGTGGATCGGATTCGGTTCTATCATCGTTGTTGGTGCCTTCGAATACCGGGCCGCTGAGCTGGGGCGACACCCAAGCCGAAAGACTAGCGCTGCGTGGTGCGCGACGTTTCGGAATGGTGCTGGGATTGAGCAATTTGCCTGCGGCATCGACCTGTTCGGGTGTCATCAGCCTGACCTGCCCCAGATTCATCACCTTAGGGATATATTCCGCGCCTTCCTGATCCGGCTTGCCATAGGCCGAGCCGGTAAAAAATCCGCAGGCGGTCAAAATCAGGATCGAATGAATGGAATTTCTTGTTTTCATGGCCGCAGTACAGGGAATGGGGGGAAAGCCCCTGATCGAGTTTGTTGGCTGGACAGTATACCCATTATGCGTCTTTGGGAAGTAGGGCTTCACTGACCCGGTGCGGGAACGGGAAAGCATCATGGCGGTCTATCCTCGAAGGTTCGACGTTTGAATCGATTTCGACAGATTATTGAATCATGCAAGTCAAAATACCCGAACTCGCGCTAGTGCTGTTGCTCGGCCCTTCCGGAGCGGGAAAATCCACCTTTGCCAGACGGCATTTTCTGCCCACCGAGGTGATCTCCTCCGATCATTGCCGGGCGATGATATGCGACGACGAGAATGATCAGGAAATCACCGCCGACGCTTTCGAGATCGTCCACCTGCTCGCGGCCAAACGCCTGAAAGCGGGCCGGTTCACGGTGATCGACGCCACCAACGTCCAGCCCAGGGCGAGAAAACCTCTCATCGCCCTGGCCCGCCAGTTTCATTGTCCGACCGTCGCCCTGGTGCTGGACATGCCGCTTTGGCTTTGTCTGGAGCGCAACGCCGCCCGCGGCGATCGCGATATCGTCGAAGCCATCATCCGCAGCCAACGCGAACAGTTGCACAACTCGCTGCATGGGCTGGAGCAGGAAGGCGTGCGCCAGATCCATGTTTTCCGAAGCCCCAAGGAACTGGAAGACCTTGCCATCGGCCGTCGGCTTTTGCAGGTCAACAAGAAACGGGAAACCGGCCCCTTCGACCTGATCGGCGACATACACGGTTGTTTCGACGAACTGAGCGCTTTGCTCGATCGCCTGGGTTACCGGGTGAGCCGATCGGGCGGAGGCTATGAGACCTATCATCCCGACGGCAGGAAACTGGTTTTCCTCGGCGATCTGGTGGACCGCGGCCCCAAAGTCGTCGAGGTTCTGCGTTTGGTCATGGAGGCGGTGGAGGCAGGCATGGCCTTCTGTGTGACCGGCAATCACGAAGTGAAGCTGGTTAAGGCCCTGCGCGGCCGCCATGTCACGATGACCCACGGCCTGGCCGAATCCATGAAGCAATTGGCGGGCGAAGACGAGGGATTCAGGCTGAAAGTCGCGAAATTTCTCGATAATCTGCCCCACCATCAGCTTTTCGATGAGGGCCGGTTAGTCGCCGCCCACGCCGGCTTGCGCGAGGAGATGCAGGGCCGCGACAGCGGCAGGGTGCGCGAGTTTTGCCTGTACGGCGAAATCACCGGCAAATTCGACGAATTCGGCCTGCCCGTGCGCGGCGACTGGGCCGCCGGCTACCAGGGTCGGTCCCTGGTGGTGTACGGACATACCCCCATTACCGAGCCGCGCCGTTTGAACAACACCCTATGCCTGGATACCGGTTGCGTCTTCGGTGGCAAGCTGACGGCCCTGCGCTATCCGGAACAGGAACTGGTCTCGGTGGCTGCCTTGGCGCAATATTTCACCCTCCCTCGTCCTTTGACCGCGTCCCCCCAAGGCGGATCCGGTTAACACCGTTGGGTGCGGTTCAATAAGTGATCTCACCATGGAGAGGGCGAGGAGATGACGAGGCCGTCGATGGAAGGGAGGCCATCGCCCGAAGCTACAAGGACGTATTCACGGCGCGTCTCGCAAGCCCATCGCCCTCTCCACAGGATTCGATAGGCATCACTTTGAATCGCACGCCGCCGTTGGCCTGGCTTTTGGCCTTGCCAGGGATCTGTGTTACCCTAGAGCGGCACTATCATTCCAGCCATTTCCATGTCGCCGATACAGAACGGATTCCGTAACCACCGCACGCCTGTGCTTGCGACTTGCCTTGGGCATGCTCAGAAATGAAGGATTCAAGCATCACTTCATTCGGGCGGTTATCCCGCTCGACGATGTTTCTCCTTTGGGTCGCAGTGGCGGATATCGCCTACGCCGACGACGATGCCCTGGCTCAGGCGCTCCTGTCGGCCCGGCAGGGGGACTATGCCGCGGCATTGCCCATCTTGCAAGACCTCGCCGAAAATCATCCTGAGAATCCGGAATTCGCCTACGAATATCTGACGGTTCTCGGTTGGGCGGAGCGCCATGATGTGGCTTTGGAATCCGCCCGCCGATTACTGGGCGATGAACGCAATGCGCCCGCCCGTGTGTTGGAGTCGTTGGGGTTGAGCGCACGCCGCTTAGGCCAGCTGGTTTTGGCCGAGCATTATTACCGCCTGGCTCTGATCAATGCCCCGAAAAGGATGAGTTCATCGATCGGGTTCGCTTTCGCCCTCGCCGAACAGCGTTCAGACCAGGCCAAGCGCCGTCAAGCCCAAACCCTCATCGCCCAGCTCAGATCCCGCCATCCGCAATCCGCCGAGCCCTTGCTGGGGCAAGCGCACTTGGCCGAACTGGATGGCGATGGATTCTCCGCGCTGGCCTTGAATCTGAAGGCGCTGGAGCGGGAGGCCGGTCATCGCGAAGCGGTGGCGAACATCATCCGCCTGGCCGATCGACTGGGAGCGCCAACCTTCGCCCGCAAACTTGCCAGACTCAATCCCGGTATCCTGGACGAAAGTAAACTCGCCGAACTGCACTTGAGTTCCACCGCCAGCCGGATCAGGACCGGCGTGATCGATGCCGAACAGAAAGATTCCCGGGACCGCTTGGCAAGTCTGAGCGCAGCCATCGCCGAAACCGATTCCCTGGCGCGCAAGGCTGCCGAGCCGAATCCGCTCTCGTCCTTGCAAATGCGCGCCCTGTTCGACCGGCTGGATGCCCTCTGTCAAGTCGAGCGCATGAGCGAGGCGGTGATGTTGGCAGAACTGCTGCAAAAACGCGGCATCGATTTACCGGCTTATGTCAAGAAGAACTTGGCGGGCGCCTATCTGGATTTGGGCCAAACCCGGCCAGCCCTTGCGCTTTATCGGCAATACCTGGACGTGGAGCCGAAGGATTTCAAGGCGCGCATGGGGCTTTTTTTCGCCTTGATGGACGATGAGCAAATGGATGAGGCCGAAACTTTGATCGAGCAGATCATCCAGGATACCCCCGAGCGCATCGAGGCCTATAGCGAGTCCACCATCCGGGACAACCCCGATTATCGAACCGTGCTCGGCGCGAGAGCCATGCTCCGGGTTTATGCCCATCGATACAAGGAAGCGCAAGCGCTGGCCGATCAGTTGCTCGAAGCTGCGCCTTACAGTTCGGAATTCCGCGAAACCTGGGCTTCCGTCGCGCAAGCCCGGGGCTTTCCTCGTCGAGCCGATGCCATGTGGCGCAGAATCCTGATCGACGATCCTGATAACGCCGCCGCCCGCGCCGCCCGCGTCTCGCCCCTGCTCGAAATGCACGAGTTTGCAACGGCTAGGCGCATGGCCGAAGAGGCCCTGACTCTGCGCCCCGAGAGCAAATCCTCGATCAACGCCGCACGCGAGGTGAAAAACCACGAGCTTTGGGATTTCAATATGGATGCAGGATTAGGCACGGCTTCGGGTGGCGATAATCCGAGCGGAACCAATGATCTTTTCATCGACTCCAGCCTGTACAGCCATCCGCTGGCCGACAACTGGCGGGTTTTCCTTCGGCATTATCTCGGTCAGGCCCAATACCAGCAGGGATTCGTCGAGTGGAACCGAACGGCGCTAGGCGGGGAATACCGGGCGCGCGACATTAGCCTGGCCGCCGCCCTCAGCGAGGGTGTGGGCGGAAAACCCGGCGCCATGCTCGAAGCCGAATGGCAAATCGACGATCACTGGAGCCTCAAGGGACACTTCGATTCGCTCAGCAACGCTTTCCCGCTGAGAGCCTGGATCATGGGCATCGATGCCAATCGTCTTGCTTTGGATGTGAGTTGGCGCCGCGACGAAGCGCGGGAAATCTCATCGGCCATGGGTTACATGCACTTTTCCGACGGCAACGACCGTTATACCCTGTCGGCTTCCTGGGTCGAGCGGATATGGAATGGTCCGCGATTTCGAAGCGACTTGTCGGGGGCGGTTTGGGCCTCTTCCAACAGCCATCAGAACGCACCCTATTACAATCCCAGCCTGGACTTTTCTCCATCCCTCTCCTTGCACAACGACTGGGCGAGCTGGCGCGCTGGCGAAATCACTTTCCACCAGCATCTGAACCTCACGGCCGGCGCCTATTGGCAGGAAAATTTCCGCACCGGCAGGGTGTTGGAAGCCTATTATGAACAGGCCTGGAACATAGGCTCCCGCCTGACGCTTTCCTATGGCTTCGGACGTTCGCTGCACCCCTACGACGGGCGCCAAGTGGGGAGAAATTACGGTGCGATCACGCTCAACTGGAAGTTTTAAACCCATGACCTTGGCCTTTTTCCGCCATGCCTTATGGCTGTTCCTGCTGTTCATCGCCCCCTTGCCGCAGGCCAAGAACTTGGAACCTGCGCCCGGCGCTTTCCTGGTTCTGAACTACCACGATATTCCCGACGATGTGCGCAGCCAGCCCGATCGCTATTCCCTGGATGCCGGCAAGCTGGTGCGGGAGTTTGCTTGGCTATCCGATCAAGGCTACCACCCGGTGAGCCTGGAGCAGATTATCGCCGCGCGGGAAGGAGGCGCGCCGCTTCCACCCAAAGCCGTACTGTTGACTTTCGATGACGGTTATCGAAGTTTCTACACCCGCGTTTTTCCCTTGCTGAAGCTTTTCCATTTCCCTGCCGTGTTGGCAGTGGTCGGAAGCTGGCTGGAAGTTCCCGAGGGCCAGTTCATCGCGTATGATACGGTGAAGTTTCCCCGTTCCCATTTCATGAGCTGGGAACAACTGCGTGAGGTGAGCGCTTCGGGCTTGGTGGAGATCGCCTCCCATTCCTTCGATTTGCATCATGGCGTGCTCGCCAACCCGCAAGGCAACAAGCAACCCGCCATGGTCACCCAGATTTATGATCCCGTCGGCAAGTCCTATGAGACCGATGACGACCACCAGCGGCGGCTGCGCCGGGATCTCGCGCGTAATGCCAGCCTGATCGAGAGCCGTTTGGGCAAACGCCCGCGCATCCTGGTATGGCCCTATGGCCGCTACAATGAACAAGCCGTCGAAATCGCCCGCTCGCTGGGCATGCCCTACACCTTCACCCTGGAAGAGGGCTTCAACGGCCCGGAAACACCGCTTTCGCATGTGAAGCGCACTATCATCGAACTGAACCCCAGTCTGGAAAACTTCGCCGGCGAGACGAGAAACCTCATACCCCTAGACCCGATCCGTTCCTTCCATGTCGAACTCGATGCGATTTACAGCCCCGACCCCGAGGTTCAGGAACAGAAGCTCTCCCAACTCATCGAGCGTATCGCCAAGACCAAAGCGAGCCAAGTCTATCTGCAGGCTTTCTCCGACCCGGATGGCGATGGGGTAGCCGATGCCCTGTATTTTCCCAACCGTTATCTGCCGATGCGCTCCGACCTTTTCAACCGTGCGGCCTGGCAGATTGCCACCCGCGGCGGCGCCCGCGTTTTCGCCCGGATGCCGGTTTTTGCTTTCCGTCTGCCCCCAAGCTCCGATGCGAACGAATCGAGCGCGGATAAAACCGCCATAGTCTCCCAGAGTGCGAGTTTGGACCACGATGCAGTGGTCGGGATCTACGAAGACATGGCCCGATCTGCCAGTTTCGACGGTATCCTTTTCGACGAGCCTGGCGGATTTTCCGGGAATCGCCAGCAGACCGACGTCGTTTTCACTCATGAGATCATCGAGCGTTGCCAATATTATCGAGCCCCGCTCAAGGCCGCCCTCACCATTTCCCTCGAGGCTGGTCTCGCCGCGCCTTCCGACAAGAGGTTTGCCGGGCTGTTGCCGGCTTACGACCATGTCGTGATCCCATTTTCGCTGGGGTCGAAAGATCCTGCTCCGCCCTACGAACGGCTGGATGCGCTGGTATCCCGGATTGCGGCCATCCCCAAGGCGCAGGAGAAAATCGAGCTTGAATTTCACGGCCTCAATGGGCCTCTCGTCGAGGGTGAGGAACTGGCTTCTTTCATGCCAAGCTTTGCCTTGTCGGGCCTTAGGAACTTCGGTTTTCACTCCGATGAATTCGCCGCCGATTCACCCACGGCTACCATCATCCATCCCTACTTTTCCCTCCAAGCCTTTCCCCGTTCGCTGCCTAGGGAAACTTTTCGCTGAACCTGCGCACGGGTGACCCCTCTGGCATGACGTGGCGTCTGGCTCCTTAGATCTTGGTTCTTAAGAAAAGCCTGTCTCCGGAAGAAGGACCGGATCGGAGGCGGCGGCGAAGCTTTCGGGTTCGCGGTGTGTGAAATCACGCACTCGATTCAGCGTATTACCTTGTTCGCGTTAGAATTTTTCCTGTTCTGGTTGAATAAGAACATTGCAAATCATTAATATACGTTCATGGCATGACAATGGCTGTGCTCATCCTCTGTTAGTTGACAATCCTTGATGCCAATCTGAATAGAGTGAGGAAAACATGAGTCACAGACAGATCACGATGGCCAATACAACGACTTCCGGTTCTTTGCTATGGGGTACGGGGCTGGCATTCGCTTCCCTGATCCTGGTGCCGGCACTCGCCGCCCAAATAGGTTTAGGTTCCAGCCTGACCGGTGCTTTGCGCATGGCGTTGATGAAAGCTTCCAACCGGGCGATCAAAGGTTAGGATGTCGATGCAATTTTTTCCCAATTTTCTGATCTAAGCTTGGATTTTTTAATTCTCCCCTGGTAACGCCTGATTGAAAAACGACTTTTTACTCGACACCGCTTCCGAGTACGACCATAGGGCCGAACGATGCAACCGGGAATGCCGCTGCGTAACCCTCGATCGGGAAATGATGCGAGCGGATTTGTCGCGGGAGGGCAGCGATCTCTATCGCATGATCGTCGAGGAGCGTCCCCATCTTTTTGCCGATTCCCCCGTGTTTATCTCCGAGGCTTGTATTCGACAACAGGCCAGGATCATTTCGGCCATCGAGCGGGTGGTGGCCCTGCCGGCCTATCAGGAACAGGTGTTGAGCCGGGCTCCCCGGACGGCGAGATTCATTCCGAAAGCGGCCGGCGTTTTCCTCGGCTACGATTTCCATTGGGGCGCGATGGGGCCCAGGTTGATTGAAATCAACACCAACGCGGGCGGCGCTCTGCTCAATGCGATGCTGGCGCGTGCCCAGTTGGCTTGCTGCGACATGACCGAAAGAAAATACGCCATGCCGCGGCTTCCTTCGCTGCTGGACGGGGCGGACAATTTGGAATCGGTTTTTCTTTCGATGTTTCTCAAGGAATGGCAATTGGAGCGCGGGCAGGCGCCTTTGCATTCGATCGCCATCGTCGATGAGAAGCCTGAAAGTCAATTCCTGTTTCCGGAGTTTCTCCTCTTCCAGAAATTGTTCAAGCGCAACGGCATCGATGCCGTGATCTGCGACCCCGGCGAACTCGAGTTCCGCCAGGGAGTACTCTGGCACGGAGAGCGTCGCATCGATCTCGTCTATAACCGTTTGACCGATTTCGGGCTCGAAGCAGAATCCAACCATGAATTATGCTCCGCTTATTTGGCCGGTGGTGTGGTGATGACGCCGCATCCCCATGCCCACGCTCTCTATGCCGACAAGCGAAATCTCACCTTGCTGACCGACGAGGCGGCATTGCGCGAGATGAAAGTCGATGCACAGAGCCGAGACTTGTTGCTCACCGGGATTGCCCATACCGTGAGCGTGCGATCCGAGGAAGCGGATAGGCTGTGGGCTGCGCGCAAACGGTTTTTCTTCAAACCGGCGGCAGGCTATGGCAGCAAGGCTGCCTATCGCGGCGATAAATTAACCCGGCGTGTGTTCGAGGAAATCCTGCAGGGAGAATATGTCGCCCAGCACTTGGTGCCGCCTAGCCAGCGGTGTTTGAAGGTAGGCGATAATCCGGTGGAACTCAAATTTGATCTGCGCAATTATGTCTACTCGGGTCGAGTCCAGTTGATTGCAACACGCTTGTATCAGGGTCAGACGACCAATTTCCGCACCCCCGGCGGAGGCTTCGCGCCGGTGGTTTCCATTCCCCCTCGCTCCATCCCAGGATAACTATACGATTCACGGACGAAAGTCCGCACAGGCAATGGGGTCTACCGCTGATGTCCTAAGGCCTTTTCAGGCGGTACAGGGCGGAGATGTCTTCATCGCCATGACCGAGTTCCATGAGTTTGCCATATTCTTCCAGGGTCATCCGGGTGACGGGCAGAGGCATGCCCAGTTTTTGCGCCATCTCCAGACAGATGTTCAAATCCTTGTGATGCAGGGCGAGCTTGAAGCCGGGGGTGAAAGTGCCCCGGATCAGGGTAGGGCCGCGCTCGTCCAAGAACCAGTTGCCGGCGGCCCCGGCGGAGACGACTTCGATGACCTTGTCCAACTCCAGTCCTTGCGCGGCACCGAAGGCCAGCGCCTCGGTGACGGCCTGGTTGATTCCCGCGCATAGGATCTGATTGACCGCCTTGGTGGCCTGGCCTGAACCCACTTCGCCCATCAGCATGATATGGCTGGCCATGGTTTCCAGTACCGGACGAACTTTTTCCAGGTTGGCAGCCGCCCCGCCGACCATGATGGCCAGTTTACCGTTCTTCGCCCCTTCCACGCCGCCGGAAACTGGGGCGTCGAGGAATTCCGCGCCTCGCGCTCCCACTATTTTGGCAGCCTGGCGGGCGGTGTCGGTGGCGACGGTGGAATGGTCGACGACGATCATGCCCGGCTTCAGTCCGGGCGATAGGGCTTCGATGACGGCCAACAAATCGGCGTCGGCGGAGACGCAGGTAAGCACCACATCTACCTGTGTCGCCAGTTCGGCTGGGGAGGTGGCATTGGCCACGCCCAATTCCCGCGCCAGGTTTTGCGCGACGTGACCCGTGCGGTTCCACACCGCGGCGAGTTGGCCGCTTTGGGCGATATTGCGGGCCATGTACGCGCCCATGGCGCCCAGGCCGATGAAGCCGGCATTAAGTGGACTATTCACCTTTGTGTACCTTTAATTCGCGTTCGACCCCTGAAATAAATTTCCCGAGGCTGGGAGACATTGGGGTTGCAAGATTGACGTGCGGGGCAATTCTCTCTGCCCACAGATATTTATCACGACCCGTCACTTGCGAAAGTGTTTCTCCTATCGCCTCGGCTAATTTTTCCCAGGCACCCACGATGGCATCCGGTTCAATCCCGCGTAGCATCCGTAGCTTCGCTTTAGGATAGGCCGATTTGACGGCCTCGCCATCGGCGATAAACCAACTCTCCGTTTCTTCGATAGCCAGTCGAAACAGCACACGCCGGGGTTTTTTCGGCAAGGCCGCAAGTAAGCCGTTCAACTCAGCCAACAACTCGCCACAGGGCATATCATCCACATCCACCACGACCAACACACAAATCTCATCGCCGCAATGAGAAAATCCTTGCAGCTTCGCAGGCAGTTGATCGAGCAACCCTTGCTGCTTCAAACCAGGCCTTGCCAAAGGATTGGAGGGTAAGCGGCCACGGCCTTTATGTGGATGAATGCGAAAATCCTGCGCTTCCACCAAGTCGAACCGTCGTGTCATGATCTCGCGCACCATTGGCACATCGGATGCCCCTTCCACCAATACCTCGAAATAAGTCATGGATTGCCTATTCCAAAATGGTTGCTATACCAAAGACTACCCATCGGCAAACCCTCCGCAAATAGTTCGGATACACCTTTAATATCGGCGGCGCGAGTTAGCCTACTAAACCCGTCCTTGCCCTTGTCCAGAATCCAGACTTCTTCCGGCGACAAGGCATCAACGAAATTCGGGGCATGGGTGGTTATCAATACCTGAGGGCCTCGGGATTGCTTGGCAAATGACTTGAATTCCTCCGCCAAATCGGCCAGTAATTGATGGTGCAAGCCATTTTCCGGTTCTTCTATGCCAATCAACGGCGCGGGTTCCGGATCTTCCATGAGCAGCAAATAAGCCAACATTTTCAATGTGCCGTCGGACATGTCCTGTTGATAAAACGGAGTTTCACAACCTTCCACG
>JAQTSI010000153.1:0-4180 GCA_028711365.1 Methylococcaceae bacterium
CCCCGGCCCGGTCATCACCCGCTTCGAGATCCAGCCCGCCCCCGGCGTCAAGGCCAGCCGCATCAGCGGATTGGCGAAGGATCTGGCGCGCGCGCTTTCGGTCACCAGCGTGCGGGTGGTGGAAATCATCCCCGGCAAGACCGTCATCGGACTGGAGATTCCCAACGAGGAGCGGGAAATGGTGCTGCTCTACACGGTGCTGTCTTCCGACCTTTACCGCCACAGCGAGTCCTCGCTGACCCTGGTGCTCGGCAAGGACATCGGTGGAGCGCCGGTGGTGGCCAACCTGGCCAAGATGCCGCATCTGCTGGTGGCGGGCACCACCGGTTCGGGCAAATCGGTGGCGGTCAACGTCATGATCCTCAGCATGCTGTTCAAGGCCGGGCCGGACGCGGTGCGGATGATCATGATCGATCCGAAGATGCTGGAATTGTCCATCTACGAGGGCATCCCCCATCTGCTCACCCCGGTGGTCACCGACATGAAGGAAGCCGCCAACGCCCTGCGCTGGTCGGTGGCGGAAATGGAGCGCCGCTACAAACTGATGTCCATGGTAGGGGTGCGCAACCTCGAGGGATTCAACCAGAAAGTGCGCGATGCCATCGAAGCCGGAGCCCCCCTCCCCGATCCGTTATGGAATCCCAACCTGGCAGTTTCCGAGGAAGAAACTCCGCCGCCGCTATCTCCCCTGCCCTTCATCGTCATCATCATCGACGAATTGGCGGACATGATGATGATCGTCGGCAAGAAGGTGGAGGAACTCATCGCCCGCTTGGCGCAGAAAGCCCGCGCAGCCGGCATCCATCTGGTCCTGGCGACGCAAAGGCCCTCCGTGGACGTGCTCACCGGATTGATCAAGGCCAACATCCCCACCCGCCTGTCGTTCCAGGTATCCTCGCGCATCGACTCGCGCACCATCATCGACCAGGGCGGGGCGGAAGCCCTGCTGGGCAATGGCGACATGCTGTTCCTGCCGCCTGGATCGGGCATTCCCATGCGCGCCCATGGCGCTTTCGTCTCCGACCAGGAAGTCCACAATGTGGTGGAATTCCTCAAACGCACCGGTAAACCCGACTACATCGAGGAGATCACCCGGTTCACCGAGGACGGCGGCGACTTCGCCGGCGGTTCCAGGAGCGGCGGCGAAAGCAGCGAGGAATCGGATGCGCTGTACGACGAGGCGGTGCGCTTCGTCACCGAAAGCCGCAAAGCCTCCATCTCCAGCGTGCAACGCCGCTTCAAGATCGGCTATAACCGTGCGGCGCGGATGATCGAGGACATGGAAAAAGCCGGCATCGTCGGCCCCGCCGAAACCAACGGTTCGCGTTCGGTGCTGGCCCCACCGCCGCCGGATGCCTGATGGATGGCATCTTGCCACCAATCACTTCTATTCCATCCCTCGGTTTATGGACAGGATAGACAGGATGGACAAAATTAATCGAAGGCATAACCAGGATTTCATCCTGCAATCCCTGTTCATCCTGTAAAAAGGATAGGTGATAAGGGGATGGCGTCCATACTTCCGATCAATCTGAATGATCTACTCTATTTGCGTGGTGTGGAATCCGCCCGCGTGGAGTTCAAGGCCTCCTGGGATGAAAAAACGACTGGCGCGCAGATCATCCGCACGATTTGCGCTTTTGCCAATGACTTCCACAATTTGAATGGGGGTTATATCGTCGTGGGCGTAGCGGAACAAAATGGTCACGCGGTCTTGCCACCCAAGGGATTGGAGCCGGTTGAAATAGAGCAGGCGCAAGTCTGGCTGCGCGGTCGCTGCAATACCATCGATCCGGTCTATGCTCCCGTATTCTCGCCGGAAACCCTACAAGGTCGCCATATCCTGGCGATCTGGGTGCCGGGAAGCCAGATGCGCCCGCATCAGGCGCCTGAATCCAGCGAACGGGGCGCAGCTAGACGGTATTTTATCCGCCTGGGCAATGAAACCGTCGATGCGGCCAAGCAAGCGGAGTTGTTGACTCAGTTGATGCAGCTCACGGCCCGGGTACCCTTCGATGACCGCCGGGCGCTTCACGCCAGTCTTCTGGATCTGCGCGAGACCAAGGTACGGGAATTCCTGCACGACATCGGCAGTGACTTGGTCGAGGAAGAGGACAATCGGCTCTTGTATCGACACCTGCGCATCGCGGAACCCGTGAATGGGCATGATCTGCCGAGAAACGTCGGCTTATTGTTTTTCGCCCAGGACCCGGAAGTTTGGTTTCCGGGCGCTCGCATCGAAATCGTCGAATTTGCCGACGATGCCGGGGAAGGAGTGCTCAAGGAGAAGGTATTGGCCCGCCGTCCGATACATGAACAACTGCGCGATGCTTTCTCCTACCTGGAGGGAAGTGTCGTGCGCGCCATCCGCCGCCCCTCCGATCGATTCCGGGCCGAGCATAGCTACAACTATCCCCTGGCGGCCGTACGCGAGGCGCTGGCGAATGCCGTCTATCACCGTTCTTACGAGGCCAATCCGGAACCGACCAAGGTCTATCTCTTTCCCGACCGCGTCGAGATCACCAGCTATCCAGGGCCCGTTCCCGGTCTGCAAGCGGAACATTTTTCCGGTGCTGCGCGGCCCCCAGCGGTGCCCTTGCGCAACCGACGGATTGGCGAGTGGCTCAAGGAGCTCAAACTGGCGGAGGGCCGGGGCACCGGAGTGCCGAAAATGCGCAGGGCGATGCAGCAAAACGGCTCACCGCCGCCAATGTTCGATTTTGACGAGGCGCGAAGCTATTTTCGGGTCACCCTGCCAATCAATCCCGAATTCCTGAGTGAAAGCGCCAACGGTTCCAGTCTGTGATGAATCAAGCCGAATAATTCATCCAATCCTCCCCGGCGCCACCCGATGAAAAGTACACGATATGCACTTCTTTGAGGACGATCGGTTTTTACCGTTTCAGCCGGCTCTGTGCTTTTCGTGTTCGTGGAAGGCATTGCGGATTTCTTCACGCAGGGCGTCGTCATCCCAGGGTTTACTCAGGAAACGCCAGATGGCGCCGCGGTTGATGGCGAAGGTGATTCTCTGCAATTCGGTGTGGCCGGAAAGGACGATGCGGATGCAGTCGGGATGCAACTCCTTCACCCGGGACAGGAAATCAATGCCGCCGATCTTTGCCATGCTCGGATCGGCTACGAGGACCTGGACGGTGTTCTTCGCCAGCAATTCGAGCGCATCGTCGGGATCGGTGGTGGTGAGGATACGGTAGCCATCGCGCTGCAGCAATCGCTTCAGGGAATCGAGAACGCTTTCCTCGTCGTCGAGCAGCAGAACGGTAGGCGTGAAGTCGTCCATCGGGATGGCGAGCGCCCTGCCCGAACCGAGCAGTTCGGCGAACTCGTCCGCCGGCAAGGGCCGGCTGAAGTAGAAACCCTGCATCTGGTCGCAACCGTGGCGGCGCAAGTATTCGAGCTGGCCCTCGGTTTCGATGCCCTCGGCGATCACCGTCAGGCGCAGGTTATGCGCCAGATTGATGATGGCGAAAGCGATTGATGCATCGTCGGGGTCGGTTGTCACATTCATGACGAAGGAGCGGTCGATCTTGAGGTAATTGATCGGCAGGCGCTTCAGGTAGGCGAGCGAGGAATAGCCGGTGCCGAAATCGTCTACCGCCAGCTTGACGCCCATCCGGTGCAATTCGGTGAGCATGGGGATCGACTTCTCCGCATTCTGCATGAGCAGGCTCTCGGTCACTTCCAACTCCAGTCTCTGCGCCGGCAGCGCCATGGCCTCGAGGTACTGGCGACAAATCGAAGGCAGCGCCGTGCGCGTGTCGAGTACATGCAACTGACGCTCGGAGATGTTGACGGCGATGGTGACGATGCCTAGATGCCGATCCAGCCATTCGCGCTGCTGACGGCAAACCTCGAACAGCACCCACTCGCCGATCGGCAGGATGAGGCCGGTGTCCTCGGCCAGGCTGATGAACAGGCCCGGCGGCACCAGTTTGCCGTCGCGCCGCCAGCGCAGCAAGGCTTCGGCGGCGCAGATGCCGCCCGTGTGCAGATCGACCCGCGGCTGGTAATGCAGCACCAGTTCGTCGCGCTCCAAAGCGCGCCGTAGCGCGGTTTCCAGGCCCAGCCGCGCGGTGGCGCCACGGCTCATCTCGACGGAATAAAACTTGAAATGGCCACGCCCTTCTTCCTTGGCGCCGACCAGGGCGTTGGTAGCGGCGGC
>JAQTSI010000153.1:4190-11720 GCA_028711365.1 Methylococcaceae bacterium
GCGGCGCTCAAGCTGGCGAAGTCGTCGCCGTCACCCGGAAAGAGGGCGATGCCGATGCAGGCGGTGACAAAAACCGTCTGCCCACCGATTTCCAGTGGCCAGGAAAGCGCATCGAGCAGTTTGCTCGCCATCGTGGCGACATCGGCCACCTCCTCGATATCCGGGAGGATGATCTCGAAACCCGCGCCGCCGCTGTGCGCGATGGTATCGGTGTCGCGCAGGCAATGGCTGAAGCGCTCGGCCAATTGCTTGAGCACGAGATCGGCGCCATCGATGCCGAGGGTCTGGTTGAGCAGCGCGAAACCGTCGATGTTGAGCACCAGGAGCGCCACCCGGACAGACTCGCCTCGCGCGCGTATCAGGGCCTGATCGAGGCGATCGACGAGCAGGACTGCATTGGGCAATCCGGTCAGGGAATCATGCGTGCTCAAATAGCCGATCAGCGCCTCCTGCCGCTTGCGTTCGCTACAATCGACCCAGTAACCGACGATTTCCCGCGCCTTGCCGGCGGCCTCGCGCAGCAGGCGCGGCTCATCGTGCATCCAGCGCCAGTTGCCATCGGCATGCCGAAAGCGGTATTCGAGGATGCAGCGATCCGTCTCGGATAAGCCTTGCAGGTCGGCAAACACGCGCCCGCGGTCGTCCGGATGGATGCGCGCGGTCCAAAAATCAGGCGCTTCGGTAAAATCGGCTGACGTATAGCCGAGCAGGGTGGCGATGTTCGGGCTCACCCAGGTGATGGCGTAATCGCCACTCGTTTGGCTGGTATAGATCACCGCCGGGTTCTCGGCCAGCAGGAATTCCAGCCGCGCCTTGCTCGCCGTAAGTTCCGCCGTGCGCGCCTCCACCGCCTCGGCAAACCGCCGGCTGTGGTCGGCGAGCAGATGCAGAGATTCTTGCAGGCGCAACTGGTTGCCGATCCGCAGCAGCAACTCGGCGCGGTGGATCGGCTTGGTCAGCATTTCATCGGCACCCAGTTCCAACGCCCGCAAGCGCATGTCACGATCATCGATCCCGGTGATCACGATCACCGGCAGATCGCGATACGCCCCATCGGCCTTGAGCCGCTTGATCACCTCGAAGCCGTCCATCCCCGGCATCAGCAGATCGAGCAGCAGCAGATCGGGCCGATGCTCGGCGACCAGTTCCAGCGCCTGCTCCCCGCCCTTGGCGGTGAGCGCGGCATGGCCCGCCGAGCGGACGATGGCGGCGATGAATTGAAGGTCGAGCGGATCGTCCTCGACGATGAGAATGCTGGCGGGAATTTTGTCTTCAAGCATGGCCATTCGTCCCAAAAAAAACGATCGTCATCGGGTATTGCAGAATGCGGAATGCGGAATGCGGATTTCACTCCGCAATCCGCAATCTGAAATCCGCATTCAATAGATTCCGCAATCCTCATTCCGCAATCCGCATTCCGCAATCCGCATTCAAAAGATTCCGCAATCCGCATTCCGCAATCCGCATTCAAAAGATTCCGCAATCCTCATTCCGCAATCCGCATTCAAAAGATTCCGCAATCCTCATTCCGCAATCCGCATTCAAAAGCTTCCGCAATCCGCATTCCGCAATCCGCATTCAAAAGATTCCGCAATCCGCAATTGAAAGAGCCACTGCCCTATCTCCTCCAGGGTCAACTGCCGGGCATCGGGCACCGCCTCCAGCGCAGCCAGCGGCATCTGCGGCGCGCGCGCCTCCCGCGGCGACTGCACCAACGCCAGTCCACCGCGCCGATGGATCGTTGCCAGCCCGCGCGCGCCGTCCTGCCCCGTGCCGGTCAGCACGATGCCGGTCACGCTTGGGCCACAGGCATCCGCCACGCTTTCGAACAACACGTCGATCGAGGGACGGGCATGATTCTCCTGCGCATCCAGCGAAAAAGCGAAATGATCTTCCTCCACCAGCAGATGATAATTGGGCGGCGCGATATAGACATGACCCGCCAGGATGCGCTCCTTGTCCAGTGGAAACCCGACCGATAGCGAACCCGCTTCTCCTAGCAGCATAGCCAACTCCCCGCTTTCTTCCATGGCGCGGTGCTGCACGATGACGATCGCCGCCGGAAAATCCGATGGCAACTCTCGGAACAAGACGCGCAGCGCCTCCAGGCCACCCAGGGAAGCGCCTATCACCACGAGATGGGGCGTCATCCGCCGAGATTGTTCATTCGGCGATTGACCCAACTCCGTTCGCCCTGAGCTTGTCGAAGGGCCTGTTTTCGCATTATCGTGGTTCGACAGGCTCACCACGAACGGCCCAATGCCACCAAGAACGGCCTAGTGAATGATTTGGCATCAGCCTATCCTCTGGTAGATTCTTTCCCGGCTGTCCAAGGCTTGGTAACAAGATTCATGCGGCGTCAGTTGCAGGCTTTCCTGCCGTCCCAGCACCAGCAGTCCGTCTTTCGCCAGGCTGTCATAAAGCAGGCGATGGACGCGCTCCTGCAAGCTCGCGTTGAAATAGATCATCACGTTGCGGCACAGGATCAGATGAAATTCGTTGAAGGAAGCGTCGGTGACCAGATTGTGCTGCGCCCAGACGATGTTCTTCGACAAATCTGCACGCATCACCACATGGCCGTGGCCGGCCTGGTAATATTCCGAGAACGCTCCTTTGCCTGCGGTAGCCTGGTAGTTGACGGTATATTCCTTCATCGTCTCCAGCGGGTAGATGCCTTCCCGGGCGGCGTCGAGCGCCGCCGGATTGAGGTCGGTGGCATAGAAGCGGGCGCGGTCGAGCAAGCCTTCCTCATGCAGCAGGATGGCCATGGAATACACCTCCTCGCCCCCGGCGCAGCCAGCATGCCAGATGCGCAGCGAGCGCCGCTTTTTCAGCAGCGGCACGGCGAGCTGACGAAAAACCCGGTAGAAACCCGGATCGCGGAACATCGAGGTGACGCTGACCGTCACCTGGTCGAGAAACCGCTGCAGGCAGGCCTCATCGCGCAACACCCGCTCTTGTAGCGCAGATACCGAAGGCAATTCTTCCGACGCGACGGCGCGCCGGATGCGCCGCTTTAACGAAGCCGGCGCGTAGTCGCGGAAATCGTAACCCCAGCGCCGGTAGACGGCTTCCACCAGCAACGGCACTTCGATGGCCTCGATATTGTCGATTTCGGGTTTCAGATTACGGATTGCGGATTGCGGAATCAAGTCGGCGCTCCCGGTTCCGGATTCAATCTGTTTTTAGTTTCCATTCCGCATTCCACACTCCGCATTCCGCATTCCGCACTCGTTTCCTCACCGCGACAGCCATACCTGCATCAGCGAAGTGAGCTGTTCGACGTTGATCGGCTTGCTGAGATAATCCGAGGCGCCGGCTTCCAGGCATTTCTCGCGGTCGCCGACCATGGCCTTGGCGGTGAGCGCGATGACCGGCAATTTCTTGAACTTCGCCATCTTGCGGATCTCGCGCGTGGTTTCATAACCATCCATGTCCGGCATCATGATGTCCATCAGCACGATGTCCGTGTCGGGCTTGAGCAGGTCGAGGGCGGCGTGGCCGTTCTCCGCCGAGGCGACGATCATGCCCTTGCGTTCCAGCGCGGCGGTGAGGGCAAAGATGTTGCGCACGTCGTCATCGACGATCAGCACCTTCTTGCCGACTAGATTGGTCGATGCCTGCTGGAGTTGCTGGAGCACCAGGCGCTTCTCCTCCGGCAGGCGTGACACCACGCGGTGCAAGAACAGGGCGGTCTGGTCGAGCAGGCGGCCGGGCGACTCGGCGCTTTTCACCACCCCGGTGGCGGCGAGTTTTTCCAGCGCGGCACGCTCGGCATCGGCCAGCGGCGCGCTGCTATATACCACCACCGGCAGGCTTGCCAGCAATTTATCCTTGCGCAGGGCGGCGATGAAATCGGCGGCTTTCATGTCGGCGAGCTTCGCCCCGACCACCACGCAATCGTAGGATTTTTTGCGCAGGCTGGCCAGCCCTGCCTTGCCGCTGGCGGCATCGTGGACGGTGATGTCGCCATCGCCGAGCAGATCGGTGATTTCCTTCTGCTCGTCTTTGTCGGCGGCGATCAGCAGCAGGTTCTTCACCGGCCGGTCCAGGAATTTGCGCGTGGAAACCAGCGCCTCACCGAGTTGGTCGCGGCTCACCGGCTTGGTGAGAAACTGGAAAGCGCCATGGGAAAAACCGCGCAACGGCTCGTCCTCGACGGTGATGACATCCACCGGGATATGACGTAGGTCGGGGTCGCGCTTGAGCACGTCGAGGATGGTCCAGCCGTCCATGTCCGGAATGCGGATATCGAGGGTGATGGCGTCGGGTTTGTGGCTGCGCGCCAGTTCCAGCGCCTGACCGCCGTGCATCGCGACTAGCCCCTTGAAGCCCTTTTCCCGCGCCAGCTCGAGGATGATCCTGGCGAAGGCCGCATCGTCCTCGACGATCAACAGCACGCGGTCGCCCTTCTCGATGGCGTCGCGGTCATCCGCCACCTCCGGCTCGAGCATATCCCGCAGCGCCCGGTCGGGGATAGCCTTCTCCGCCAACCCTCTCCCCCACTCTCTCCCGGAGGGAGAGAGTGCGTTTCTCCCCTCTCCCGCAGGCGGGAAAGGGGCCGGGGGAGCGGAAGCGCCGCCATTTTGCGCCACATAGAGCACGAATACACTGCCCTGCCCCGACGCACTGCGCGCCAGCTTGAGTTCGCCGCCCAGCAGGTGGGCGATCTCGCGGCTGATCGACAACCCCAGGCCGGTGCCGCCGTATTTGCGGGCGGTTCCGCCCTCGGCCTGCTGGAACGCCTCGAAGATGATGCGTTGCTTGTCGGCCGGGATGCCGATGCCGGTGTCCTCGACGCTGAAAGCGAACACTTCGTTCGCCCGATTGAGCTTGTCGTTGTCCAGGCTCCAGCCGCCGGCGGCACGGTCCACGCACATCACCACCTGGCCTTTCTCGGTGAATTTGAAGGCGTTGGAGAGCAGATTCTTCATCACTTGCAGCAGCCGCTTTTCGTCGGTGATCAGAGCCGCCGGCAGGTCGCGGGCCAGGGTGATTTCGAAGGCAAGCGCCCGGCTCTGCGCCACATGGCGGAAGGTGCGGTCGAGCTGGTCACGCAGCGCGACGAAGGGCACCTCCGAGAGTTCCAGCGATACCGTGCCGGATTCGATCTTGGACAGGTCGAGAATCTCGTTGATCAAGGACAACAGGTCGTTGCCCGAGCCATGGATGGTCCGGGCGAACTCCACCTCCTTCGGGTCGAGATGGGCCTGCGGGTTATCGGCAAGCTGCTGGGCCAGGATCAGCAGGCTGTTCAAGGGCGTGCGCAGTTCGTGCGACATATTGGACAGGAACTCGGACTTGTATTTGGAGGTGAGCGCCAGTTGTTTGGCTTTTTCCTCGACCGCGGCCTTGGCCTGTTCGACCTCTCGTTTCTTGGATTCCACCTCCATCTTCTGCTCTTCCAGCAGGCGCGCCTTGTCTTCCAGTTCCTCGTTGGTCTGCCGCAATTCTTCCTGCTGGCTTTGCAGCTCGTTGGTGAGGGATTGCGACTGCTTGAGCAGCTCCTCGGTGCGCATGTTGGCCTCGATGGTGTTGAGCACGATGCCGATGGATTCGGCGAGCTGATCCAGGAATGCTTGGTGCGTGGCGGAGTAGCGCTCGAACGAGGCCAACTCGATGATGGCCTTGACCTTGCCCTCGAACAGGACAGGCAGCACCACGATGCTGAGCGGCGGGGCTTCGCCCAGGCCGGAGGTGATCTGGACGTAATCATCCGGCACGTTGGTGAGCAGGATGCGCTGTTTTTCGTAGGCGCATTGTCCGACCAAGCCCTCGCCGACCTTCCAGCTTTGAGCCAGGTTCTTGCGTTCCTTGTAGGCGTAGGAAGAGAGCATCTTCAGGCGGGCCTCGCCGACCGTCGGCTCGTCCATGATGTAGAACACGCCATGCTGGGCGCTCACCAGAGGCGCGAGTTCCGACAGCACCGTCTTCGACACGGTGATGAGGTCGCGCTGGCCTTGCAGCACGCGGGTGAACTTGGCCAGATTGGTCTTCAGCCAGTCCTGCTCCGAGTTCTGGTTGGTGGTCTCGCGCAGGTTGCGGATCATCTCGTTGACGTTATCCTTGAGTTCCGCCACCTCGCCCTTGGCCTCCACCGTCACCGAGCGGGTGAGATCGCCCTTGGTCACGGCGGTGGCGACGCCGGCGATGGCGCGCACCTGGCTGGTGAGATTGGCGGCCAGACCGTTGACGTTGTCGGTGAGGTCCTTCCAGGTACCGGCCGCGCCCGGCACGTTGGCCTGGCCGCCGAGCTTACCCTCGACCCCCACCTCGCGCGCCACCGAGGTCACCTGGTCGGCGAACAGCGCCAGAGTTTCGGTCATGCCGTTGATGGTATCGGCCAGGTCGGCGATTTCGCCCTTGGCCTCGACGGTGAGTTTCTTCTTCAGGTCGCCGCCCGCCACCGCGGTCACCACCTTGGCGATGCCTCGCACCTGGCCGGTGAGGTTGGCGGCCATGAAATTGACATTGTCGGTGAGATCCTTCCAGGTGCCGGAGACGCCGCGCACCGTGGCCTGGCCGCCGAGCTTGCCTTCCGTGCCCACCTCGCGCGCCACCCGCGTCACCTCGGCGGAGAAGGAGTTGAGCTGATCCACCATGGTGTTGACGGTGTTCTTGAGTTCCAGGATTTCGCCTTTGACATCCACCGTGACTTTCTTGCCGAGGTCGCCATTGGCCACCGCCGTGGTCACCTGGGCGATGTTGCGCACCTGGCTGGTGAGATTGGCCGCCAGCATGTTGACCGATTCGGTGAGATCCTTCCAGGTGCCGGATACGCCCGTCACATAGGCCTGGCCGCCGAGGCGTCCTTCCATGCCGACTTCGCGCGCCACCCGGGTGACTTCCGAAGCGAAGGAGCGCAACTGGTCCACCATGGTGTTGATGGTTTCCTTCAATTGCAGGAACTCGCCGCGCACGTCCACCATGATCTTGCGGCTCAAGTCGCCGTTGGCCACCGCCACCGTCACCTCGGCGATGTTGCGCACCTGGGCGGTCAGGTTGGAGGCCATCGAATTGACGTTGTCGGTCAGGTCCTTCCAGGTACCGGCCACGCCGGGCACGTCGGCCTGGCCGCCGAGCTTGCCGTCGGTGCCGACCTCGCGCGCCACGCGGGTCACCTCGGAAGCAAAGGTGGAGAGCTGATCCACCATCGTATTGATAGTGCTCTTGAGTTCCAGAATCTCACCCCTGGCATCCACCGTGATCTTCTTGCCGAGATCGCCGCGCGCCACGGCCGTGGTGACTTCGGCGATATTACGCACCTGGCCGGTCAGGTTGGAAGCCATGCTGTTCACGCTGTCGGTGAGATCCTTCCAGGTGCCGGCAACGCCGGTGACGTATGCCTGTCCGCCCAGCTTGCCCTCGGTGCCCACTTCGCGCGCCACGCGCGTCACCTCGCTCGCAAACGCATTGAGCTGGTCCACCATCGTGTTGATGGTGTTCTTGAGCCTGAGCAGCTCGCCGCGCACGTCGACGGTGATCTTCGTCGACAGGTCCCCACGGGCCACCGCCGTGGTCACGTCCGCG
>JAQTSI010000154.1 GCA_028711365.1 Methylococcaceae bacterium
CCCGTATTTTCCATCGGCTCTGCCAGAGCCGATGGATCTCGGCATCGACAGGCGATCGGCCCGGAGCGACGCGGCAAATTCAGAGGCGATTTACGGCAGGTTCGCCTCGATGTTTTTTTCCAAAACTTCAAGCGCCAAGCCCGGCACTTTGGGTTCCCACATCGTTGGGTTGACGGGGAATTCGTGCAATATACCGGTTCGCCGGTAGCCGCAGCGCGCGTAGAACGCGATCAATTCGTGACGCAGGGTGATGACATGCATGACGACTTTGCCGACCCGCCATGCCTGTTGAACCGTTTGTTCCGCCCGCGCCAGCAAGCGCTTGCCGATGCCGCGCCCCTGATGTATCGGTTCGACCACGAACATGCTCAAACTGGCATGGTCGCCGGTTTTTTCGATGTGTACCGAGGCCACGATCTCCGGCCCCTCCTGGCCAAGCAAGAAGATGGAGTTCCGGCGAGTGATCAGGCGCCGAACTTCCCTGCCATCCGTCCGTCGCCCATCCAAAAGATCGGCTTCCGTCGTCCATCCCAGCCGGCTTTGTTCGCCGCGATAGGCAGAATTGACCAGTGCCGCAATGCGCTCGGCATCGATCGCCTGTGCGTTTCTAAATGTCAGTGCCATGATTTAGCCGACTTCCCCTCTATTTACTAATGCCGCATCGTTCGCCAATCCATTTCGAAGCGGCTGCAGCGGCGGCTTGCCGCGAGACCACCCTCGATAATTCTACAGAACCCGTAAAGCCCATGGCTGAAGGGCCATCACCCTGGATTCAGTTCGGGTGATTTTCTGGTAGAATGCCACGTCATCAAGCTGGCGTAGCTCAGTCGGTAGAGCAGCTGATTTGTAATCAGCCGGTCGCGAGTTCGAATCTTGTCGCCAGCTCCATAAAATCAAAGCCTTACAGCATTCCAGCGGTAAGGCTTTTTTCTTGGTGCTACGCCGGTGCTACGACCTCGCCAAATCCGCCCACAAAAAAACCGCCTCGAAGGGCGGCTTGTGGAATTGGCGATTCGTTGGCAATAGCCGGTAGGCGTCCTACTCATCGGGTTTCATCGATAAACCTCTCTCCGGTGGCCGATCTTGACAACCAGTACAACCAGCCGGTCATCTTCGATGGTATAGACGGCCCGGTAATTGCCGATACGGACACGGTAGAGGTTCGATTCCGATTCTAGCTTCACCACGCCATGATGACGGGGATTGCCGGCCAATTGCTCCAGGGCCTCGATGAAGCGGGTTTGGTCAGGCTTGGGAAGGGCATCCAAAACCTTTTTGGCTGACGGCTTGAGCCTGACCTCATAACCCATATTCGGCCTTCACCTCTGCCAGCGTAATTTCGCCGGGTTCCTTCAATGCCTGCTCTGCGTCGCGGATGTCCTCGGCATCCTCGAGCCCAAGCACCAGCAAACGCCTGATCGCGTCGGAACGGCTCACGTTAATGTGAATTTCGCTTTCCAGCTGCGCCGCGTAAGCATCCACGCGCTCCAGCAGTTCGTTCGGCAGTCGGAGTCCGTGTGGCGATTTCTTCGTTTTTGGCTTGTCTGCGATGTGCGTTTTCAAAGTCGTCACCCATTCATTGTTGTGTTCTTGTCGTGGATAACGTAGCCGTTTGTCCTACGCAATGCAAGGGTGAAACATCACTTCATGGTTTCGCGTTGATGTTCGATCCAAGCCATCATTTCGGTGTGTTCCTTCGGCGTCAGGACGTCCCGCGCGATTTGCTTCAAACTTGCCAATTTTTCGGCAATCTCTTCATCGGTTAGCGAATCGTATTTCGACTTGCGTTGTTGCTCCAGCCTGCAAATTCTGCTTTTGATGTTCATTTTTGAGCCCTCTTTTCCAGGGATTCAACCCGGTTTATTAAGGATTTGGCCGAAAACAATTTCTCTAAATTGATGTATGAGGATAAGGGGGTCTGGGTGAACAAGCACTTTCAAATGGCGCCATTACGCCGAAAATCGGTGGCGCCAATATGCCGAAAATTGACACGCGCCTCATCATTCAATCCGGCAATGGCTTTGCTCGCGGGAAGGATATCCGGTGCTGGTCAACCCCCTGGCCCAATGGATTAGCCTAAGACCCAGCAACACCGCCAGCAGGGAGGCGAAAATCAGAGGGTTGCTGATGTCCTTCTTGACCAGCCACCAATAGTGTGCGATCCCGCCCACGGCAATCAGGTAGACCCAACGGTGCAGCCGCCGCCAACGCCGTCCGCCCAGGCGGCGGATCATGCCATCGGTGGAGGTCAACGCCAGTGGAATCAACAGGACGAAGGAGGCAACCCCCACCGTGATATAGGGCCGCTTGGCGATGTCCTTGAGGATGCTCGGCCAGTCGAAGAACTGGTCCAGCACCAGGTAAGTCAAAAAGTGCATACTGGCGTAAAAGAAAGCGAACAGGCTCAACATGCGCCGCAGGCGAATCAGCCAGGACCAGCCCAGAAGGCGCCTGAATGGCGTGATGGCGAGCGAGATCAACAGAAAAGTCAAAGTCCAATAACCGGTGCCGTGGGTGATCTTTTCGATTGGATTGGCGCCGAGCGTATCCAGGAACGCACCGGAAACCAGTCGGATCAGCGGGATCAAGGCCAGACCGAAGATTCCGGCCTTGATCCAGGCCAGGACTGGGTTGTCGAGAGTTTTGATGTTCATGGGATCCAAAGTATTTGGAAAGGCGGACGATGGGTGGCGCTTTTGAAACCGTATTTCCAGGGCGCCATGATGCGGAGAGGGCACCGGTTGGGCGGCGCTCGTAAAGCCCGAAAGCCAGCAAGCTCGGAGGGATTAGGAAATCGTTTGAACAATCGCGATGGATGAGCGAAATCATGAGTTGAGGATGATTGAATGCCGGTCCGATCTATGAAACGGCACCTCGTAGATTCCTGACGGAAACCCGTCCGAAGTCTACGGCTGCCAGGGGAAATGGAAAACATTCCGTACTTGGGTACTAATGGCTTGTACTTTGTTTTCCGACGCGGTAGAAAAGTTCCCAATATCCGATTCAACATGACTGGAGATCGCAGGTGGCTACTCCAGTCCTCGGATTTTCAGTCGTCCCTGTTTAAGTCTATTGCTCTCCTGCCATCGTCGATCTCGGCGGCATGAGCTTTGCTTTACCATTAACAGGGAAGCTAACGGGATGCCAGTGGATGGAAACATCAACAATCGCCAATTCGGAGAACGTCCATGAACAACCTGGTCACACAATTGATCCATGCCTGCAACGGTTACCATTATGAATCCGTCGGGATAATTTCAGCTTTCTTCAACGACCCGTATCAGGCTCAGGACTGCGCCAGACAAATTCGATCGCGGGTCGACAGTATCGTGGAAGTCTGCGGCTGCCAATTAGCGGTATGGCTGTGATGGTGATCCACGGAGTGTGCAAATCTTGGCTGTGTGAGGTGCATGATGCCTAATTTTTGCATCCGCTAGCGTAGCGTGCCGGGGGTGAGACCGAGCAAGGCTGCGCAGCGTCGCATTTCTCATCGGCTTTTTCTCCCAGATGACCCTGGGGTTGACGCTTCTGCGGGTCACCTGGGTCCTGTTGAGTTCCCAAAATTGCCGGGAACCAAAAGGTATTGCCCGCCCCGGCTAATCATTTGACCGGATTAGGGTTTGGGAGTATCAATAGAGCTTCATCCATTTGGAGGGAAATGCCATGAAAACTGCATCGAAGATCCCATCCGTCCATCGGCAAACCGCTGTTGCTCATGAGCCTGCTCATCCGTTCACAGGGGCGAGCCGGGTTGATCATAGCCCCGCCGCGACGGCGCAACGCCAACTCACGAAATCCATCCAGCAGAGCCCGCGAATGATGCAGCAGAAGTCCTTGGCTTCGGAAATCGTCAACAGCCCCCGCGCGATTGCCCAGAGGGAACAACTGCAAGGAATGTTCGCAACGGCGGCGCAAGGGCCGGAAGAAGGAGAGTTGCGTCAGGGCAAATTCACCTCATCGCCTACCCCATTGGAGCAGGAATCCGCTCCAAGCCCGAACAAGACAGGCCTGCCCGACAAGCTCAAGTCCGGCATCGAGTCGCTTTCCGGCATGTCCATGGATCAGGTCAAGGTCCACTACAACTCATCGCAACCCGCGCAGCTGAACGCGCTTGCCTATGCACAGGGCAGCGACATCCACGTCGCGCCGGGACAGGAGCAGCACCTACCGCATGAAGCCTGGCACGTCGTGCAGCAGGCGCAGGGCAGGGTGAAACCGACGATGCAGATGAAGGATGGTATGCCGGTCAACGATAGTCAGGGGCTCGAGCAGGAAGCGGATGTGATGGGGGTGAAGGCAAATAAAACGGCGCAACTTCATCGTGCCGATGGCTCTCCCGGCTGCGGCTGTCCGTCTTGCACATCCCAAAGGAAATCAGCCAGTAAAGCGCCGATCGTCGAGTCGGGCCTTGCCGCCGGGGCTTGGAACATCCCTTCCATCCAAATGAAAGGAGTGCTGCAACTATATTGCGAAACATGCATGGCAATCGATGGCGTGGAGCGCGAACATAGCTTGAAGAACTGTCCTCATTATGCGGAAAGTGATTCCGATACGGACGAGACATACGAAGAAAAAGAGCTTGAAGAACCCAAAAAGAAGCAGGGATGGCAAAAATCTGGCAATTCGAAGGTGAAGATGGGCAAAGGCGAGAGGGATTTGAGGAAGCGCAGTGGTCATGGAATGATGACCAAGGAGCAGGCGAAAAGATATATCCCTGGCTACAAAGAGAAGTGAATGGAAAAGTTCTGTCGGGTGCGGCTGCATCGCCCGACGAATTTCGCTCATTCTCAAGCTCCAGCTTGGGAATGCTGTCCCCGCACCGAAACATTTTTGCTGGTCTGGCTGTTCGGGCCGAGTTTGCGTTGAGGCGCAAGTGCCTCATGCTGGAGGATATAAAACATGCCGAGTAATAACCGGATTCAGATGGAAGCAGCGGCTCGGGCCCAACAATGGGAAGCCGCCACCGATTGGCTGAACAGTCTGGCGATGTTCGAAATGCTGCCGGCATTGGAGAAACTGGGGGCAGTGACGCGGGGTAAGTTGGTCGAACAAGCCCTCAAGATCCTTTCCGGTCGAGGCTGGAACGGATCCGCCCAGCGCATCCGTTGGGCAAACGAGGTGGTGGCAGCGAAAGCTCTTCCGACTTTTACGCCCGCTGATTTACCGGGGGATCAAGTTCAAGACGCCAGGCGATATCTCGCCGCTCTTCCTCTATCGGGCACTGCCGTCAGTGCCGAGGTCAAGGCTGCCGTGCTGGCAGCGGTCCATACTGGGAAAATCCAGGGTGTTACCGGACAGCTCACGTCGGCCGCGAATAACGGCCATTTCAATGATGGCCAGCACACCATCGTTCTCTCCGCGGGTATGTTTCACACCTTAGCGGCTCTCTCCCGATCAAATACTCTCGTTCTGATGAGCATGATGAGATATAACGAGGGTCCGCATGGAAAGGTCGGGGAGGACGGGGTGGCCGTCTGTTCCGCCATGGATATCACGGTCTACTCCGGCCTGTCGATCAATCTGATCAACGGGGGGAACGTCGAGAACACGGTCGCCGGAGTGTGCAAGGTGATCGACAATCTCCCGCCGGGTCTTTTTGCTCTGGGCTTGACCCGACCCAGTCCTTACCCCAAGGGCCCTCCGATGCCGGATAAGGATATATTCCTCCCGATGAATCCTGGGGCCGGATGGCCAATGTACAAAGTGGGTTTTCCTTTAGGGAACCCCACCCCGCAATTCGTGAACCTGAAAGCGGCAGAGGCTGTCAACGCCGCGCTGGGCCGAAACCCTCGAGCCAAGATGAACCGGATGTTCCAGGATGGGCCGGATCATCTCCACCTGGAAGTGATCTCTGCCTCCTCCGCGTAAGTCCCGTCCTGGTGTCAGAAACCCGCCCAATGGTTCGCGGCGCGGCTGAACCGCGCCCGACGAACTCCCTACGTTATTCGCCATAATCCGCATCGGCAAAAACTTCTGAAACCCTTGCCCAATCCAGCGAATAAACGCTTAACCAAAATGTCGGGCAACAAAAAAAGCTGTTGCCCGACCCGGCTAAAGGCGCAGCCCGCCGTGGATGTCAATCACTAACTTTGCGGTAGCGGTATGGCTTTAACGGCACATTATACATATTGGTATCGGGGTATTTGATGCCGGTTTTATACTTGGGCGGAGTGGCGCCAAAGTCATAAGCGGAGTATAGGGTATGTGCGGTATTGTCCCACTTGTGGAATATGCGCACGTGACCGTGGTCGCCGTCCGTGCCGGCGCCCAACGTTCCCATGATGTCTCCGGCCGCCAGTTGGTTTTTGCGTATCGCGTACGCCTCGTTGATGAGGTCGACCGTGCTCCGACTCACGCCCAAGTGCCACGCCATCGATACATATCCCGAACAATCCGGGCGATAGAGCCGTTCGAGTGGGTCGGTCACCCAAAACCTCGTGTCGGCATCCCAATAGTAGTGCGGGGCGGGATTCAGACTCACCCAATAATTCGCGCGGCTGATGATCTCCGAACGTGTGATGGTTCCGCCGACGCCCGAATTATTGGCCGGGGCGCCAAATACCGACCAGCCGCCCCAATCGCAACCGGCGCAATTCTGCAACGTGCGTCGTATCGATGTACCTTGGCCAAGGGTGAACACTTCCATGCGACCATCTATGTTGACGCCGATGGCGAGTTGATCGAGCTTACCGCCGAGCGACACCCAATGACTCCAACCGGCATCGGGCGATGTCTGCCAGATGGACCGCATCGTGCGGTCGCTCCCGCGACCAAAGACGACGAGGGATCCGCTCGGCGCGCGAGCCACGGCCAGTTGATCGATCCAATCCCCGAGCGAATACCAGCCGCTATAGCTGCCGCCGGGCGAAGTCTGCCAGTCGTGATAAAGTTGGTGGTCCGTACCGACGCCGAAGACCTCCAGCCGGCCATCCTGGTTTCTCGCCACGGCGAGCTTGAGGACCTGGCCACCCAGACTATCCCAAGCATTCCAACTTCCGCCGGGGGCGGACTGCGAGATATGTAGCGGGACGTTGCGGGCGGTGATGACGAAGACTTCGAGCCGGCCGTCCTGGTTTTCCGCGACGGAGAGATCCGTGAAGCTGCCCCCTAGCGTGGCCCATCCGCTGAAACTACCGCCGGGGCCGACTTGCCAATTGTGCTGCAACGACTTGTCCGCAAAAATGGCGAAAACCTCCAGTCGACCGTCATGATTTTTGGCGGCGGCGAGCTTGAGGGCATTGCCGCCTTGGTTCTCCCAAGTGCTCCAGGCGCCACCGGGCGCGGTCTGCCAGATATGATAAACAGCGCGGCGATAGCCAATGGCGAAGACTTCCAGCCGGCCATCGTCGTTCTGTGCGACGGCGAATTCGCTGACCTGGCCGCCGAGCGACGCCCAAGCGCTCCAGTCACCGCTCGGAACCATCTGCCACTTGTGCCACAGCGAGCCGTCGTTGTCGCGCGCAAAGACTTCAAGGCGCCCGTCGGTGTTGCTGGCGACCACCGGTGGTATCGCGCCGGAGGTGGGGCCGCTTACCGGGCCGCTGCCCGAGCACTTGGGAATTCCGGGCCATGGGTCGGTGCTGGTGAGTATATTGACCGCAGGCATGTAGCCCCACGCGCCCCGCGGCTTGTCACCCAAGGAGTAATACCAAATGTTGTTGCCGCCGGCATGCTGCGCCCCGGTCTGATAGCAAACGAACCAGCTCCTGGTGGTATTCATATAGTTCACGGCGGTGCCAAAGTCCGGGTTCGCGTAAAGCTTCGCGCCTTTACGATTACCGCAGTACCACAGGGTATTGAAGGTTGTTCCCTTGGAATCGGTGACAGTCCCGGCCTGCGGCGAGCAGGATCCGGCATAGGCAGGCGTCGTCCACGACAGGGCGGCGGTGAACAGCGTAAGTGCCGCAAGCAAGGCGAGCCGAGGCCACAGTGCCGTACGCTGGTCGATCCCGAATGAGGGACCGGAAAATCGAGCTGATGAGTTCATAGGGTTTGCTCCTTAGTCAATGATATCGATCGATACCGGCCTATGCGTCGTGGGGCGGTGTTGCCCGCGACTTTACAACCGGTGTTTCTATCACGAGGAAGGTCAGGGAATCCGCTTGGGTTTTCGAATGAGGGACCCTCAAGTCGTTGCCGCTTCGAGTCAAGCGAGGTCGGCATGAGTCGTTCCATGCAATGGTTTTGTTCCCTGATGCATTTCGGATTCGGGCTCGAAAATACACGCTCCGCAGATTCCGATCAGTGATATATTACTGATTCGATTGTGAGATATTCCCCTACGAACGCGCGAGCCCCGGTCGATCGGGCGCGGCTGCATCGCGCCTGGCGAACTCCCTTACCTTATTCGCCATGATCCTCATCGGTGAAATCTTCAAAACCCTAGCCCAATCCAGCGGATAATTGAATGATCCATATCATCTGCTGGCAGCGCCCAAATGCACGGCAGGTGTTCAGGCAATAACACAATCTTGAGGCCGACTCGCGATGAAATCGGCCCA
The DNA here is from genome assembly GCA_028711365.1 of Methylococcaceae bacterium. Classification (GTDB taxonomy): domain Bacteria; phylum Pseudomonadota; class Gammaproteobacteria; order Methylococcales; family Methylococcaceae; genus Methylumidiphilus. Next base: position 8,502 of record JAQTSI010000154.1, read on the forward strand.
AAAGGCTTATAAAAAGTGTCAGAATTTGTTACATTTCCTCTGTACCCAGCGCAGCCGTAGCTCGCCGGTGTACCGTAGCGGCAAAACCATATCGCATGGTTCCATCGTAATCCGTATGATTTCAATTATTTACATGTCATATTGATGGGATGCGATGTTGTTGCCTCTTTTGATCGGCGCGTAAATTGCCGGGTCTATTGGCAAGCCCGCTTCCTGGGAATGGTTCCGGCGGGTGAACGGTGAGTGGCAGATCGCCTGGTCCGTCGTTAATAGCGGGCGATGCCCCGTCTACGCCACTCATCATCTCAAGTTGTTTGCTCATCAATATTTAGGTGAATATCATGGTCAAGCCACAAGCCACAAGCCACAAGTCAATCTTAACATCGTGTTCTAGGGGAATGCTCCGAGGAACATTTCTGTATGCTGTCTGTAGTTTCATACTGCCGACTGCGAACGCCAATCTTATCGACGCCACCTACGGAGTCGGAGCTGGCAGCTTCGAACTCGGAAATTTTGTAAACGGTGGAGCTGATGGTGCCAGTTTTGGAGGTGCTGATTTCATGGGGCTTGCCGTGGGGAGTACGGCAATCATAGGCTGGACCGTAGGCGGGCCAGGTGACGGAGTAGATTGGCTAACGACCCCCAGATTCGGAGCCTTAGACGGCGTGCATTCCGTTGACCTTAATCACACAATAGCTAGTTCTATATCCACAACTATACCAACCATCACTGGTGATGTATATGATCTTAGTTTTGGAGCAGCAGCTTGGGTTTCTGGTACAAGCAATACTGGCTTAGTTTCCGCGGGATCGCTGTTGAATCAAAACTTTTCAACAACCCTGAGCAATACGCTTGCAGCACAAGCGTTTGACCCATTCGTATTCCAATTTACAGCAACCGGATCATCGACCACCATTACGTTCAAATCCACTAACCAGTTAGCAGGAGGTTTCACTTATGGACCGGTTATCGATAATGTCAGCGTAAACTTCGTTTCTGGTCCAGTGACTTCTGTGCCAGAACCTTCATCAATTGCTCTCATTCTCATGGGTTTAGGTGCTGAAATATCACGAAAGGCATTGAAGCATCGTAAAGATAGTTGAATCTAAACGGGTCAATAAGCCGAACCGGGAGAGGTTTGCGTCATCCGTAGGAATACAGCCCTATAGGCCGGGCGTGGCTTCATCGCGCCCGATGACGCCAGAATTGTCGGGCAACGAAAAGACGTTTCGCTTGTTCCCAAGCTCCTGCTTGGGAACGCTGTCCAAGAAGCTGGCGCTTCCAAGATTGGGTTTCCAATCAGGAGGTTGGGAACCCGCCAAGAAGTGGATTTCAATGCTCATGTCTCGGGCTACTTGACACACTTTATTCAATGATGCGCTTCTCCCCCCAAAACAAAATCCAGCAACCCTTGAAAATTATTGGCGGTTCCGTCTGCCTGAATACCCAATTTCTCCGCTGGCAAGTTCAAACGGTTGACCCAATAAGTAGGGTAGCCGAAACTTTTTGCACCGTAGGCATCCCAACCGCCAAAAGCGGCGAAGACGACCTCCTCTTTCTTCAAGCCAAGATGCTGAATTCCTAATTCATACGCTTTTGGGTCCGGCTTGTATGTGCCGTTGGTTTCCGTACTTAGTAGCTCATCAAAAAGATTGGTAATTCCAGCATTATCTGCATTGGACTTAAGCATCATCATACTGAAATTGGCGAGGGTGATGATTTTTACGCCAGAGGCTTTCAATCTTTTTAAACCTTCTATTGAGTCAGGCCAAGGTTTTAGCGAAAGATAGGAATTAAGGAGTTGCTTTTTCTGGGCTTCGGTTGCTTCAAGCTTCATGTTTGCCAGGGTGTAAAACAAGGCATCTTCCGTAACCTTGAAAAAGTCCTCGTGATTATTCGTAATGGAGCGCAGGAAGCCATATTCAAATTGTTTGGCGCGCCATGCCTTAGTGAAATCCATGCCTTTGCCCGGAAAAACTTTCTCAATTTCGTCAACGACCGAGTTGGGATCAAAGATTACGAAATAGTCGAAGGCTACCGCCTTGTAGCGAGGCTCCGATGTTTGGGCATGCCCAGAAATCGCTATTAATAAAATTGAAGCTATCATCCTTATAAAATGCATATTTTTCATGTGCTTATCCGAATGTTTAAAATCTGATGCCGAACTTTGAAATGGATGTCCAGAAGGGTGCCTTGTATTATGCCATTTGGGCTCATCAAACAATTCTTGAATTTTGACTATAGTTCCTGCATATTTTTTCATGGATTGGGCGCGGGCATCCGTGGCAGCCACGCGGCCCTGCTCAGTCGGTAATATCATTTCAAAATGACAGGGAGATGGACCATGTTTGTGAAACGATCCCTCACGTTCTGCCCAATTCTTTGGGCTATTTTATTCTTCCTTGCAAGCCTCGCCTCACCCTCAGCCTTCGCGGCGCTCTCGTTGCCGCCACCTGAAGCCGCCAAAACCGCATCCCCGCAACTGATTGAATCCTATGGCAAGCTGCCGTTGAGCTTCGAGGCCAACCGCGGGCAAACGGACGATCAAGTCAAATTCCTCTCGCGCGGTCAGGGCTACTCCCTTTCCTGACGCCAACAGAAGCCGTGCTGGCCCTGCACAAGCAGGGTAAAGCCAATGCCTCCGAAGCGGGCCAGGAGACAGCATTCGGAATCTCCTCTTCCATGGCAGAGAAGGCCAAATCTGTCGATCGAACGGAAGAAAAGGAGAAAGTCGAAACCCTCGCTTTGCGCATGAAACTGCTTGGCGCCAATCCAAACCCGGATATCGGCGGCCTCGATGAACTACCCGGCAAAGTGAATTACTTCACCGGCAACGATCCCTCGAAATGGCGAGCGGGCGTTTCGACCTACGCCAAAGTCCGCTACGCCTCGGTCTACCCTGGCATCGACCTGGTTTATTACGGCAACCAACGTCAGTTGGAATACGATTTCGTAGTCAATCCCGGCGCAGATCCCAACGCCATCCGCCTGAATTTTGAAGGCGCGGATGAAGCCCGCGTAGATGAAAATGGCGACCTGGTGCTGACGACGCCAAGCGGTGAATTGCGCTTACACAAGCCTTCGATCTACCAGGACATCGACGGCCAGCGCCGCCCGGTGGAAGGCCGCTTCGTACTCCATACCCCCTTTTCATTTGCAGGCAATGCTGACAGTTTGACTCCTTCC
>JAQTSI010000155.1 GCA_028711365.1 Methylococcaceae bacterium
GGGCGTATTTCGACGAGGAAACCGCGCGCGTTCTGCCCCAGATCGCCGCCGACACGGCGTTGGGCATACAATCGCTGCGCATGGGCAAGCGCCTGGCGGCCAGCCTGCACAGCCTGAGGAAGTCGCTGGCAGGCACGGTCGAGGCCATCACCGTCATGATCGAGTTGCGCGATCCCTATACCGCCGGCCATGAACGGCGGGTGTCGCAACTGGCCTGCGCCATCGGCAAGGCGATGGGTTTGACCGATCAGCAATTGGAGGGCCTGCATGTCATCGGCTACCTGCACGACGTCGGCAAGATCGCCCTGCCGGCCGAAATCCTCAGCAAACCGGCAGTATTGACGAAACTCGAGATGGAGATCGTCCATGGTCATTCCCGGGCAGGCTACGAGATCCTGAAGAATGTGGAATTCCCCTGGCCGGTGGCGCAAGCCGTGCTTCAACACCATGAACGGCTCGACGGGTCGGGATACCCGAATGGTCTGAAGGATGGGGAGATCATCCTCGAGGCCAGGATACTGATGGTGGCGGATGTGGTGGAAGCCATCGCCAGCCATCGTCCTTATCGCGCCGCCTTGGGAACGGAGGCGGCTCTGAGCGAAATCGCCGCGAACAGGGGCAAGCTATACGATGCCGAAGTGGTGGATATTTGCTTGCGGCTGTTTGTCGAGCAAGCCTTCGAGTTCGAAAAGGGGTAGGTATCGGCTTGCCGCTGATGAATTGCGGAGTGCGGAGTGCGGAGTGCGGAGTGCGGAATGCGGAATGCGGAATGCGGAGTGGGGAGCTTGCCGTTGCTCGCGCAAGACTTTGGGGCTCGAGGGTGCGACAAAAAGTCTTGAGCACAAGCTTTCAAAGCTTGTGATCTAAGCAAAAAGATCCGCCCGCAAGATCCCAAGGTTTGCGCACAAGGCAAAAATTCTTGCCAGCCAATGACAAAGCCTGGCGGCTGCGGCTCAGTGCCTTATCACCATCCCAATATTCAGGCTATGGGACGCATGTGACTACAACGGGGGGGATGTGGATCTTTCGATTTTTCCGGTCGAATGGCAAACAGCGCCGCATCAAAAGCCGCTGCGAACAGGATATGCATTGGTCCTGCTGCTGGCTTTTGCATCTGGAGCGGCGGCAGAGGCCTCTTCCGGGATCGAGCCGGAGGATCTTGCCCGGCTGCCCATCGAGGAGTTGATGAACATCGAAGTTTCCACCGCCTCGAGGTTTACGCAGAAGACTAGCGAAGCCCCGTCCGCCACCAGCATCATCACCGCCGCGGACATCAAAGCCTATGGCTACCGAACCCTGGCCGACGTATTGCGCAGCGTGCGCGGTTTCTACACCAGTTACGACCGCAATTACGAATATCTGGGCGTGCGTGGCTTCAATCGGCCGGGCGATTATCTGAGCCGCATCCTGTTGCTGGTGGATGGCTACCGCGTCAACGAAACCTTCTACGATGCCGCCGCCATCGGTACGGATTTTTTCCTCGACGTGGATCTCATCGACCGGGTGGAGATCGTGCGCGGGCCGGGTTCCTCCGTCTACGGCAGCAATGCCTTCTTCGGCGTCATCAATGTCATCACCAAACGCGGCAAGGATTACGATGGCGTGGAGGCTTCCGGCGAGTTGGCCGGTTTCGGCACCGACAAGGAGCGGCTGACGATCGGGCGGCAGCAGAAAAACGGCCTGGAATGGATGGTTTCCGGCACCCGCTACGACCGCAAGGGGCCGAACCTGTACTATCCGCAATTCGACTCCCCGGCGAACCCTCACGGCATCGCCCAAGGGCTGGATTACGATCGCAACCATAGCGTGTACGGCAAGGCTTCCTATGGCGGTTTCACCCTTGTCGGGGCCTATTCCGATCGCATCAAGGGCATTCCCACCGCTTCCTATGGCACGGTGTTCAACGACCCCCGCTCGCTGACCACCGAGTCGCAGACCATGCTGGATCTGAAATATTACCGCGCCATGGGCGAAAACCTGGATGTCTCCACCCATGCCTATTACGGCGGCTATTTCTACCATGGCATTTATCCCTACACACAGTCCGTCAACAAGGATCAATCCTGGGCGCAGTGGTGGGGGATGGATTTCAAGGCCGCGGGGCATTACGGCCGGCACAGGCTGGTGCTGGGCGGGGAATACCAGGACAATTTCCGCCAGCAACTGAACAATTCCGACCTGGCGCCTTGGGTCGTCTATACCGACATCCGGCGCAACAGTTTCCGCTATGGGTTCTATGCCCAGGACGAGATCGGTCTTGTGCATGGCTTGCTGCTCAACGCAGGCCTGCGCTTCGACCATTACTCCACCAGCGGGGATGCGCTCAATCCGCGGTTGGGGCTGATCTGGAACCCTTGGGAAAATACGGCCCTCAAGCTGCTGTATGGCACCGCTTTTCGCGCCCCCAATCTTTACGAACTCAACACCGCCGTCGGGAGCGCCGGCAAGCCGAGCCCGGGGCTCAAGCCGGAGAAGATCACCAGCTATGAGTTCATCGTCGAGCATTACTTTCAGCCGGATTTCCGCCTCACCCTGGATCTGTATCGCAACGAGATCGGCAGTCTCATCGATCTCAGCACCGACCCCGCCGACGGCAAACAGATCTTCATCAATCGCCGAGGTCTGGTCGAGACCGAAGGGGCCGAACTCGAACTGGAGCGCCAGTGGCGGGGCGGAGGGAGGCTGCGCGCCAGTTACGCCTGGCAAAACACCCGCGACGAAGGGTCCGGCAAACTGCTCAGCAATTCGCCGGTGCACATGGCGAAACTGAATCTTTCCCAGCCGGTGTGGGAGGAAAAGTTGCGGGCGGGTTTGGAACTGCAATATACCGACAGCCGCAAGACCTTGAAAGGCGAGACCACGGGTGGGTATCTGTTGACCAACCTGACGCTGCTGAGTGGGCAGCTCGTGCCGGGATTGGAGATTTCCGCCAGCCTCTACAATCTGTTCGATCGGCATTATGCCTTGCCGGTGGGCGAAGAACTCGTGCAGGACGCCATCATCCAGGATGGACGAAGCTTCAGGATCAAATGGGTTTACCGGTTTTAGGAACGGAAATGAAACGGGCTTGGGTGGAAACTAAGGAGACTCTTGCCGGGGCAGCCAACGCGATTTTCTTCCCGATTCAGTACTCGATCGATTCGCTGCGATGAGGATACGATATTGAAAAAAACACGGGCATTGCAGGCTCTCCATGTTTCGATATTGTCCCTGAGTTTTGCCAGTCTGGCCGAGCCGGTACGAGGTGAGGAGGAAGCGCAGACGCGAGGAGAGGCTCAACCGGGGCAGAATGATCCGAAAGCGCTGACCCTGCTCTCCCTGGAGCAATTGATGGATGTCCAGGTGATTTCGGTGGCGCGCAAACCCCAGAAGCTTGCCGAATCCGCGGCGGCGATCCATGTGATCAGCCAGGAGGATATCCGCCGCTCCGGCATGAGCAGCATCCCGGAATTATTGCGGTTGGCGCCGGGCATCAACGTGGCCCAGTTCGACGGCAACAAATGGGCCATCTCCTCCCGAGGATTCAACGAGGTTTTTTCCAGCAATCTGTTGGTGCTGGTCGATGGCCGCACGGTGTATTCCCCCATTTTTAGCGGCGTGTACTGGGACGTGCAGGATTTTCCGTTGGAAGACATCGAACGGATCGAGGTGATCCGGGGGCCCGGCGGCACCCTGTGGGGGGCCAATGCGGTCAACGGGGTCATCAACATCATCACCAAACGGGCCAAGGATACCCAGGGCGGCTTGTTGACGGCGGGCGTCGGCAATATCGAGCAAGATACCGAACTGTTGCGCTACGGCGGCAAACTGGGGGAGTCTGCCCATTACCGGGTCTATGCCAAGCATTTCGATCGTTCCCACTACGATCGGGCAGGGGACAACAAGCCCAATGACGCCTGGAACCAGACCCGAAGCGGATTTCGTCTCGACTGGGAGCCTTCCGGTCCCGATTCTGTGAGTTTGCAGGGGGATACTTATGCCGGCACTTCGGGGGAGAATATCAACATCCCGCTGCTGAGCTCCCCGTACAGCCGGACTTTGAACGACGATGTCAAGGTCAGCGGCGGCTATCTGCGAGCGCGTTGGCAGCGAACTTTGTCGGCCGGTTCGGACCTGTCGCTACAGTTTTATTACGACCATACCGACCGCAAACCGGCCACGCTGGAAGAAAGCCGCGATACCTACGATCTGGATTTTCAGCACCGATTCCCCTGGTGGGGCCGTCATGAACTCATCTGGGGGCTGGGCTATCGCCTCACCCAGGATGAGACCATTGCCCATACGTTTTCCACTTCCTTCAATCCGGCGAGCAAGGCGCTCAATTTGTATAGTGTTTTCGTGCAGGACGAGAGCCGCTGGATGGGGGATCGGGTGCGTTTCATCATCGGCTCGAAAGTCGAGCATAACGACTTCACCGGTTTTCAATTTCAGCCCAATGCGCGATTGTTGTGGAAGCCCGCCGAAGCTCACACCCTATGGGCTTCGGCATCTCGAGCGGTGCGCACGCCCTCGCGGGGTGAAACCGCGGTTCGCCTCGCTACGAGTCCCTTCCAAAACCAAGGGATGACTTTCTTGCCGGTAGTGTTCGGCAATCCCGGTTTCCGATCGGAAACCCTGCTGGCCTATGAATTCGGCTATCGTAGCGAGCCCTTCAAAAACCTCTCGGTCGATGCTGCGGCGTTCTATCACGATTATGATCACTTGAACACGACTGAGGCGGGTAATCCCTATCTCGAATCGACGCCGGCGCCGGCCCATTTCGTCATCCCGCTGCGAATCGAGAATAAATCTTCCGCGCGGGTCTACGGCATAGAGCTGGAGGCGAACTGGAGACTCAACGGGAACTGGCGGCTCAGCGGCAGTTACACGCTATTGCAGATGCACTTCAGGATCGATCCTGCCAGCACGGATACCGCTTCGCTGGCCAGATCTGGGGACAGTCCCCAGCAGCAATGGCAATTTCATTCTTATTTTGACTTGCCGCATCATCTGAACTTGGATGCTGCGCTGTACTATGTCGACCGCCTCTCCAACCAACAGACCTTGGCTTATACCCGCATTGATCTGCGTTTGGGTTGGCAGCCGGTCAAGGATCTGGAACTGAGCCTGGCGGGCCGGAATCTACTGGACGGGTCTCACCGGGAGTTTGGCAGTAACCTGGTGCAGGTGGGCAGCGAAGTGCCACGCAGTCTCTATGCGAAACTGTCATGGCATTTTTGAATCGAGCCGAAGGAATGTTCCGGAAACTGGCGCGCTTCCTGCCTTTTATCCTGGCCGTGGCGCAGGCTGAAGGCGCGTCCCCCAGCGAATATGAGGTCAAGGCGGCTTTCATCCACAACTTCGCCAAGTTCGTGCAATGGCCCATGTCCTCTGGCTCGAATACCCTGCGCCTTTGCATCGTGGGAGACAATCCGTTCGCCAATGCCCTGGAAGTCATCCGCGACCAGGCCATCGACGGCAAACATTGGGAGTTTCAATTTCTGCGCACACCGCAGAATCTGGACCGATGCCAGGTCGCTTTCATCAGCGTCTCGGAAACAGGCAAGCTGAATGCCATCGTGGAAAGCCTAGGCGGCAAGCCGGTTCTGACCATAGGCGATGGCGAGGGTTTTGCCGAACGCGGGCTCATCATCAATTTCTATCTGGAAAACCAGAAAGTGCGCTTCGAAATCAACCCGAACGCCGCTCGGCGGGCGGGTCTTGCGATCAGCTCGCAGTTGTTGAAGCTGGCGCGGATCGTCACAGTCGGGGAAGAGCGGTGAGCAAAGCCCACTTTTTCCGCGACGCCCCCATCAAGCGCAGGCTCCGGCTGATCGCCCTGTTGAGCTTGTCCCTGGCATTTTTCGCTATCATCATCCTGTTGACCGCCCGGGCTTGGATCGATGGACGCAGCAGGATGGTGGACGAGCTATCGGCCCACGCCGGCATCGTCGGGACGAACGCCGCGCCCGCCTTGCTGTTCGACGACCGGAAATCGGCGGCTGAGATTCTGGCGGCACTGCAGGCCATACCCGACATCGTTTACGCGGCGATCTACGACAAGAACGGCCAACTGTTCGCCGTTTACCAGCCGTCCGAACATGGCCTCTCGCAGCTGCCGCCGTCGGCGGGCACCTATCGCTTTACCTCCATTAGTCTGGCTCTGGCCGAAAAGATCGTCTTCAAGGGCGAAGATCTGGGCGTGATCTATCTACAATCCAGCCTGGATAAATTATATTTCGAGATCATCCACGACAGCGTCATCACCGCCATCGCCGCCTTCATCGCCATTGGGCTGGCGAGTTTCCTCTTGACGCGGCTACAGAAGGGGATCGAGATCCCCATCCGGGATTTGGCCTCGGTGATGCAAACCGTATCCAGGGAACAGAACTATGCCGTGCGGACGCCGTTTCAACGCGGGGATGAAGTGGGCGCATTGGCCCAGGTTTTCAATGAAATGCTGGAGCGCATCCAGCAGCGCGATCAGGAGTTGGCCCGCCACCGCAGCCACTTGGAAGAGATCGTGTCGCAGCGAACGGCGGAACTGAAACAGTCCAACCTCCGACTGGAACAGGAGTTGGCCGTGAGCGCCAGGGCCCAGGCGGAAATTCAAAGGCTCAACGAGGAACTGGAAGCCAAGGTCCAGGAGCGTACCCGGCAATTGCTGGAAACCCAGGACGAACTGGTGCGCAAGGAGAAGCTGGCGGTGTTGGGACAGGTGGCGGGCAGCGTGGGCCATGAGCTGCGCAATCCCTTGGGGGTGATGAGCAACGCGGTCTATTTCTTGAAGATGGTGCTGACGGATGCGGATGAAACCGTTCACGAGTACCTGGACATCATCGTCAAGGAAATCGCCGGCTCCGAGCGCATCGTCTCCGACCTGCTGGATTCGGTGCGCACCAAGCCGCCGCAGCCCCTGCGAATGGGGGTGCGGGAGTTGATCGGGGAGACCCTGAAGAAATGCGTGATTCCGCAGGGCGTCATCGTTCGCTTGCATGTCCCCGATAGGCTGCCGCCGATCCGGGTGGACCCGCAGCAGATGCAGCAGGTATTTCACAACCTCATCGCCAACGGGGTGGACGCCATGCCCGAAGGGGGAGACCTGGAGATAATGGCGGAGCAGGATGAGGCAGCGGGCAGGGTGCGAATCAGCGTCCTCGATAGCGGCATCGGCATCGCTCCCGAACATCTGGGCAGGCTGTTCCAGCCCTTGTTCACCACCAAGGCGCGCGGCATAGGCTTGGGGTTGGTGGTGGTGAAGAATCTGACCCAGGCCAACGGCGGCGCGGTGGAGGTGCAGAGCGAATGGGGCAAGGGAACGAAATTCACGGTGAGCCTGCCGGCCGAACCCCTGGCCGGTGTGGCGTGATGCCCGCTTCCCCAACGGTTGGTAATGCTCTTCCAACGACGGGGAAAGGGTCCCCAACCGTTGGAATTGCTCTTCCAACGACGGGGAAAGGGTCCCCAAGCGTTGGAATTGCTCTTCCAACGACGGGGAAAGGGTCCCCAAGCGTTGGAATGGCTCTTCCAACGACGGGGAAAGGGTCCCCAAGCGTTGGAATTGCTCTTCCAACGGCGGGGAAAGGGTCCCCAACCGTTGGAATTGCTCTTCCAACGACGGGGAAAGCCTCCCCAACGCGATGGTGGCATTCAGCGCGGGACGGCAAGGGTATCTACACGAGTCCCCTCTCCCTGACAGGGGGAGGGGACTCCCGGCGCTGGATGGGATAAAAATCCCATCCCGCATAGAAGGGGTCTGGGCCGTAAGAGAAAAACAGCGAGGAGAGAACGATGGCAAATCCTGCAAAATGTTCGGTTCTGCTGATGGGGCTCATGATGGCGCCATCGGCGCAGGCGCTGAATGGGCATATGTTGCCCAACGCGGGTGGGGTAGACCAGGCGATGGGAGGCGCGGGCATCGCCACCTCCCTCGATGCTTTGGGCTCCAATCACAACAATGTTTCCTCCATCGCCTTCATCGGCAAGGATAGGGTCGATTTCGGTTTCGCGGCCGCCTTGCCCGATACCCGCATGACGGCTTCGACCTCGCAGGCCTCCGGGCGGACGAACAGCAACACCGAAGAATCGCTCATCCCGGGTTTTGGTCTGGTCTACCATGTCGATGAGCGATGGACGCTGGGTTTCAGTGGAGTTGGCCTGTCCGGCTTCGGCGTCGACTATCCCGCGAATCTGCCCAATGCCCGCGGCAAATTCAATCCCCTGACCGTGCCGCAGGCCTACGGGGGATTTGGCGCGCTCTATTCGGATTACAGCCTGGTGCAGTTGACGCCTTCGCTCGCTGTCAAGTTGACGCCGGATCTTTCCTTAGGGTTAGGCGCCAATCTGGACTTGCAGACCCTCTCGATCAAGCCGGCCATCTTCGCGCCTCCCGGCGGAACGCCCACTGCTTCTTGCGTGGATAACAATCCCGCCACCCCCTGTGCTAGCTATGGCTATGTCCCCACGCCAGGCGCCCGAACCACGGCCGGCGGTGGTTTCACCCTGGGGGCGACTTATCGGCTTCGGCCCCATCTCAGCTTGGGACTGGTCTTCAAAAGCCCGCAATGGTTTTCCGGGTTCGATTGGACCTCCCGCTACCCGGATGGAAGCCCCGCGCGAGTCAAAACCAACATCGATTTTCCCATGATCGTGGGCGCCGGCTTGAGCTATCGGCCGGTCGAGCCTTTGATCCTCGCCCTGGATCTCAAATGGATCAACTACAGCGGTACGCGGGGATTGAGCGAACAGGGATTTCAGGCCACCGCCCAGGGCCCCTATGTGCGCGGTTTCGGTTGGCGCGACATCTGGGTGCTCGCGTTGGGCGGGCAATACCAGGCGACATCCCGGCTGGCGTTGCGCCTGGGTTACAACTACAGCGAAAACCCGGTTTCGGCCAATGATACGGCGTTCAACATCCTGTCCCCGGTGATCATGATGCACCACATCACCGCCGGTTTGGGTTATCAATTGACTTCCCAGGTCGACATCAACCTGGCATATACCCATGCTTTCCAGAACCAGCAAACCGGCCCGATCATCAGCACGGGAGGGACCGGCATGCCGCCGCTCAACCAGGCCATACCCGGCACCCGCGTCACCCATTCCAGCTCGGGCAATCTGTTCGGCATGCAGATCGGCGTGAATTTTTGAAGTACGGCACCTATTTGTGATGATCGGCCATGAGTCAATCCGAACGACGCTATAGCGATCTCTTCGATTCCGCGCCCGATGGCATCTTCACCACGTCCATCGAAGGCCGGTTCACTTCCATGAATCCCGCCATGGAGAAGATCCTCGGCTGGTCTGCCGACGATCTCATGGGCAAGTTTTACGCGGAATGGGTCCACCCCGAGGATCTGCAGCGCGCCAATGCCACTTTCCTGCAAGTTGCGACGGGAATGCCGGGGGAAGTCGAGGCCCGAATCCGTACCCGATCCGGTCTGTACCAATGGCTGCAGATGACCGGTTCGCCCAGGATCGAAGACGGTCAAGTGGTGGAAGTGCTCGTGTTCATGCGCGATGTGACCGAACGCCGGCAGGCGGAGCAGGCCCTGCACGACAGCGAGGAGAAGTTCCGCGCCATCAGCAATTCCGCCCAGAATGCGATTTTGATGATGGACCCTGAAGGCGCCATTTCCTACTGGAATCCGGCGGCGGAACGGATATTCGGTTATCCCGCCGAATCGGTCCTGGGCAAGAAGCTGCATGAATGGCTGGCGCCGGAACGTTTTCTCGAGGCGTTTCGGAAGGGATTCGATCATTTCAGAATCACGGGCGAAGGCCCAGCCATCGGCAAGACTCTGGAATTGGTGGCCAAGCGCGACGGTGGCGAGGAGTTTCCCATCGAGCTGTCGCTTTCGGCCATCCAACTGGGAGAGCGCTGGAACGCGGTGGGGATAGTGCGCGACATCACCAGTCGCAAGAAAACCGAGGAGGAAATCCACCAGTGGAATACCAAACTGGAACAGCGAGTGACGGAAAGGACTCAACAATTGCTGGATGCCCAGAAGGAACTGGTGAGCAAGGAGAAACTGGCGGTGCTGGGCCAGGTCGCCAGCAGCGTGGGGCATGAATTGCGCAACCCCTTGGGCGTCATGAACAATGCCGTCTACTTTCTCAAGACCGTGTTATCCGGGGCGGATGAGACGGTCAGGGAATATCTGGATATGATCGAAGGCGAGATCGGCAACGCCGATCGCATCGTGTCGGATCTGCTGGATTCGGTGCGCACCAAACCGCCGTTTCCGCAACCTATGAGCGTGAACGCACTGATCCAGCAGAGCCTGCAACACTGCACGATCCCGGAGCAGGTCATCGTTCATCTGGAGATAGCCGAAACTTTGCCATCGCTGCGGGTCGATCCTGCACAAATGCAACAGGTGTTCCGCAATCTGATCAGCAACGCGGTGGATGCCATGCCGGGAGGCGGCAGACTGACGATTGACGCCGCCGAGGCAGCCGGCGCCATTCGAATCGGCGTCCAGGACAATGGCATGGGCATTACCCAACAAGATTTGGCCAAGCTGTTCCAACCCTTGTTTACCACCAAGTCCAGGGGGGTCGGCTTGGGGTTGATGGTGGTGAAGAACCTGACTCAGGTCAATGGCGGCAGGGTCGAAGTGCAAAGCGAACCGGGCAAGGGAACGAGTTTTTTCGTCATCCTGCCGTGCGAGTCGGCGGCAGAAACCGCGTGAGTATTAAGGGGAAGCGAAAGGACATGGGATGGGCGAGGCGCTCTACCCCACCTTTCTCCCTCTACAAGGGCATGGGTATCTACACACAAGTCCCCTCCCCCTGGCAGGGGGAGGGTTAGGGTGGGGGTTGAACGCTGATAATGCAGTGGCGCTTCTGGATACGGCGAATCTCTACCCCCATCCCAACGTTCAGGCTGGACTATCCCTGTCCAGCCCCCTCCGGGCGGCTTCGCCGTGCAAAATGGCTGTCCTGCCATTTTGTCCCCCTGCAAGGGGGAAGGAGTTGATTTTTCTTGCACTTTGAGACTTGTGTAGATACCTATGCTGCCAGGGGGAGGGGATTTGTGTAGATACCTTTGCTACAAGGGAGAAGGGGTGAAAACTTGTGTAGATGCCCATGACGTGTGAGTAAGGATTAACAGCTTGGAATTTGACGATGCCTGAGCAAGCGCGATCCAAAGACGTGAACCCTCTGCGCAGGAAGCTGGCCGAGCGCTGGGAATGGCTGATCGCCGTGAAAGCGGATGATCAAGAGCAAGCCCGCCTGGGGCGCTTGTTCAACATCCTGATGATGATCAGCACCGGGGTCGTCGTGGCGCTTAGTTCGGTCTTCCTGCTGATGCAGCCTTTGGGACTGCTCGGCCCCAAGGTGAGCTGGGTGGCCGCGGCATTTCCTTTGGCTTTCATCCCCCTCTCCCTGTTCTGCCTCGTCCGATCCCGGCGTGGGTCTGTCCTGCCCATGGTTCGGCTTTACGTCTGGATCAATCTGATCGCCATCAGCATCGCCATCTGGCTATTCGACGGCGTCTATTCGCCCGGCTGGATGCTGTATATCTGGACCATCAGCACCGCCGGAATCCTGCTGGCCCCGGTTTACGCCTTGTGGATGACGGCAGGCGTATTGGGCTATTTTCTGCTGCTATGGCTGCTCTCTCGCTTCGGGTTTTATACGCCGCTATTCACGTTCAGCCCGGGTCGGGAATTTCTCGACATCGCCATGCTCT
>JAQTSI010000156.1 GCA_028711365.1 Methylococcaceae bacterium
TTTCAGAGTTTTTTCGCGCCCTATGAATTGGTGAAAACCATGCGTGCTTCCATCCTGGTGCTGGGGCCTTTGGTGGCTCGCTTCGGCAAGGCAGAGGTTTCCCTGCCCGGCGGTTGCGCCATCGGCACCCGTCCGGTCAATCTGCATCTGGAGGGTTTGGCGGCGATGGGCGCCGATATCAGCGTCAGGAACGGTTATATCCATGCCAGCGCTGGCCGACTCAAGGGATGCCGGCTGGTGCTGGACCAGGTGACCGTGACCGGTACCGAGAATCTGATGATGGCCGCCGCCCTCGCCGAGGGCCTCACCGTCATCGAAAACGCCGCCCGCGAGCCCGAAGTGGTGGATCTGGCCAATTTCCTCAACGCCATGGGGGCGAAAATCAGCGGTGCCGGCACCGATATCCTCGAAATCGAAGGTGTGGAAGCGCTTTCGGGTGAAGGATTGCATTACCAGATCCTGCCCGACCGGATCGAGACCGGCACCTACCTGGTGGCTGCGGCGATGACCGGCGGCAAGGTGAAATTGAAAAATACCCGCCCGGATCTGTTGGATGCCGTGCTGGTCAAGCTGATCGAGGCGGGCGCCAAAATCGAATGCGGCGACAACTGGATCGAACTGGACATGCAAGGCAGGCGGCCTCAATCGGTTTCCATGCGCACCGCCCCTTACCCGGCATTTCCCACCGACATGCAGGCGCAGTTCACGGCCATGAACGCCATTGCCGAAGGGGTGGGTGTCATCACCGAAACGGTTTTCGAGAATCGTTTCATGCATGTGCAGGAACTGCAGCGCATGGGCGCCAATATCAAGCTGGAATCCAATACCGCCATCGTGCGCGGGGTGGGAAGACTGACCGGCGCGCCGGTCATGGCCACCGACCTGCGCGCTTCCGCCAGCCTGGTGCTAGCCGGCCTCGTGGCGGAAGGGCAGACGATGGTGGAGCGCATCTACCACATCGATCGAGGTTACGAATGCATCGAGGAAAAACTGTCTCAACTCGGGGCGGAAATCCGCCGTATCGCTCACTGAGCCTGCCATGTTGACCATCGCCGTTTCCAAAGGCCGGATCTACGACGACGCCTTGCCATTGCTGGCGGCGGCGGGTGTGGTGCCTACCGTCGATCCGGACAAGAGCCGCAAGCTGATTTTGCCGACCCATCGCGAAGACGTGCAACTGCTGGTGATCCGCGCCACCGACGTGCCCACCTATGTGGAGTACGGCGCCGCCGACCTGGGGATCGCCGGCAAGGACGTGCTGGTCGAATACGGAGCGGAAGGCTTGTATGAGCCATTGGATCTGGGCATCGCCCGTTGTCGCTTGATGACCGCCGCCAAGGTGGGCGTCAACCACGAGCGTCCGCGTCTTCGGGTCGCCACCAAGTACGTCAAGACCGCCCAGCGCTATTTCGCCAAGCAGGGGGTGCAGGCGGAAATCATCAAACTGTACGGTTCGATGGAACTGGCGCCTTTGGTCGGGCTGGCCGATTGCATCGTCGATTTGGTGGATACCGGCAATACCCTGAGAGCCAATGGCCTGGAACCACGGGAATTGATCATGGATGTGAGCAGCCGGCTGGTGGTCAACAAGGCGACGATGAAGATGAAGCATCGGGCCGTCAGCGAATTCATCCAACTGGTGAGTCAGTTCGTTTCCAATCAAGCCAACGCGCCGAGATAATCATGACCGACTTCAAAATCACCCGACTGAATGCAGAGGATCCCGATTTTTCCGCCCGGCTGGAGCAATTGCTGGCATGGGACGAATCCGCCGATGCCGCCATCCATGAACAGGTAGCATCGATCATTAGCCGAGTGCGCAGGGAAGGCGACGCCGCCCTGCTCGACTACACGGCGCGTTTCGACCAATACCAGGCCGGAAGGATCGACGAACTGGAATTATCCCGTTCCGAGTTGAAAAGAGCCTGGGAAGGCTTGCCGAAGAAGCCGACCGAGGCTCTGCGGAAAGCGGCCGAGCGCATTCGAGCCTACGCCGAACGGCAGAAGCTGGAATCCTGGCGCTATGGCGAGGCGGACGGCAATCTGCTGGGGCAGCAGGTCACGCCTTTGGACCGGGTGGGGGTCTATGTGCCCGGCGGCAAAGCGGCCTATCCTTCCTCGGTGTTGATGAACGTCATTCCGGCCAAGGTCGCCGGTGTTGCCGAGATCGTCATGGTGGTCCCCACCCCGCGCGGCGAGCTGAACGAACTGGTTCTGGCCGCGGCTCATCTGTCCGGAGTGGACCGTGTCTTCCGTGTCGGCGGGGCGCAAGCGGTGGCGGCTTTGGCCTACGGCACCGCCTCCGTTCCCCGGGTGGACAAGATCGTGGGCCCCGGCAATATCTACGTGGCCACCGCCAAGAAGCTGGTGTTCGGCCAATGCGGCATCGACATGATCGCAGGTCCTTCGGAAATCCTCATCATCGGCGATGGCCTCACCGACCCCGACTGGATCGCCATGGACCTATTTTCTCAAGCCGAGCACGATGAAAATGCCCAGTCCATCCTGCTCAGCCCGGATCCCGCCCATCTGGACGCGGTGGAAGCCAGCATCGCCAAGCTGCTGCCGACCCTGGAGCGCAGGGAAGTCATCGCCGCTTCCCTGTCCGGGCGCGGCGGCTTGATCCGGGTCAAGGATCTGCAACAGGCCGCCGAAGTGGCCAACCGCATCGCGCCGGAACACCTGGAGCTTTCGGTGGAAGATCCGGAAAGCCTGGTGAAGCTGATCCGCAACGCCGGCGCCATCTTCATGGGCCGTTATACCGCCGAGGCGCTAGGCGATTACTGCGCCGGTCCCAACCATGTGTTGCCGACTTCGGGCACCGCCCGATTCTCATCGCCCCTGGGGGTCTACGATTTCCAGAAGCGCTCCAGCCTGATCTTCGGGTCGAAAACCGGTGCAAGCGATCTGGCCAAGACGGCTTCGGTGCTGGCGCGAGGCGAGGGCCTGACGGCCCATGCCCGTTCCGCCGAATACCGGATCCAGGACTGAGGGGGCCAATTCCTGGCTTTATCCAGCCGGCATGTATTGTTTCGCCGTGAGTATCTTTCTACAATACGAAACAAACCGTTCCCGCAATAAGAACAAAAACACCCCTCTAAACTGGAAAGCCAATGAATGACAACTGCGTGGACGCCAGCAAGCGCTGGTTTTTGACCAAGGCGGCAACGATGGCGGGCGCGGCGGGAGCGATATTTGCCGCAACCCCGTTCATCTCCTCCATGCAACCCAGCGTCAAGGCCCAAGCGGCCGGCGCTCCGGTGGAGGTCGATATTTCGAAACTGGAGCCGGGTCAACTGATCCGGGTCATGTGGCGCGGCAAACCGGTGTGGATTCTCAAGCGTACACCGGAAGCCCTGAAAACGCTGTCGCAACTGGACAGCAAGCTGCGCGATCCCCAGTCGAAGGAATCGCAGCAACCGCAAAGCGCCAGCAATGAATATCGGGCCATCAAGCCCGAAATTTTTGTCGCGCTGGGAGTTTGTACCCACCTGGGTTGCGCTCCGACGTATCGACCGGAGGTGGCGCCGGCCGACTTGGGACCCGAATGGTTAGGGGGATTTTTCTGTCCTTGCCATGGATCCCGTTTCGATTTGGCCGGACGCGTCTACAAGGGCGTGCCCGCGCCGACCAACCTGGATATCCCGCCTTACCACTATCTCAGCGAAACGCAACTGCTGATCGGAGAGAATGCCTGATGGCCCTGGAAAAAGACAAATCCCTTTTAGGCTGGATAGACGAGCGTTTTCCGCTCACTTCATTCTGGAACGAGCATCTGGCCAAATACTACGCGCCGAAGAACTTCAATTTCCTGTATTTCTTCGGCTCCCTGGCGTTATTGGTGCTGGTGAATCAGATCGTCACCGGGATTTTTCTCGCCATGAATTACAAGCCCGACGCTTCGCTGGCTTTCGATTCGATCGAATACATCATGCGCGACGTCAACTGGGGCTGGCTGATCCGCTACATGCACTCCACCGGTTCCTCGGCATTTTTCATCGTCGTGTATCTGCACATGTTTCGCGCGCTGTTCTACGGTTCGTTCAAGAAACCGCGCGAGCTGGTGTGGTTGTTCGGCATGGTGATTTTCCTGCTGCTCATGGCCGAAGCCTTCATGGGCTATCTGTTGCCTTGGGGGCAGATGTCATTCTGGGGCGCGCAGGTGATCATTTCCCTGTTCGGTGCCATTCCCGTCATCGGTGAAGATCTGGCTCAGCTGATCCGCGGCGATTATGTCGTTGCCGACGCCACTTTGAACCGCTTTTTCGCTTTCCATGTGATCGCCATCCCCTTGGCGCTGCTCGGCTTGGTGGTGCTGCATCTGGCTGCCTTGCACACGGTGGGTTCGAGCAATCCGGACGGAATCGAGATCAAGAAAAACAAGGATGAGAACGGCATTCCGCGAGACGGGATCCCCTTGCATCCCTATTACACGGTCAAGGATTTGTTCGCGGTCTCGGTGTTCTTGACCGTCTTCGCCTTGATCGTGTTCTATATGCCCGAATTCGGGGGATACTTCCTCGAACACGCCAATTTCGAACCAGCCGACCCGTTGCGAACGCCGGAGCATATCGCCCCGGTCTGGTATTTCACGCCGTTCTATTCGGTACTGCGCGCCGTTCCCGACAAGCTGGGCGGGGTCATCGCCATGGGCAGTGCGGTGGCCGTGCTGTTTGCCCTGCCATGGCTGGATCGCGGCGAAGTCAAATCGATCCGCTATCGCGGTGATCTGTTCAAGATTGCACTGGTTTTGTTCGTCATCAGTTTCATCGGCTTGGGCATTCTCGGCACCCGGCCGGTGACGCCGACTTCGACGATCCTGGCTCGGCTTTTCTCCCTGCTCTATTTCGCTTTCTTCCTGTCCCTGCCTTTCCTGTCGCGCCTGGAAAAAACCAAGCCGGTACCGGAACGGCTGGGTCATTCGATCATCCCCTTGGCGGAGCGCGAGGGCTGGCACTGGCGCTGGATCCGTAATGGCTTGGCCTGGCTGCAAACCACGCCGATTTATCGCTGTCTGCAATCCCAATGCTGGCAATGCATAGAAATCATCAAAAAGAATTGCTGCAAGACAAAACCATGAAAATTTTATTTGCAATCGTGATTCTTGGCTTGACGTTTTGTGCGCAGGCAAGCGAAGGCGCGCTTCCCTTGGCGGAAGCCGAGGTGGATGTGTTCGATCTTCCTTCCGTCCATCGGGGGGCGGCGTATTTCGCCGATTACTGCATGGGGTGCCACACCATCAAGCACCTGCGTTATTCGCGCCTGGCCAAGGACTTGAAATTGACGGAAGCGGAACTGCGCAGGGATGTGCTAGGGGAGGGGGGCAAATTCCATGACAGCCTGCTGAGCGCATTGGACCGCGAGGACGCCCTGAAATGGTTCGCCGTGGCGCCTCCCGATCTTTCCCTGATTGCGAGGGCGCGCGGTGCGGATTGGCTATATAGCTATCTCAAGGGTTTTTATGCCGATTCGACTCGGGGAACCGGTGTCAACAACGCCGTCTTCAAGGATGTGGCCATGCCCAATGTGTTCTGGGAATTGCAAGGGCTGCAAAAACCGGTGTTCAAGAAGCACGATGGCAGTGAGGTGCTGGTGGGGCTGGAGTTGGCCGGCGAAGGCAAGATGTCACCCCAGCAATTCGACCGGGCCATGCTCGATCTGGTCAACTTCCTGGTTTACGCAGCGGAGCCCGGGCAATTCGATCGCTTGCGCCTGGGTAAATATGTGGTTTTTGCCTTACTGTTCCTGTCGGTGATCCTCTACAAGCTCAAGAAGGCTTACTGGACCGACATCCATTAAGAATTTCGTGTTAAAATACCCCCCGTTAACCGGCTTTTTATAGCGTTAACGCGGGGGTTGCCATCGTTTAAGCACCCGCGGTACGAAGCCTTCCTCCATACCTGAATACACGGCGCTATGGTCAAGGTAGATTGAGTTTCTTTGTTTCCCGTGAGGTATTGAGCGTGGCAACTGCGGCCAGTCGCAAATCCGTAATGACGCTGTACTGTTCCTCTACCTGTGCTTATAGCCATCGAACTCGCTTCGTCTTGTTTGAAAAGGGTATTACAGCGGATGTCGAATATATCGATGTCAACCAACCACCGGAAGACTTGCTCGAGTTGAACCCCTATGGAACGGCCCCGACCCTGGTAGACAGGGATCTGGTGCTGTACGACTCCCGCATCATCATGGAATATCTGGATGAACGTTTTCCCCATCCTCCCTTGCATCCCATGGACCCCGTTTCGCGCGCCCGGGCCAGGATGATGGTGCATCGCATCGATCAGGATTGGTACAGCCTGCTGGATGAAATCGAGAGAAGCGGCGACAAGAAATCTTCCAAGACCAAGAAAATGCTGAAGGAAAGCCTGATCGCCGCCATTCCGGTATTTGCGGCGAAACCGTATTTTCTGAGCGATGAATTTTCTTTGGTGGATTGCACCTTAGGCCCCTTGTTGTGGCGCTTGTCGGCATTGGGCATCGATTTGCCCAAACAGGCCGATCCCATCAAATCCTATGCTTCCCGCTTGTTCGAACGAGAGGGGTTTCAATATAGCCTGAGCGATCAGGAACGGGACTTGGACGGTTTTTTCGAACCCATGACGAGCTGATGTCTTCCCTTAAGCCCTATCTCATGCGTACGGTCTACGAATGGGCCGTGGACGGCAACCTGACACCTTACCTTCTGGTCAATTCGGAAGCCAAGAATCTGGTGGCGCCGCTGCAGTATGCCCAGGATGGCCGGCTGGTGTTGAACCTGAGGCCGCAGGCGGTGCAGGGGCTGGTGCTAGGCGACAGTCAGATCGACTTCAACGCGCGTTTCGGGGGGGTCCCGATGCAAGTCATGATACCGATCCCGGCGGTATTGGCGATCTATGCCAAGGAGAACGGTCAAGGCATGGTTTTCGATTCCAATGAAGAGGATGAACCCCCGCCGCCTCCCGCAGGCGATGTCGGCGAGATCAAACCGTCGCGACCTAGGCCCCTGCTGAAAATCGTCAAATAGCCGCATTCGCCTTTTTCTCAGGTAAAATCGACCGGTATCCATCAACTTCCGGAGTGAACTCATGAACGACAATGGCCTGCAACATCGCTGGATCTTGTCCGCCCTCGCCTTGCTGATGGCCGTTACCCGGTTTCATCACGAGGGAACCGCGCTGAATCTGCTTCCGGACGCCAGTCTTGCCGTCTTCTTCATCGCCGGGTTTGCTCTTGGACGCCAATCCATCTTCGCTTTTTTTCTTGCCGAAGCCGTCCTGATCGACTATGTCGCCATCCGTGGATTCGGCATCAGCGATTACTGCATCTCCCCGGCCTACTTTTTCCTGGTGCCGACCTACGGCGTCATGTGGCTAGCCGGAAGATGGCTGGCGCGATGGGAGCTGAATCATCCTGCAAGATGCGGAATTGCCCTGTTGGCTTCATCCACCCTGGCTTTCCTGATTTCCAATTTCAGTTTCTATGCAGGGTCGGGAAAAGTCGCGGGTGTGGGGTTGATCGAATATGGCCATGGGCTGGCCGCTCAATATCCGGGTTATGTCGGGGCCGTCGCGTTTTATAGTATTTTGGCGATCGCGATCCGATCGATGTTCACGACCCATCTCCGACTGCGAGGCGCCGACAGGTAAACCCTGCCATCGTTTGAAATCCTTGTTATGAAAAAGATAAGCGTATTATTTGTCTGCATGGGCAATATCTGCCGTTCCCCCACCGCCGAAGGCGTATTCCGCAAACTGGTGCAAGCGGAGGGGCTGGAGCCCTGGTTCCATGTCGATTCCGCCGGAACCCACGCCTACCATGTCGACAACCCTCCCGACGAGCGGGCGAGGACGGCGGCCCTCGCCAGAGGCATCGATCTCGCCCCCCTTCGCGCCCGCCAGGTCAATCTCAGGGATTTCGAAACCTTCGATCATATCCTGGCCATGGACAAGCACAACCTGGATACGCTGATGTTCACCTGTCCAAGAACGCATGCTCACAAGGTGCGGCTGTTTCTCGACTATGCCCCCGAATTGAACCTCGCCGAGGTTCCGGATCCCTATTACGGCGGGAAGGACGGGTTCGAGCAGGTGTTGGACATGGTGGAGCGCGCTTCCCAGGGGGTTTTGCGGTCGGTCAAGGATTCGCTGGAATAGCTTGCAGCGTCCCTGCCTGATTCCACTCAGCCTTGCAGCTTGCGGTACTTGATCCGGTGTGGAGTATCCGCGTCGGTGCCCAGGCGGCGATGGCGGTCGGCTTCGTAGTCGGCGTAGTTGCCTTCGAACCAGATCACCTTGCTATCGCCCTCGAAAGCCAGCATGTGGGTGGCGATGCGGTCCAGGAACCAACGGTCATGGGAAATGACGACGGCGCAGCCGGGGAAGTCCAGCAGGGCTTCTTCCAGCGCGCGCAGGGTCTCTACGTCGAGATCATTGGTGGGTTCGTCCAGCAGCAGGACGTTGCCGCCGCTCTTGAGCAGCTTGGCCAGATGAACGCGGTTGCGCTCACCGCCGGACAGATCGCCGATGCGTTTTTGCTGGTCGGAACCCTTGAAGTTGAATCGTCCGCAGTAGGCCCGCGACGGCGTCTGATAATTACCGACGGTGATGATGTCGAGGCCGCCCCCGATTTCCTCCCAGACGGTCTTTTTGTCGTCCAGGCTGTCGCGGCTCTGATCGACATGGGCGATCTGCACCGAGTCGCCGATACGGAGGGTTCCTGAGTCGGGCTGCTCGATGCCGGCCATCATGCGGAACAGGGTGGTCTTACCCGCGCCGTTGGGGCCGATGATGCCGACGATGCCGCCGGGTGGTAGGCGAAAGCTCAAATCCTCGATCAGCAGGCGTTCACCGAAGCCCTTGCGGATGCCTTCCGCCTCCACCACCACGTCACCCAGGCGCGGTCCCGGCGGGATGTAGATTTCCTTGGTTTCGTTGCGTTTCTGATTCTCCTGCGAGGCCAGCTCGTCGAAGCGGGCCAGGCGGGCCTTGGACTTGGCATGACGGCCCTTGGGGTTGGAGCGCACCCATTCCAACTCGGCTTTCATGGCTTTCTGGCGGGCGGACTCCTGTTTTTCCTCGACTTCCAGCCGCTTCTCCTTCTGCTCCAGCCACGAGGAATAATTGCCTTCCCAGGGAATGCCGTGGCCACGGTCCAGTTCCAGAATCCATCCGGCGACATTGTCCAGGAAGTAGCGGTCGTGAGTCACTGCGATGACCGTGCCCTTGAAATCGTGGAGGAAATGCTCCAGCCAGGCGACGGATTCGGCGTCCAAGTGGTTGGTGGGCTCGTCCAGCAACAGCATGTCCGGGTTGGACAGCAGCAATCGGCACAGCGCGACGCGGCGACGTTCGCCGCCGGAGAGTTTGCTCACGTCGGCGTCCCAATCCGGCAGGCGCAGGGCGTCGGCGGCGATTTCCAGGGTACGGTCCAGTTCATGGCCACCGGCCGCCTGGATGAAGTTTTCCAGTTCCGCCTGTCTGGCGGCGATGGCGTCGAAGTCGGCGTCCGGTTCGGCGTAGGCGGCATAGACCGCGTCCAACTCGGCCAGTTTGTCCTTGATGGCCGACACGGCCTCTTCCACGTTGCCGCGCACGGTCTTGTTCGGGTCCAGTTGCGGCTCCTGCGGCAGATAGCCGATATTGATGCCGGGCTGAGGGCGGGCCTCGCCATTGAAATCCCGGTCCACGCCGGCCATGATGCGCAGCAGGGTGGATTTGCCCGAGCCATTGAGCCCCAGGACGCCGATCTTGGCGCCGGGAAAGAAGGAAAGGGAGATGTCGCGCAGAATCTCGCGCTTGGGCGGGACGACCTTGCCCACCCGGTTCATGGTGTAAATGTATTGTGCCATGGCCTAATCGTTCGGTTTGCGGGGAAAGCCCTATTATTCCACGATCCCGCCGACTAGGCACGATGGCAAAACCGCCGCGGCGCTATTCCGCAAGCCGCCGTCCAATGCGGGTTTGGCGAATTTGACCAGTTTTAGATAACCCATGCAGAGCCCATCCATGTTGACTGCTCTCAATCCTCACGATCGCAACCAGCCTTTCCCCGAGGTCTCCCAAGCCCTGGACGATCCCAATGGCCTGTTGGCAGTGGGCGGCTGCCTCTCCTCCCGGCGTTTGGTGAACGCCTACCGCAGCGGTATATTCCCCTGGTATGGCGAGGAGGATCCGATCTTGTGGTGGTCACCCGACCCGCGCCTGATTCTGTTCCCGGAAGAAATGAAAATCTCCCGCTCCTTGGGCAAGACCTTACGCCGCGGCGAATTCGGTTTCAGCTTCGATGCTCGTTTCGAGGCGGTACTGAATGCCTGTGCCGAGCCTCGCGCTTACGCCACGGGAACCTGGATCACCCTGGAGATGAAACGCGCTTATCTGCGCTTGCACCTATTGGGGATTGCGCATTCATTCGAGGCGTGGAGAGGCGATGAACTGGTCGGCGGTCTCTACGGCGTGGCGTTGGGGCGGGTTTTTTTCGGCGAGTCCATGTTTCACCGCGAAAGCAACGCTTCCAAGGCGGCTTTCGCTTTTGCGGCAGGTTGCCTGAAAGCTTGGGGGTATGTCGTCATCGACTGCCAGGTTTACACCCGCCATCTGGTCAGCCTGGGGGCGCAGGAGGTTGCTCGCGCGGATTTCATCCAATTGCTTCAAGCCTATGGCCGGCAGCCGCCCGGCAAGTTCGCATGGCGTAAAGCGGGGACGGAGGAATGATGAAGATCGAGCTTTTTCTCGGCGGCGAACATCCCTGTTCTTATCTGCAAGGCCAAGATGCGCGCTCGCTCTATGTGGATCCGTCATCGCACCTGAACGTACCGCTTTATTCCGCCCTGGCGGAGCAGGGCTTTCGGCGTAGCGGCGATCTGGTCTATCGACCTCAGTGCGGGGATTGCGCGGCTTGTGTGCCGGTGCGCCTGCCGGTGGGACGCTTTTCGCCGGACCGTTCCCAATGGCGGATCTTGCGCAGGAATGGGGATTTGTCCGTCATCCGCAAACCCGCCGGGTTCGACGAGGAACATTACCGCTTGTTCAGGCGCTATCTGGAGGCCCGGCATGATGATGGCGGCATGGCGGACTCCAGTCCACAGGAATTCATCGGTTTTCTGGGCAGCCGTTGGGCGGATGTCTGGTTCGTAGAATTTCGCCACGAGGAAGCCTTGCTGGCGGTGGCGGTGGTGGATCGGTTGGACAGCGGATTGTCGGCGGTTTACACTTTTTTCGATCCCGACCATGCGCAGCGCGGGCTGGGTGTTTTCGCCGTGCTGTGGCAAATCGGCGAGGCGAAACGCTTAGGCTTGGATTGGCTTTATCTGGGATTTTGGGTCGGGGATTGCCGGAAGATGAGTTACAAAGAGCGCTACCGGCCCTTGGAAGCGTTGATCGGTGGGTATTGGCGGGTCTTCGAAAAAGGCGAGAAGATTAGCTTCTGATATGGTAGTATCCCCGATTTCATTGCTCCGTGTGAGAACGGATGCAGGGGAATCAAGTCAAGAGTCCGGAGTGTTATGTCTAAAGAAGATCAAATCGAAATGGAAGGCAAGGTGATCGAGACCCTTCCCAATACCACGTTCCGCGTGGAACTGGATAACGGGCATGTCATCACCGCGCATATTTCCGGCAAGATGCGAAAACATTATATCCGCATCCTGACCGGCGACCGGGTCAAGGTCGAGAT
>JAQTSI010000429.1 GCA_028711365.1 Methylococcaceae bacterium
CCTGGGCGCCCTTGCGATGCTGAATGTTAGTCCACTTGCTATGACCCGCCATGATAAGAACTCAACCTCGTCTGTTTGGGAAAATTCCGTGAAAGTTGCGAAGTTTAACATCATTGCCCGGCTCCGGGCGACGATCATGGCCCACATCTTGCCACCTATCACTTCTATTCCACCCCTCGGTTTATGGACAGGATAGACAGGATTGACAAAATCGATCAAAGGCATAACCAGGATTTCATCCTGTCATCCTGTCAAAGTGATAGGTGATAAGGGCTTGCGCCAAACAGGCGCGGGTCATTTCAAGCTCGTAGAAGGATACGGTGAGCTTGCGAACCGCATCGATCGAGAGCCGAACGATGCGGTTCGTTCCTCAGCGCATCTACGACGAATTACCGCACCTTACCGCGTTTCTAACTCGTCTACATTTAAAGTCTTCAAGAGCAATTTAGGCCCAGGATTTAATTTAAGGTGACTTGACTCGCGTTCTTTTTTCCTCAGAGCTTCCACAATTCGGTTTAGGTCATTGCCATACTGCGCAGCATGTTCTTTTCTATAGCGACGGACTTCCTCAACGATTGGGTCATTAATCATCTGATATTCCTCCTAGACCGTAGGTTGGGCATGTATTCCATGCCCAACTCATTTCGATGCCAGGTTATTCCCTATAATTGCCATCGTTAATATGTTCAAAAATTCCCGCCAATTCAGCGGATAAATTCCGAGCCGATTCACGCGTGGAAATATTGGGCATGAGTACATGCCCAACCTACCGAACTACAGTCCTGCAAATCTACCGGACGCGTGGCTTAGTATCGGTGGTTGGCCATCCGCTATAGCCGCTAGTTCGGCGTTTCATCGTGTCCCATTTTCTTTGCGTATGAATCAACTTATAGCGATTATTGTGACCTAACATGCCTGCAATCTGTTCCTCGTAGGCAAGGGTCAGGAGCGGAATGGATGTATCATCCATCTCAATCTGTTCAATATGCTTCTGCCATTGCCGATGTGGGTGCCAGGCGCCGTCGGCTAGGAGATTATATACGTCTGCCATGATCTCTACGACGACTCCGTTAATCTGGTATTGGGCAAACAAAGATCGTATATCTACAGCCTCAGTGGTTGCTAAAGGGAGAACTATATAGTCAGATAAAGATGTCGCTGCAGCTTTGGCAAACTCGGGGGTTGCCAGTATATCAATATCCCGTGCATCCCAGATAATGCCACGGAGTTGGAGCGCAGCGCCCCCTGTGATAACCCATTCGCCGCTTGTAACCGGCAACTTGTCGAGGAGGACGTGGAGGCAAGCGACAAGTAACGCGTCTTTCATTTCTCTACCCAGACTCTTTGCCCATACCGTAGTTAGTCCCACCTTTAGCTAACTCGGTATCCACAGTTTTCCATGCCCACTCCTCAATGTCTGGGGAACCATGATTAATCTCGCTCAACTCATCCCGATAAACCACCACCATAGTCACAAGTTTCACGGCATACGAGGCATCCGGATACTCGGTCTGCCAATTCAAGCATCTCCTCCAGAATCGATGGTATCGTTGAGCGGCCTCTCTATGAAGCCGGGATTTCTCGCCAAATCGATTGAGATAAAGGAATGTGGTAGAAATGACATTTGCGATTGCGAAGCCAATTGGAAGAGCGTTCTGTGTGGCTATTTTCCATGGTGCAGATACTAACCCACCAAAAGCTTCAATGAGCGCGTATACTTGGGTGGATACGAACCAGAATACAACAATTCCAGCAAACGAAATGGCACCGATTCGCTGCATGGCACGCTCCCATTCGGCATAACGATCAGCCATCCGAAAATGGGCTACTTTTGAAATCTTCGCATCCTCAATATGGCGAGCGATTTCATCTGATGCGATATCAAATTGCTGCTTGTTTGTATCCATTGAAAGGACTCCCGAGTTCTGCTCTCATCGCCGACCTGGGCGTATACCGATCCGCATATCCTGCTTAATATTGAACTGCTACCAGCATAAATGCCTTTGATCCTCTCACGGAACGAACATGCATTCCGCTTTATATCTAATGGCTTGGACGGATCGGCATCGCCGACTCAAGGCGATGATAATCCATCGACCTGACTTTGAATACTCCCGCCAGTCCACGAATGAAAGCAGCAGTCGTAGGCTGGGCAGGCGCTGCCTGCCCAGCCTTCCGGCTCCAAACCCCGCAAAAGCCAACCTCAAGGCGTGCAGTTCACCACCACCTCGTCGCTGAACAAGCCGATTTCCTCATCGCCCAGCACATAAATGGCTTTGTAGCGGCGCAGTTCCGGTTTGCCGGGGACGGCCAGGGGACGGTTGTCGACATAGGGCTGCTGGGTGTCGCGGGCGAGGAAACGGAACTGGCCCGTCGCCTCGTCGAAGGCATAGATATTGACACCGTCGGTGCGCAGTTTGGAGAAGCCTAGCATCACGTTGCCGCCACCCTGGTCGGTGGCGGAAAGGCCCAGTTCGGCTTGGTGGCTGACGGCATTGGCGGCCAGAGGTTCGAGCCAGGCGAGGAAGTCGTTGTCGGCGGTCGGGACGAAGTCGGATTTAGCCACGGTTCTATCTCCTGTTGCTACGGTCAAGGTTCCCGGCGTACGATGGCCGGGGGTAAGGACGTGCCGGAAGTCATCCGGCGCGTCGAAAAGGGTCGGTCCCGCTTCCCGCGCGCCTTGCCGGGAGCGCGGGCGCCTCGAAAGGGCGCGGATGGGGGCGGTCGGCCTGCGGTTTCGGCCTATCGGGCTTCCCGGCGCCGCGCATCCGCACGGATTTATCTTGAAACCATGCGGTTACGTCTTGCCGGGGCGCGGTTTCGACGCGTCGGGGCTTCCCTGCGGGTCATATCCGCACGGTTCTACCGCGTATCCGCATGGTTTCGTCCCGCAACCGCAAGGTTTCACCCATCACCGTA
>JAQTSI010000157.1 GCA_028711365.1 Methylococcaceae bacterium
GTTCAAGCGCTGGCCGCAGATCTCGCTCACCTCGTCCAACGAGCGACGCACCTCGGCGTCGCTGCCATGGCTGTGCACGAACTCGGCAGATGCGCGCTGGCATAGGGAAAAAGCACTTCCTTGACGAAGGCAATGGACGAGGTGGTTCCTTCGATGTCGGTGAGAATCGCCCGGATCATGCGAACGCCTGCACGAATGGTTCGAGCGTGGGGAACGAGGCGGATATCCCGCTGCCGGTGAAATCGGCGACCCAGCCTTCCGGGGTGGTGAACAGGCGGATGCACTTCAGATGAGGGTTTTCGCCCATGTCGAACCAATGCTTGACCCCGGCCGGCACGGAGATCAAATCCCCCTGTTCGCACAGCACGCCATAGACGGTTTCGTCCGGGTGCAAATAGAAAAGCCCCCTGCCCTCCACGAAAAAGCGAACCTCGAAATCGCTGTGGGTGTGCTCGTCGAGGAACTTGGCGCGCAATAGCTCCTTCTGCGGGTGGTCTTGCCCCAGGCTGATGACGTCGGCCGACTGGAAGCCGTACATCGTTTTCAAACGCTCCAAGGGTTTGGCATAGGCCGAAAGCACGGTTTGCTGATCCGCCTCGGCTTCGAATTCGCAATCGGCCTCCCAGCGCTCGAACTGGACCCCGATTTGTCGCAAACGCTCGGCGATGCCGTCGAAATCGCGCACGATTTCTGCGGGGCCGACAGGATTTTCGGATTGAATGCTCATTAAGCTCATGGTTGACTCCGTCTTTGTTCGGTATCCGACAAGTTCGACGTTTACTTCAGCCCGTGCAGGCGTATCTCGACATCGAACAGATATTCCAGGGCTTCGACATGGCGCAAGGCGTCTTTCACCGAAGAGCCCCAAGTGTAAAAGCCGTGGCCTGCGATGATATAGCCGAAAATGTCGCCGTGCATTTCGATATATTCGTCCACGTTCAGGGATAGGCGAGGAATGTTCTGGTCGTTGGCAAAGATGGGGACGATGATGCGGGTTTCATGCGTGTCCAGGCCTTCCAGCGCTTTCAGCAACTCATAGCCTTCCAGCACCAGTTCATGGCCGAATAATCGGGAAGCCAGCATGGAACTGGGCGAGTGGGGATGCAGCACGGAACCCACCTGCGGATAGCGCCGGTAGATCGATGTGTGCAACAAGGTTTCGGCGGACGGCTTCTTGCCATCCAGGGAATGGCCCTCCTCGTCCACCCGCATGATGTGCTCCGGCCCCAGTTCGCCCTTGTGCTGACCCGACACGGTGACCGCGATGCTGCCATCGGACAGGCGGGCGGAAAAATTGCCGCTGGTGGCCGGCACCCAGCCGCGAGAATGGATAAAACGGCCGGCTTCGATCAATTCGTCGGCGCGCGCAGCAAACTCATTGGCGATGGACACGGTTTCCCCTGTGATGATGAATGAAACTGGGATTGTAGACGGGTACGGGCGACGGCTCAAATGTAGCGAGGTGGGGAGCTATTACTTTTGCAGGATGAACAGGAATAGCAAGATGAAATCCTGGTGATGCCTTTGATTAATTTTGTCCATCCTGTCCATAAACCGAGGGATGGAATAGAAGTGATAGCTGGCAAAGGCGAGGAGGGAGACCGGTTGACTTTCCGCGCCATTGAACAACAATAAGCCGGTGCGACTGATTCGGCAAATATTCCTGCTCTCGATCGAATTCCGCCTGACCCAAGAATAACCCATGAACATCGACGACGAAACGCTTTACGCCCTCTCGCAGCGCGTAGGCTCGCTCCTGCTGGATCGGAGCCAGATGCTGGCGGCGGCGGAATCCTGCACCGGCGGCTGGGTTTGCCAGTGCCTCACCGAGGTGGCGGGCAGTTCCCGATGGTTCGACCGCGGTTTCGTGACCTATTCCAACGAAGCCAAACGGGAATTGCTGGGCGTCGAGGAATCCATCCTGGTAGAACAGGGGGCGGTGAGCGAAGCGACGGTGCGCGCCATGACCGCCGGCGTGCTGCGCAACAGCCAGGCGGACTGCGCCCTGGCCATCAGCGGCATCGCAGGGCCCGGCGGGGCGACGGTCGGCAAGCCGGTAGGGACGGTCTGGTTCGCCTGGCAAAGGCGAAACGGCGACTGTATCGCCCGCAGGGAATGGTTTGACGGCGACCGCCGGGCGGTGCGGCGTCAAGCCGTCGCCCTCGCCTTGCAGGGAATCCTGGATCTCTATGCCGGCGACGGGCCATGAGCGAGGAAGCCCGGCATCCCTCCCCCGTCGGGCAGACGGCTCACACCCAGCGGCTGTTTTTCGCCCTTTGGCCGGAGGATTCGATTCGGGAAGCCTTGGTGGCGGCGATGGAAAGGCTGAAATCCGCCGCCTCCGCCCGCTGGATACGGTCGGAAAACCTGCACATGACCCTGGCCTTCCTAGGCGATGTGGAAACCCATAGGCTGGACGATCTGAAAGCGGCAGCGAATGCGGTTGGCTCGCCGGGATTCACGCTGCGGCTGGACCGCATCGAATGGTGGCGCAAGCCCGAGGTCATCTGCCTGACCCCTTCGACACCTTCGGCGACATTGGACCGGCTGGCCGCCGATTTGGCCGCGAATCTGCGCGCTGTGGGCTTCACCCTGGAAACGCGCCCCTACCGGGCCCATCTGAGCCTCGCCCGCAAAACGGTCCACCTGCCACCCGACAGTCGGCTTCTGCATCCCATCACCTGGACCTCGTCCTCTTTCGCGCTGGTCGAATCCCGCCCCGGATCGGATTACACGATCCTTCAAAGCTGGCCCTTATCCGGCTGAGGCTGGCCGCCGCATCACTGCGATCCATCAGCCGCCGGTTTCCAGCATTTTCTTGAGGGCACCCAGGCCGGTCTTGAAGAAGCTTTGCATCGCTTTGACGGCCGCTTCGTCACTCAAATCATCGATCGGAAAGTTTCCGGTATCGCCCCGGTAAAGACGGCTGTTACATGCGCTGGGGTGATTCCTACGCGCGTAAGAAGAGCTGCTACGTGCGTAGGAGTAGTTCCTACACACGTAGGAAGAACTGCTACGCGCGCCGGAGTAATTCCTACGCACGTAGGAAGCGCTGCTACGCGCGCCGGAGTAGTCCCTATGCACGTAGGAAGAGCTGCTACGCGCCTAAAGCGATTTTTACGCACGCAGGAATGGCTGGTACGCGCGCCGGGGTGATTCCTACGCGAGTAGGAATGACGGCTACGTGCGTAGGAGTGGTCCCTATGCGCGTAGGAATGACTGCCACGCGCGTTGGAGCGATTTCTACGCACGTCTACGATGTGCGTCGGCCCCCATACCCAAGCCTCCGTCCCGAAAATGTAGCGGCCAAAGCCGTCGGGAGCCGCGGTCTCGGCGCGGTGACAGGGCTTCGCTAGCGAAGCTGCAAGGCATTCGTCAGGCTATTGGCCTGGGCATCGCGCTCGCCCAAGGCTTCCAGGTGGAAGCGGGTCTCGATGAGCTTGAGGATGGAAGTGGTGTCGTAAGGGGTATGGTCCACGAAACCGCGCTTGGCGAAAGGCGAGATGATGATGGCGGGAATGCGGCTGCCCGGCCCCCAGCGGTCGATCGTGGGCGGGGCGACATGATCCCAGAATCCGCCGTATTCGTCGTAAGTGACGATGATCACGGCATCCTTCCATAACTTGCTATGTTCCAGCCGGTCGAGAATCTCGGCCACATGCTGCTCGCCCGACAGCAGGTCGGCATAACCGGGATGCTCGTTCAAGGCTCCCAACGGTTTGTAGAACACCACGGGCGGCAGTTTTCCTTGTTCTATGCCGGCCAGAAAATCGGCCTCATCCTTCAGATGCCGGCGGCGCTCCTCCGAGCCCGGTGCATAGCGCTGGTAATAGGCATAGGGTTGATGATGGAACTGGAAACTGGGATCGGGGTTCCCGGCGACGGCATCATTCCAGCCACCGGAATACCAGGCCCAATCCACGCTTTTATCGGACAGCCGATCGCCCAGGGTCGGCTGGCTTTGCGGCGGCAGCAGTTTCTTCGCCTCGGACGGGTGAGGGCCTTGCGCCGGCAGCAGCGTATTGACCGCGAAACCATCCGGAGTCACCGAACCTTCCTTGAGCAACTCGCCCTGATCATCCAATTTTGCTCGCCACTCCTGCGGCGCCTGCTCATAACGCGGCGTACAGGCGCAGGCCAGCCATTGATGGTTGAGGAAGGAGCCGCCGAACGCCGCCTGGAAGAAGCGGTCGGCCAGGGTATAGCGTTGGGCGTAGCGCCATAGCGGCAATCGGCTGCCATCGTAATGGCCCATCACCTGGCCGCCGGCTTCGGAAACGGCGGCGAAGCGATTCATCTTCCCGCCGTTGATCTGCCTTTGATGCTGGTAGAAGCTGTGGGTCAGATCGCCGATTTTCTGATCCGCCGGGACATAGCGATCGATCAGGAAGGGCTGATTCGGCAGATCCTCGGGAAAACGTAGATCCTTAGGAACAGGCGGCAGCTTGGCATAGACCTGGCCGTTCAAATCCACCTGTTTGACATTCTCCGGCTTGGCCCGATCGATCCCGTCGGCACCGGGAAACAGCCCGTACAGACTGTCGAAACTATGGTTTTCCAGATAGATGACGACGATATGGCCGATCTTGTCCAGCCCCCTGGACGATTTGGGAGCGGCAGAAACCGGGATACAGAAAAGCACTAAGGAAAGAATCGAAAGACAGCATCTGAATGACATGACAAAGCTCCTGTGGTTGCGCCCGACAACGTTCGCATGATTTCCGGACGGGGGCAAATTCCGCCCAAGGCTTTCGAGCAAGCGTCGGGGCGGGAACTTCGCCGCCAAAATCTCGCCTCGGGACCGAATTTGCATCAC
This sequence comes from Methylococcaceae bacterium, assembly GCA_028711365.1. Taxonomy (GTDB): domain Bacteria; phylum Pseudomonadota; class Gammaproteobacteria; order Methylococcales; family Methylococcaceae; genus Methylumidiphilus. The sequence goes on from JAQTSI010000157.1 coordinate 4,817, forward strand.
AATAAGGCAAACAATAATGAGGACTGCACCATCATGGCCGTCAGACATCAAGCTATCCTAGTGTTTGCGACGCTGTGTCCCGCTCTGGCGCAAGCCGATGCACTCAATTCTGCCGACACCGCCTGGATTCTCACCGCCTGCGGCCTGGTGCTGTTCATGACGGTGCCCGGCCTCGCCTTGTTCTATGGTGGCCTGGTGCGGACCAAGAATGTGTTGTCGATCCTCATGCAGTGCTTCGCCATCACCTCCCTGGTTTCCATCCTGTGGATGATCGCAGGCTACAGCCTGGCCTTGAGCGAAGGCGGCGATTTGAATCCCTGGCTCGGCGGCAATTCGCGGTTATTCCTGCTCTCCCTCAACGCCGACACGCTCAAGGACAATCTGCCCGAGACCGTATTCTGTATGTACCATCTGACTTTCGCCATCTTCGCACCGGCCCTGATCGTCGGTGGGGTGGCGGAACGCATGAAATTCTCCTCCCTGCTCGGCTTCGTGGGATTGTGGGTGCTTTTGGTCTATGTGCCGGTATGCCACTGGATCTGGGGCGGCGGCTGGTTATCCCAGCGGGGGGTCATGGATTTCGCCGGCGGCATCGTGGTGCATGTCTCCGGCGGTGTCGCCGCCCTGGTCGGCGCCTTGATGCTGGGGCCCAGGCGGGGTTTTCCGCGCAGCCCCATGCCGCCCCACAACCTGACCATGACCGCCACCGGCGGCGGCATCCTCTGGGTCGGCTGGCACGGCTTCAGCGCCGGCAGCGCGTTGATGGCCAATGGCGCGGCGGGGGTCGCCATGTTGACGACCCACATGAGCGCCGCCGCCGGCGCCCTGGCTTGGATGGGCATCGAATGGGTGAGATTCGGCAAGCCCAGCGGCCTCGGCCTCATCACCGGCATGGTCGCGGGACTGGGGATGATCGCCCCGGCGGCGGGTTTCGTCAGCCCCATGGGCGGACTCGTCATCGGCTTGATCGCAGGTGCTTTGTGTTTCACTACCCTGCACTGGATCAAGCGCCGGTTGCAGATCGACGACACCCTGGATGTATTCGCCATCCACGGCGTGGGGGGTATCGTCGGTGCGTTGCTGACCGCCGTGTTTGCCACCAGGAACCTGGGCGGGGTGGGAACCGTGGTGGAAACCGGCTTATCCGGCCAGTTTTGGGCACAACTGGTAGGAGTCGTATCGGTGCTGGCCTGGAGCGGCGGCATCAGCTTCGTGGTATTGAAGCTGATCGACAAGACCCTGGGGCTTAGAGCGAGCCCGTTGGAAGAAACCGAGGGTCTGGATATCGCCCTTCACAATGAACAGGGTTACAACCTGTAAGGGGAAGGAGCATGTCCAAGCCAGCTCATACCAGGCTTTCCTGCCTCATTCTGAGCCTTGCCGCCAACATCGCATACGCCCTCACTGAGGAGGAGGCTATCCGGAAGACCCAGACGCAGGCCTGCAAGGAGAATCAAACGGTAGTGCAGGCACTGGATCAGGCCATCAAGAGCCATTCCCAGCGGGATCTGGGCTGGCGCACTTTTCCCGGCAACGGCTACATCGACGTGGAACGGGCCGTGCTCATCAACAAGGGCATGGAAATGCGCTACCGTTGGCGGGTGGAAGCCCAAGGAGGAGTAGGCCCGGAGAATGAGCGCGCGGAAAAACTCTGTGGGGATGAATAGAGCTCGCCTTCAGGCGGCCAAACGAGCGCGAATGATGTCGCCCAGAAGGATGATCATGGCCGTTTATATGGCTTTAAGCAGCCCGTGCACGGCGTTTGCGGCCGAATCGGCTTCGGGCTTGTACGAGGAATTGACCGGCAGCCGTCTCTCCGAACTGCCGGGCCTGGGAAAGCTGGGGCTGAGCTTGGGGGGATGGATCTCTGCGGGAATCACTTACAATCACCATGACCCTGGGAACCATTCCAACGGCACGGTGACTTTCAACGACCGCTCCAGCGAATTCCAGCTCAACCAGTTTTATCTGTACCTTGAACGGGTGGTGAACAAGGAATCGAAACGGTGGGACATCGGCGGGCGGGTGGATTTTCTCTGGGGAACCGATAGCCGCTTCACCCAAACAGCAGGACATTGGGACAGCCAACTGATCTCGGCCAGCGAATCCCGCTTCTACGACATCGCCCTACCCCAAGCTTATGTCGAAATCACCACGCCTTATATCCGGGGGGCTACCGTCAAAATTGGCCATTTCTATACCCTGCTCGGCCAGGAAGTGGTTCCCTCGCCCAACAACTTCTTCTATTCTCATGCCTATGCCATGCAATATGGCGAGCCTTTCACCCACACTGGGGTTCTGTTCAGCCTTCCCGCCGGCACCAGTTTTACCGTCAACCTCGGGGCGGTGACGGGCCCCCATGGCATTGCCGACAATTTCGACAGACATCCGGGCAATGGGAATTTCTTGGGGGGCGTAAACTGGCTCAGCGAAAACGGCGGTACTTCCGTGGCTGCCGCACTGACCTCGGGCGACACCGACGCCAGAGGAAGTCCCAACCGCACGATTGCCAGCCTGGTGGTCAGCCATGACTTCACCGATAAATTGCATTACATCATTCAATTCGACCATGGCTCCCAGGAAAGGCCCGATGCCAAAGGCGGCGGCGCACAGTGGTACGGGCTGAATCAATATCTGACCTATGCGCTCACCGATAGCGTGGTGGCGGGACTTCGCGCCGAATGGTTCCGCGACCAGAATGGGGTTCGCGTCGCCAGTTTTCCCGCCAGCTATTACGAAACCACCCTGGGCTTGAACTGGAAACCCAAGCCATGGCTGCTGCTGCGCACCGAAGCCCGCTATGACTGGAGCGACGGCACTGGCCGGATTTTCGATGTCGGCACCCAAAGCAGCCAATTGACCCTAGGCGCAAACGCGGCGGTGAGTTTTTAAACTCACGGCGTGCTGCGGCTCGCCACGTTGCGTTGCCCATCGCAGGTATAAGCCTTCGCCTCGGCGATGCCGTTGAATGCGCCTACCGGGATAAAGCGCTCCCAAACGACATGGCTCGCTCCCAGATTCCCGGCGCGTCTTAAGGCGGCATGTTTGGCCAAGCTCTGCCAGCCGGAATTCTTGCCGTACCCCGAATCGCCACTGACGCTGCTCAAAAATCGGCATGCGCCCACGTCGGCCTCCGTTGCCTGTTGAGGCTCGGCCTGCGCCGCGAAAGCCAGGAGTGACAATAATGCCATCGCCAGCTTGGACCTCTGGCGACCGAGAAATGAAAAACCAGCAAAACGCAACATAAGAGTTCTTCCCGGGTGGATGAGCATTGGAAAATGGCGCTTCAATTGGTGCAATACAAGTCAAATTGCACATCCATGATACATGGTATCGACGCGATTATAAATGTTCCGGGAAAAATTTGAAGAGGGCTGAAGATCTGGGCATGCCCGTAGCCAGATTTCATGGGTGTGATTCAAACCGGCGCCTGTCGAATCCCGCCGGGAGGGCGATGGGCTTTCAAGACACGACGTGAACACGGCCCTGTAGGCTCGGGCTTCCTGCCATCGACGGTCTCGCAATCCCTCGCCCTCCCCGCGGCCGCATCACTTTGAATCACGCCCGATTTCATACCGCTGAAGTCCGATTTACCGCAACCCCTGTGGAATGCTATAATCAGCGCCCTCATTTGTTCGGGTAGCTCTCGCCATCATGCAGCGGCTCTCGGCCACCCCAACCGCCTCGGTGGTGAAATTGGTAGACACAAGGGACTTAAAATCCCTCGCCTTTACCGGCGTGCCGGTTCGACCCCGGCCCGAGGCACCAAGTAAATCAAAGCCTTATCATGTTTTTTGGGGTTTGGCTTTTTCATATCCGAAAGACTCTGTGTGATTCTGGTGTAATTGGGGCAAGCAGGGTGGGCGAGTGCTCGCCGGTTTCATCCTGATCGGTTTTTCAATTCCTGGTCTTTGCGGCAGTTAAAGTTACGATAGCAACCTAGCCGCCGGTTCAGTACGAATGGTCGTAAAGTGCCCGTATGAGGCATCCAACCTTTGTATTGAAAGGCAGCTAGCTGTTGTAATAAAGCCCTCCTATCGTTGCTGTATTAAGCGGTTTTTTTTCAGAAACCGACGGTTGAGCCGTTTGCAAGCGGCTCAACCGGGATTGAAGGAAGCTAACAACACCCCATGGCAAAACTCTCACTCGCCAAACTCGAACGCCATCTTTACGCCGCTGCCGACATCCTGCGTGGCAAGATGGATGCGGCGGAATACAAGGATTTCATCTTCGGAATGCTGTTCCTGCGCCATTGCTGGGACGTGTTCGAGGCCGAACGCGAAAAGGTCATAGCCCAGTACAATCCGCTGGTGGTCGACGATGAAATGTTCTACACCGGCTTTTTCGTCCCCGAGGAAGCCCGCTGGCCGTATTTGATCGACAAGCTCAACTAGGACAACTTTGGCCGCCTGCTGGACAAGGCGCTGGTGCAACTGAGCGAGCGCAACCCCTCGCTGGAAGGCGTGTTGGAGCATATCCAATTCCTCAAACAAGTCGGCAACAAGCGTATCATCAATGACGAAGACTGCCGGGCGCTGGCGCGGCACTTCAACCGCCAAGGCTTCCGTCTGCGCAAGGAAGACTTCCAGTTCTCCGACCTGCTAGGCGCGGCCTACGAATGCCTCATCAACATGTTCGCCGAAGGCGCGGGCAAGAAAGGCGGCGACTTCTACACGCCCCGCGATGTGGTGCGGCTGATGGTGCGCCTCATCAAGCCCCAAGCGGGCATGAGTGTCTACGATCCGACTTGCGGCTCAGGAGGGGGATTTGATGTTCGCCCAGCACATGCTGGCGGTGTGCAAACCTAACGGCATCGTGGCGACCGTCATGCCGCATGGCGTGTTGTTCCGGGGCGGCGAGGAAAAGAAAATTCGCGAGAAATGGATCAACGAAGACCTGATCGAAGCCGTCATCGGCCTGCCGCCCAATCTGTTTTACGGCGCGGGTATTCCCGCCTGCATCCTAGTCATGCGGCCCGACACCGGGCGCAAGCCGAAAGAACGGCAACAGCAAGTTCTGTTCATCAACGCCGACGCCGAATTCCACGCCGGGCGGGCGCAAAACTACCTCAAGCCCGAACATATCGAGAAGATCGTCTCCACCTTCGACCGCTACGAAGACGTGCCCGCCTATTCCCGCCGCGTCAGCTTGGACGAACTGCGCGAGAACGACTTCAATCTCAACATCCGCCGCTATGTGGACAACGCCCCGCCGCCGGAACCCCACGATGTCCGCGCCCATCTGCAAGGCGGTGTGCCTCTGGTGGAAATTGAAGCTTGGCGCGGCCAGTTCAACGCCATCGGCCTGGAACCGGCCCATTTGTTCACAGCCCGCGCCGAATGCGGTGACGTTGCCCCGCCGTTCGCCCTGAGCTTCCCTAATGCCCGGCCAAGTCCCGCCAAGCAAAACCGTTCGTGCTGAGGTATCGAAGCATGAACGGTTTTGCGCCTTCGGTTTGCCTGCCTTCTTCGATTGGCTTAAAACGCCCTTCGATACCTCAGGGCGAACGGAGGGAGGGTTTGTTATGAATTGGGCGGCGCTGGCTCACCGGCCAAACCCGCGTCCCGCCCAACCTAGAGCTTCCCTAATGCCCGGCCAAGTCCCGCCAAGCAAAACCGTTCGTGCTGAGGTATCGAAGCATGAATGGTTTTGCGCCTACTCGGTGGCACGTTTGCTTTTCTTATCTGAAAATATCCAAAGCGGTATCAAGACAACACCCCGTTCATGCTTCGATACCTCAGCACGAACGGGGTGTTGTCTCAATGCCGTAGGGCGAACGGATTGAGTGCCGTTATGAATTTTTATGTATACATACTTAGCTGTGCTGACGGCTCATATTACACAGGCCACACCGACAACCTAGAAAAGCGTATCGGCGAACATCAATCAGGCGCTTGTGACGGGTATACAAAAACGCGCTTGCCGGTGACGCTGGCTTGGTCGCAGGAATTTGTCACCCGTGAAGAAGCATTGTCGGCTGAAATGCAGATAAAGGGTTGGAGCCGGAAGAAGAAAGAAGCCATGATGCAAGGTGAGTGGGATGAAGTACGGCGGCTTGCCTGGGGAACCAAAAATCCGTTGCCTGAGCATTTAAAATAGCGCTTGTATGATTTTCGCAACTTACCGTTCATGCTTCGATACCTCAGCACGAACGGTAAGTTGCGAAAATCTTGCCCTCGACAAATCGGCTAGAATCGGTTCAGAATTCACGCACAATCAAAACGAGACAAAGCCATGAGCGCAGTCATCGAAAATAAAATCATCGAACGTCTGCATTCCCTGGAGGAACCGAAACTCTTGGAAGTGCTGGATTTTGTCGAATTTCTGGCACAGCGGCGGGCGAATCCCCGCCCCTCCGAGCCCGATCAAAAGGCGCGGGGCGCGATGAAAGGAAGGCTGTCTTCAACAGACGAATTCATCGCCCGTAAGACCGACGAACCAGCCCCCCCCCCCCGGAGATCGGCCCCCAGCTTTCATTCTATTACTTCACCAAAGAATTTTGCGGTTGCATCGAAAGCGGGCCATCCGATTTATCGACCAATCCCAAATATATGGAAGGCTTTGGTGAATGACACGGATCATCCTGGATAATGGCCCTCTGGTAGCTTACCTCTGCAAATCTGACCATCACCATGACTGGGTAACCGAGCAGTTCAAACGGTTTCAGCCGCCGTTTTGGACTTGTGAACCGGTATTGACTGAGGCCGCGTGTCTGCTTGGCCGCTTCGGCGCAGGCCAGAATGCGGACAGC
>JAQTSI010000158.1 GCA_028711365.1 Methylococcaceae bacterium
AGGCCGGCATCGTCCCGTTCCAGGTCCTCGGCAAACACCGGATCCGACAGGCAGGCGCGCAGGGCGGAGGCATCGGGAGTCTCGGCCTGGGAGAGGCCCAGCAACTCCATTGCCAGCTCGGCGACGGCGGCTTCGCGGTCGCCGTCGACCCGGGCGGCGGGTATCGAGGCGCGCAGCATCGCTTCGAACTTCAGGCGGATGGCGGGTAGGTCCCAGCCGGAAGGATCCTGGCCCTTGAAGCGGGCCGCCAGCTTGCCGACGACCTGAGTGCGGAAGGCGAAGATGCCGTCGAATTCGGCTTGGATCGCCTCCTTCTGCCGAGCGCGGGTGGATTCCACCTGGAACAGGCGGGCGACGAACTCGCCGACCCAGGGAGCCATCCGCACCAACAAGTCGGAGATGGCTTCGGGGGACATGCCCTCGCCCTGGCATTGGCGATAAACCTGGAACTCTCCGAACAGCGCGGGGTCCTGCCGCTGGGTTTCGCGGTCGAAAGCCAGGGTCAAATCGCGCAGCCGGCTCGGTGAGTAGAGATCGCCATAGGCAAAGCCGGGTAGGCCCAAGCTGGGGTGAATGGCGTCGTAGGATTCGAATTGCTCTTTTTTCACGCGGGTTGTCCTATCGAAACCGATGTTCATCTTTCAAGATATTGAAGTTTGCCTTCCTGGCCGTTCCATGGCTCCGCATCCGGTAAAGGCTCCTGTTTTTCGGTGATGATGGGCCAGATTTTGGCAAGTTCGGCGTTCAATTCGATGAAATGGCTCAAATGCCCCGGCAGGTTGTCCAGCGAGAAAATGGCCTGGGCCGGACATTCCGGTTCGCATAGGCTGCAATCGATGCATTCGGTCGGGTCGATGACCATGAAGTTGGGGCCTTCATGGAAACAGTCGGCAGGACAGACTTCCACGCAGTCGGTGAATTTACATCGGATGCAGTTATCGGTAACGACATAGGTCATGGGGCGCTTTCCTGATTAAGGTAATGAATTCTGCTGGGTTTAGCCGCCAAGGGGCAATGGGTTGAAGCTCGGCGGTAATGGTTTGTATTTCTATGGCCAGGCTTTTAAGCAAACAACAAGCCAATAAACCAAGGCTTTTCCGGTAATCGACGGATATGCCCTGAAGAAACAAATGCTTGGCACTTTCCGGGGCTAGGTGGCCGGGGCCTACGCCCATACACCCCCATCTTCCCTAGGGAAAAAGTTCGGCGATTTCTCTCATCCTCGATGCAATATTCGCCGGACGCGAGTGGAGCACTGGCTTTGCGAATTCTGCCCGTAACGACAAGAGTTAAGCAGACATCGACAGGGTCAAGGACTCCGCGCCCGTGAATCGCCGCCTAGGCTTCATCGGATTCGATCGTTATCGCCTTGGATCACGCGCTGTCGATGGAGTGTGACGGTCGATGGAAATCGCTTGATGCCCGCAATGTCGGGCAGGGGAGTCATGCGGGCGGTGTTCGATTCGGCAAGATTCGGGATTGCTAGCCCATGAGGCATATCACGCAGCACTCTCGGGAAATGCCCCGGTTCTGTCGGATCGGTCGGATGATACCCATATAGTTCGTAGGGCTATTGGGGTTTTTCTGTCGGCATGCTTCATGAATCCCAAATCCGCTTGCGCCGGGTGCGATGCAAAGCGATCCAGCCGGCAAAGCGTAAACCAGGCCTAGTCGCCGGCCCGCGAGGTCGCCGACCAGGCCTGGAGTGAAGTTACTTTTTGAGTCTGTGCAGAAAAATTCCTATGAAATATCTAATCACGAAACCGATTTTCGCCATTATCGCTTGCCTCCTGGGGCCACTGGCATTACAGGGGATTTCCCATTTCTCAAGTGAACCGGAAGTGGTGCTGGGCCATGGCGATACTGCGGTTTTGCAGGCGGCTTATGAGCGCTGGCGGGAGGCCTACGAGAACCGGGGCGGTACCCAGTCCTTGCTGCGATTGCCCATCGCCCATTCCAAAGGGATTTCCACGCAAACCTCCAAGGCTTCTGGCCTGGTGGAGTTGAATGTGTTGGAGGGTTCCCTGGCCGTCTCGGTGGAAGGGCTGGAGCAGGGCGAATATGAACTCTGGCTGGTGGACAATAAGCAGGGCGCCAGCGTTAAACCGGAAAACGGCGATGGATGGTTGCCGGTGGGCCGGCTGAGTGGCGCTGCGCCTCATCTGGTGAGCAAACTGGATAGGGAGAAGCTGGAAGGATTCGGTTTGGACCTGGTGGTACTCACGCCTGCCGGCAAACGTCCGGACGAGGAAATCCTCATCGCCGGCTCGGTGGGGTTGATGCAAAGGCTTTATTACGGGGATCAGCTTTGGGCCATGGCCGGCGTGGGCCAGGAACTGCGCCCGGCCAATCCCGAAGCGCCGTTCGGTTTCCTGTTGCCGAAACTGGCTTATGCGGGAGCTGGCGTGCAAAGCCTAGAGCAGGTGTTGGGCGAGCAGATCGCCAAGGGGCGGAAGATCTTCATCAAGGAGGATTTCGACGGCAACGGGCGCACCTGCGCTTCCTGTCATCGTCCGGATAACAACCACACCATCGATCCCAAGTATATCGCCAAGCTGCCCAAGGATGATCCCTTGTTCGTGGCGGAATACAACCCGGATTTGCGCGAGCTGGAGAAACCGCAACTGCTGAGGCAATTCGGACTGATCCTGGCCAATGTGGACGGTTTCGACAAACCGGGGGTGATGCGCGGGGTTCCTCATACCCTGGCTTTGGCGACTTCCATCAAGACCGAGATTTCCAAGGAACATGGCGGCAAGGGGGAATTCGCTCAGGACGAGGCTTTCGCCAATGCTTTGGGCTGGTCCGGCGACGGTTCGCCGGGAACCGGTTCCCTGCGCGAATTCGCCATCGGCGCGATCAGGCAACATATGCCCAAGACCTTGGCCCGCCGCGAGGGACTGGACTTTCGCCTGCCTACGGATGAGGAATTGACGGCCCTGGAAGCTTACCAACTCTCCCTGGGTAGGGACAAGGACATCGATTTGAGCAAGCTGAACTTCAAATCGCCCTGGGTAGAGCGCGGCAAGGCCTTGTTCGACACCAAGGAAAACCCGCTGGTAGGCGGTCAGGTAGTGATGGGCGAAACGGCCAATTGCAACGGTTGCCATCAAAATGCCGGGGCCAACAGTTCCACCACCGGCGCCAACCCGACCCGCGACACCGGGGTGGAGAACATGCGCGATCAGGCGGCGCGCTGGGTGGATCAGACTCTGCCGGTCGACGGCGGTTTTGGCCAGAAGGAACGGCACAACTGCGGGCCCAAAGCCGACCAAACCTGCTATGGCGAAAACCGTTTCAACACTCCTCCTCTGGTCGAGGCGGCGGATACCTCGCCTTACTTTCATAACAATAGCGTCAACAGCATCGAGGAAGCGGTGGCTTCCTATAATGGCGATTCCTTCAACAATTCTCCGGGTTCTTTGACCTCATCGGCTCATGACCGAAAGGTCAAACTCGAATCTTCCCAGATCGTGGCCGTGGCTCTGTTCCTGCGCAGCCTGAACGTGCTGGAGAACATCCGCAGTTCCAACAAGCTGGACGATCAGGCAGGAAGATTGAATCTGCAAAACGGCAGGGAAATGCTCAAACTGGCCATGGTCGATACGGCCGACGCCATTCGGGTGATGAAGGAAGGCGCGCTGATACCTTTCCCGCAGGCTCTGACGAAGCTGGAATCTGCCTGGGACTGCGAACAGAAAGCCCTCAAATCGGCCTTTCCCATGTTCCGCAACCCTTGGCTGAAAAAAGCCCAGGCATTGAAAGGGGAGGCTCGGGATTTGATGGTGACCAGCAAGCCCTGAGGGCATCACCGGCTGCTCGATTGCGGAAATAACCCTGCGGCAAATGCCGTAATTCACTGGGTCATCTGCCGCGATCGAGCGGTGGGTGAGAATAGTTGGCGGTGTCAAGAAACCAAGGTTTAACGGAAAAAAGAAATTGGAATGATTCTTGTATTCCCTTGGGACGTTCAAATAATAATCAATGTCTTTCTAGGGGGAAGTATGAGGAGTTTCAAGCCGAGTGGTTCACCGCGGGGACCCGGTCCCACGCTCTTGTTCGCTATCCTGACGGTTTTCGTCTGGCTGGGCTGTCTGCCTTTGGCCAGGGCCGGCGAACCGGTCAACGCCATCGACAAGGTGGTATTGCATCCTTCCATCCCCCTGCTGGACGAAAACGGCAGCCACGTACTCAAAAGCGGCAAGCCCTACAGCCCCAAGATGAGTTGCGGCGTCGGCAGCGGCTGTCATGACTATGAGGGCATCACCCACGCCTACCATTTCGAGATGGGGCGGGAAGAGGCCGATGACGGTTTCGGCAAGAAGCGGGGCTGGCCGAATCTGGTATCCACCGGCTGGTTCGGCGGTTTCAACTGCATGAACAACCACTACCTGGCGAAGAAAGACAATACCGGCTTCCTCGACGGTGACTACGGCGCACCGGGCATGGTCAAACATTATTGCGCCGAGTGTCACACGGGTGGCGGTTGGGGCGAGAAAGACCGCAATGGCCTGCGCTACGACCAAAAAGATTCCGCCAAGATTCCCGCCCTGGATGGCGATTATTACAACGCCACGACCAACGCCAATAACGGCGTGGTTTTGGACGCCAACGGCATCCGCGATACCAAGGTCGTTTCCCAGTGGGACTGGAAGAAAAGCGGAGTGCGGGAGGCGGATTGCCTGATGTGCCATGCCGATTACGCCAATCTGAAGAAATTCGATCCCCGCATGGGATCGAACGGCGCCAGCAATTGGCCCGGTTATGGTTGGGACGAGACTTCGGCTTACCGGTTCATGTGGAAACTGCGCAACTGGAAAGTCATCGAGCAGGGTTTCTTCCGCGAAGCGGCATCAGCCACCCTGGAGTTCATCGACATCAAGCCGGACACCCCGGCTGGCATGAATCTGGTCAATTTCGAAAAAACCTTCAAGCCGGGTGGCGAGGGCAAATCGACAGGCTATAACCTCGATCTGGGCCAAGACGGCAAGCCGATTTTGCACTGGAACCCGGCGGCATTCGACGCCAATGGCAAGGTGCAGATTCCCATGGTGCGTTTCCCGGAAAACGAAAACTGCTGGCAGTGCCATCATACCCGAACCTATCGCGGCGGTTTCTATGCCTTCGGCGATGACGCCAAGGAAACGCGGGATAAAAATGGCGTGGTGGTCAGCGATTACAAGGACGATGTCCACAAGGGCAAGACTTTCATCGAGGCCAATGGCGAAAAGCGCAGCATCGAAAACTGCAACGCTTGCCACTCCCGCGGCTATTACCGCGAGGCCTATGCCAACGTCGATCTGAACGCCAACCATAATTTCCCCAAAGGAAATTCCGACATGGATTTGCGCAACGATCTGGATTACCGACCGGATGTGAAATCCTGCGAATATTGTCATGACCAGGCGCAGAACAAGGTCATCCCCTCGGGCCAGAAAACCCTGCTGGACGCCCATCTCGTGCGTTGGCAAGCCAGTGGCGACATGGCCGGCTATCCCCAGGAGACATTGACCAAGATCACCCAGGTGCACATGGACGTGGTGGGGTGCCAGACCTGTCATATCTCCGGCCTCAAGGAAGTCGGAGGCAGTGATTTCAACGTCTTCTACCGCTACCGGCAAGCCGAGGATGGCAAGCAGAAGATCGTGCCCTACAAGCCCGCAGTGCGCAGTTACTGGGTGGACAAGACCTCGGGCCATGTGCTGAGCGTCGCCGAGACGGATGCCGCCTATGAGATCAAGAAGGATGCGCAGGGTCAGGTGCTCAAGGATGGAGACGGCAATATCACCGGCATCCTGAAAGATCCGGATACCGGCAAGAGTTTCGAGGAAATGGGTTGGGAGTACAACGGCATCTGGGAGTTTTACCCCTCCTTTGGCGATGACGGTTATGAAAAGGTCAAAGCCTATAAGAAGGCTTATGACAAGCTGTTACAGGCCAAGGGCTATACCAGCCCGAATGCGCAACTGATCTATTTCGAAAGCAACGAATACCTGATCAGCCATAACACCCGTCCTTCTTCGGCTTCCCTGTCTTGTGATCAATGTCATGCCAAGAAACAAGATGGCTCATACAGCGCCCTGTTGTCCGACAACGGTTTGTTGGGGGCGGGGACTTCCCTCAAAGCGATAAGCGATAAGCTGGATCCCCGTCTGATCCAGGAGGGGGCGGTGGTGCTTGCTGAGCCTTATTACAAGCTCAACGACAAAGGCGAGGTGAGGGTCAGCAACGCCGACATCTTGTATGCCACCAAGCGCAATCCCTCCATGAGCGGTCTCAACAACGCCATCGCCAAGGATGCGGCGGGGGAATGGGCGAAAGTCGGTTTGAGCGAAGACTTGGACCGCGTGGGCGTGAGCGATGCGGCGCAGCGCCAGAGCTTGGGGCTGGAGTTGGGTTCCCAGGAGGCTTTCGTGTTCAGCCTGTTGACCGGCGATGCCAAACTCAGGCCGATGGCGGTGCTCAGCGCGGTCAGTCCCATGGCCCAGGCCATCCTTCCGATGACCCGATTGCAGGTGGAAGTCAGCGATCTTCAGGCTGCCGATAACCAGGCCATCGCCAGCGCGGGCCTGGGCAAACCGGCTTCGGCGGTGTATCGCTTGAAGGTGAAGGACCAGAACAAAAAGCCCCTGACCGATTTCAACGGCCAGAGCGCATGGGTGAAACTGCCTTATACGGGAATGTCAAATGATCCGAAGAAGATCAATGTCATCGCCCGCAACGGCGGCGCTTGGGGAAATTCGGGCATGACGCCTACCCTCGTTCATCCCATGACTTCAGGTACCGATTCAGCCGCTGCGGCCAGCGACGGTTATGTCGTCTTTGCCGCCGTTCAGCCGTTCGATGCCGTCGTGTTGACCGAATCGCAGACGGGAGAGCAACCGGGAGGTGGCGGAAATGGCCATGTCCATCCGCCCACCAAAACCGAACTGGCCAAGGCCAAATCCGCTGCCGACAAGGCAGAGCGCTCGGCGGTGAGTGCGGAAAAGGCCGCGGCGAAAACTGCGCTCAGAGCCCAGGCTGCGATGGAGCGGGCCGCCAAAGCCACGGGCGCCGCCAAGGCTGCGATGGAAAAGACCGCCACCCGGGCAAGGTCCGCCGCCGCCGCCGCCCAGATCAAAGCGGCTTCGGCCCGATCCAAAGCGAACGAGGCCAAGGCGCAGTGGAACTCCTTGATTCAGGCTGCTGCCGGTTCCGTCCGGCAGGCGGGATGATTGCGACACGACGACAGGAAAAAAATGAAAATTAACTATCGAAGTTTCTGCTTGGGCCATTTCCGGGAATGGATTTACCCTTCTCCCGTTGCATCAGAACCCCATCACCCGCTCTCCCTTTACCAAAGGTATCTACACGAGACTGAAAGTGCAGGGAAATCAACTCCTTCCCCCTGGCAGGGGGAAGGGTGGGATGGGGGTCGAGACTCGCCGTACCCAGCAGCGCCACCGTATCATCAGCGTTCAACCCCCTCCCTAACCCTCCCCCTGCCAGGGGGAGGGGACTTGTGTAGTTACCCATGCTCTTTTTACCAGGGGAGGGAGAAAAGCTCCCCTGATAAGGGGGGGTGGGGGGTTAAATGGGTCAATCATTTCCCGGAAACCACCTTAACTAGCTGGCATCACTGGGCGATGATCGTGGCGTTATTCGCCCTGCTATCGCCAGCCGCCGCCTTCGCCACCCTCGAGGCCAACGCCATCGACAAGCCGGTGCTGCATCCTGCCATTCCCCTGCTGGATGAAAGCGGCGCTCATGTGCTGGTCAGCGGCAAACCCTACAGCCCGAAAACCAGTTGCGGCGTGGGCAGCGGTTGCCATGATTACGAAGCCATCTCCCATGCCGGTCATTTCGAACGCGGCAGGGACGAGGCGGACGACGATTATGGTAAGAAGCGCGGGGGCTGGAGCCATGTATTCTCGCCGGGTTATTATGGCGGTTTCAATTGCATGGGGCCCGGCATCGCGGCCAAGAAAACACCCGGCGCGGACGGCTTCGTCGGCGATTTCGGCGCGGCCGGAATGATCAAGAGTTGCATCGAATGTCATACCGGCGGTGGTTGGAGTGAAAAAGACCGCGACGGCATCCGTTATGACCAGAAGGAGGTAGCCACCATCACCCCACTGGATGGGGATTATTACAACCGGGGCACGGACGAAAACAACAAAGACGCGTCGATGGGCGTATTTTCGCGCTGGGATTGGAAAAAAAGCGGGGTCGTCGAGAACGATTGCCTGATGTGTCACGGCGATCTCTCTCACTTGAAGATATTCCCGGCCAGCCAGATAGGGACTGCGAATACCGACATCTGGGAGTGGATGGATCTGCAGGATACTCCGAAAGAGCCGTTCGGCGCCTGGTTCGACCTACGTCAAAACGGGCTGATGTGGAACGGCTATTTCCGCGAAGGGGCAAGCTCGCTGCTGGAGTTTTTGAATCTCAAACCGGATGCGCCTGATGGCCTGAACCTGGTGAGCTTCGACCGCACGATCAAGGACGGCATGGGAGCGCTCAATTTCGACGCCGCCGGCAAGCCCATCCTGCACTGGAACCCGGCCGCTTTCGACACCAACGGCAAGGTGCAGATTCCCATGCGCCGTTTCCCTTCCAACGACAACTGCTGGCAATGCCATGGTTATACGCTGGAGCAGAATCGACGCGGTTTCTGGGGCTTCGGGGGGGCGGCTTCCGAGACCCGCGACGCCAACGGCGTGATCAGCGGCCCGTTCGACTACAAGAATGATGTGCACAAGGGCCGATCATTCACCGAAAACAATGGCGAGAGTCGGGTGATCGACAGTTGCAACGCCTGCCACACGCAAGGCTATTATTACAAGCCTTCCTATTCCAACGTGGACTTGAGCGCCAACCATAATTTCCCCAAGGGCGATTCCGACATCGACATCCGCCGCGATCGGGATTACCGGCCGGGGGCGAAATCCTGCGAATACTGCCACGATACCGCCGATCATAAGGTGATCCCCTCCAAGCAGCCCAGTCTGCTGGATGCGCACCGCGAACGCTGGACCCAGAGCGGATTCATGGCGGGCTACCCGCAATCGGCACTGACCAAGATCGCCAAGACCCATCTGGATGTCGTGGGCTGTGAAACCTGCCATATCAACGGGTTGAAAGGCTGGGATGGCTCCGACATCAAGATCTTTTACCGCTATCGCAAGGCGGAGAACGGCCGGCTCAAGATCGTCCCCTATAAGAGCATTTCCCAGTTCCGTTATTACTGGAAGGACAAAAACTCAGGCCGCATCCTGACCCGGGAGGATCTGTTCTCGGCTTATACCGTCAAGAAGGACAAGGATGGAAAGCTCATCGGCCGCGTCGTGAAAGATCCGAGCACGGGGGTAGAATATGAACTTCCCAAGGGCTTGATGCCGTTTAAGGGAAACAATTTCAAGAACAACGAGGTCTATGGGCCGACCCATGCGCTGAAGGGGGTTTATGACAATTTCCTGAAGCAAAAGGGTTATGTGAATCCGGATGTGCAATTGGTCTGGATACAGTCCAATGCCTATCTGCTCTCCCACAACACCCGCCCGGCGGTTTCGGCGACGGCTTGCGGGCAATGCCATAACCGCAAACAGGATGGCGCTTACAGTTCGCTGTTGGCCGACAACGGCATCCTGGGCAAGGATAATGTCCAGATCCTGGAAAACCTGACCGACAAGCGCCTGGTGGACGAGGGGGTGGTGGTGCTGGGTGAGCCCTATATGAAGCTCACCGACGACAACAAGATCGTCGTCAGCATGGCGGATATCCTCAACGTGACCCGGCTCGATCCTTCCATGAGCTCCTTGAAGGCGGACAGCGCCAAGCTGACCGGCGGCGAATGGACCAAGCTCGGACTGGATCAAGCCTTCCAGCGTTTGGGCGTGAGCGATGCGACGGAGCGGCAGACCTTGGGGCTGGAGTTGGGTTCCCAGGAAGCTTTCGTGTTCAGCCTGCTGACCGGCGACGCCAAGCTCAGTCCCGTGGCGGTTGCCAGCGCCGCCAGCCCCATGGCCGAGGCGATACTGCCGCGTACCCGGCTGGAGTTGGAAGTCCGCGATCCCACGGCAAGCGATACCCAGACCATTACCGGCCTGGGTAAACTGGCGTCGGCGGTTTATTCGCTGAGGATGCGCGATGAGCACAATAAAGCCTTGACCGACTTCAACGGCCAGACCGCTTTGGTGAAACTGCCTTACTCCGGGCTTTCGAACGACCCGAAGAAAGTCGATATCCTCGCCAACAGCGGCGGGAATTGGGGGAGTTCGGGGCTCACGCCGTTGGTGGTGCATCCTGTGAGCACGGATTCCGGCAGCGATCCTCTGAGCCTGCACCCGTCGGGAACGGAGAACACCGGTTATGTGGTGTTTGCGGCGGCTCACCCCTTCGACGCCATCACACTGACGGATAAGATCGAGCCGCCTGTCGTGGCCAATAACGGTGGAGGTTCAGGAGGAAGTAGCGGCAATCCTTCCCCCGTTCCCGTCAATCCGCCGAGCATGGCCGAGCTGGCCAAGGCCAAATCCGTAGCCGACAAGGCCGAGCGTAGGGCGTTGAGGGCGGAGAAGTCCGCAGCCAAAGCGGCGCAGCGGATGCAGATGGCGCTGGAGCAAGTCGCCAAGACCTCGGGCCATGCCAAAATGATGGCGGAAAAAGCGGCCGCCAAGGCGAAGGCCAGCGCCGAGGCGGCCCACGCCAAGGCGATGGCGGCGAGATCCACCGCCAACCAGGCCCAGTCGGTCTATGCCAGCCTGGCCAAG
This sequence comes from Methylococcaceae bacterium, assembly GCA_028711365.1. GTDB lineage: Bacteria > Pseudomonadota > Gammaproteobacteria > Methylococcales > Methylococcaceae > Methylumidiphilus. The sequence continues at coordinate 10,755 of JAQTSI010000158.1, forward strand.
GCGGCGGGCCAATAAGGCGGTTTCCGGCCAACGATCCTACACGGGAGGTTTATCCCGTGTAGGCATTGGCGCAGGCGCCCTGCCTAAGCGTCTTCCCTACCCACGAGCCGGCCGCAGGGTTTGGCTCATCTAGCACACACCGCTTGAAATCAGCCTAATCACTCATCGCGGCAAGGGCTTTGCCGCGATCGGTCCCTCGGGACGGCATGGCTAGGGTCTGGTCAAAATCATCGATGAACGCGAGGATACGCGGTTTCGATGCTTCCCGGGATGAAAACGCACCGCGCTCGAACAGGCGGTGGGTCGAAATGCCCAACGACATTTCCACCGAATTTTGCCATGAGCTATGCTTGGGCGTGTAAACCCTACGAACTCACGCCTTTTGTCGAGCTTTAAAGGGGAAAATATCAATACAAGCCATCCGTAAAAGTGCTAGCTTTCTGAGTGATGTCGGTGGAAGCCACCGAAACGCAGGCGATGCTGAAGATGCCGCTGCAATGTCGAATCCCATCGATCCTACGGAGGTAGACGCTCAACAGGCTAATGGTGATGACCCGCAAGAGGTTGCGGATGATCAACGGCTCAATGGAGATGACCCGCAAGAGGATGCGGATGATCAACGGCTCAATGGAGATGACCCGCAAGAGGATGCGGATGATCAACGGCTTAATGGAGATGACCCGCAAGAGGATGCGGAGGATCACCGGCACCATGGAGATGATCCGCAAGAGGATGCGGATGATCAACGGCACAATGGAGATGACCAGCAAGAGGATGCAGAT
>JAQTSI010000159.1 GCA_028711365.1 Methylococcaceae bacterium
GTAGCGTCCAAAGTCGAAGCGCGTCAGTTGGATCGGCCGCAATTCCTCGATGGAAAACGCATAGTCATCCTCATCGATATCGTTGTGCGACAGGGTGACTTCGGCCCAGATGCCGCCTTCAAGCAACCGGTCGTTGTCGCGATAGAACTTCTCCGCTATCGCGATTCTCTGCGAATTAAAGTTTTCCAGAGCCGCCCAATGACGCTTTTCCTTCTCGACATAGCGGACATGGACTTTGTCGATGAACCGATGCTTGCCCTTGGTGGCCACCTTTGACTGTGCCGCGTTAGCTTCATCAGGGCGAACGTAGTTCTCTTGCAATGTAGAGAGAACAGCCTCCATCCCGGCCTGAATCTCCGCCTGGTCATTGCTGGCGCAATACTTGGCGAGCAGAAACTCCAGGACGAATGTCGGGACATTCGTGCCTTTCTTGATTCGGTGCAGCAGATCCTTGCGAAGCACCTTGCCATCGAAGGTGGCGTTTAGCTTTTGGTCGAGTTCATCCATGGGTTTCACTCCGTATAGTCGGTTTCAAGCGCCAGGCTGCAGTAGGCAGCGAGGGTGGTCGGGTTGAGCGCCAAAACCTTGAACTTGCCCCTGAATTCCTCATCCATGCGCAGCGCAATCTGTTTGCGCTGGCCTGGCATCAAGGTCACGGTTCTGGTTGTGGGATTCACATCACCGCCGGGGCGCGGTTCACCAACCACATTGCCCTTGTTGTCCTGCGCTTCCAACAAGATTTCGACGCTCATTTCTTGCGAAAAAATATCGTCATAGACCTGTATGACTTCGATGACCGGAAGCCTTGTAGTAATTCGTTTGGCGCCGTTCTTGTAGGCTAGCTTCACCACCACCTTGCGCAATTCCGCATGGCCGGCAGTATCCAGGCGCGCTACCAGCACCGGCACAACGGCCTCCGCCAGGGAAGCTCCACCGTGGAAATACAGATGCCCTGAGCGATAGGGCGCCATGCTGCGAGGCATGGCAACTTGGGAAAGGTCGCCGCGAATGCCAAGCTTCTCTGCGCTGACGACCAGACTGTGTCCATCGGCGGAACCATCGCCCAACATCACGCGATCGTGGGCATTGACGGGCCAGCTGCCATTGGGTTTGGTGCAAACGTCGCCTGCTTCGGCTTGTGCGTTGAGGAAGAAGCCGTGGTCGGTCACGATGACCGCCTCTTTAAAACCCATGCCTCGCAGCTTGTGCAGCGCGACGCGAATGAGCTTGAGGGTGCCTGGGATCAGCCCCAACGTGGTCTCGGGATTGCCTTCCAACTGGCTGTCAATCTCAGAGGAGCGCAGCACCAGCAGGTCGACCGTTTCCTCAATCTTCGGTTTGCCGCGCACAAAATCGTTGAGCGGCATTTCCGCAAAACGATCACCATAGCGCTTGGAGAGTACATTCATGCGCTGCGGAACATTGCCCACGGGTATTCCTTCTAGTTTGGGGACCAGCGCATCGTTCTCTAGTGATAAGGCCAAGCCCGTGCGCGCGCCTGGCAGCAAGCTCGCCATGCCCACCAGGGTGATGGTCGGTAGCTGCGCATAAGCTGCTTGCAGCTCGACCGGCCCGTCCTCTGCCAGCAGCTTTTCGAGCGCCACGCCCAATTCGTAACGCAGGGCATCCACCATCAGGTAGGCCACCTTGCTTCCGCTTTCTTTGAGACGATTGGCCACCAGCCGATCAAAAACATCAGCGTTGGCCAGGCGCCCGGTAGGCGGCCAACCAGCGGCATCTATGTGCTTCACGAACACGCCCTGGACCTTTTCAGCGAGGCGCCGATAGCGGACCCGCGCCTGACTGATCACTTCGTGCATCAAGCCGTGCTGGTCGAGGAAATCGCCCGCAGCTTGTTCAAACTCTCGCTGCAGGCGGTCTGCTTCGCGCAGACTGCCCAGGTAGAAATCGATCAGTTCCGCCTGAGAACGGGCATGTTCCGGCAACTGGCGTTCGAAATCCTCACAGGCCTCTACCAAGCTCAGGGCCGTTCGTACCAACTCCCACTGTGCCTGGCTTTCGTCCTTGCCGAGCCAAACGGAGCTTTTCTGGCGAGTCAGTACGCGGCGGGTGGCGTCCGTGTCCCCAGTCACGATGCCTTTGATTGCCGTGTGCAGGAATGTCCGCTCTTCGAAGGGGAAAGTATCGCGCTCGCCAAGGTCTTCAATCGCGCCACACAGATCGGCCAGATTGAGGTCCGCCTCAATCGCCTCGGCCCGTTCTATGTATGTCGAGCGTGATTTCGGATCGTTACGCAGCCGGTCGCAGACATCCTCAATAATAAGCCTGGCTTCCATCAACGCATGTGGCACCCCCGTCAAGGTCTCCGGCAGCGCCACCGGCAAATCAAACACGAACTCGCTGAACAGCACATACCGCCACAGCTCATCCGCGAGGGCAGCCCAGGTCTTGCCGCGCGTCTTCACGCTCAGGCCCAAGGTGGCGCGGAGGAAGTCGCGCGCCTCTTGCACCCAACCTTCCTGCCCCTTCAGCGCTTCCGTTTGGCTCGCGCTCGGCGCCAGCAGTGCCGCCAGAATCTCGCGCCCCGATTCCACCCGTAGAGTGGCGCGCAACTGGGGCCAGCTCATGCCGCCACCAATGGCGTCAATGACTGCGAAGGTCGGCCCAGAGGGAGATGCGGCAAACACCTGCCGTATCTCAGTCATGTGGTCGGGTTTTGCCTTCAAGCAAATTTGTTCATACTCATCACCTGCACCATCAGGGAACACCGCCCCGCATTCCGCGTACAGAGCGAACGGGTCTGCCTGTTTTTGTTGGTCTGTCTCAGGCCTCTTGGCCGGCACATAAACCAGCACACCCTCAAGCGGCGCCTTCGGTTGCCCTATCTCGCGCAAGGCCAGTAGCGCGGCTTCCCGGCCTTCAATGCTGCTCTCGGAGGCGTCGACGACCCGAACCTTGTCCCCAACCAGATAGAAACACTGCTCGCGATAGCGCTTATCCGAGTCGTACACGACTAGGCAGCCAGATTGCTTCAGGCGCGGCAGCAGGACGCTTTCTCGTATGAATGTCGCAATACTCATCAACAGACCTCAGGCCAATGCGGCCTCTATGGCGCAAGCGAATGCTTGAAAACTGCGCGACACATTACGTTCTGGCACCATGTGCGGCGCTACTTTCCTGGCCAATTCCAGCTTACGTAACCCCGTGCTGAAGTAGCCAGCGCGTTTGAGTACACGCTCCATGGCTTCCCACGTGCCGCCGGCAATCGCATCGGGGTCACGGAAACCGGCCCTGTCGGGAATAGTGGTAGGGACTCGGGGATAGACTGCCTGCACTGCGGCCCAGTCGCCAAAGAACCACGCCTCCAGTTCCTCGACGGCAATCCGGTTAACGACCTGGAAACGTTCCCCTTTACCAGCGACGGTTTTGGTCAACAGCCCAGCGTCAGTTGCCATCTGTTCCAGCTTGGTTTTCAGCGTGTTGCAATCATCATCGTCGCGGTCCACTAATACGAGGATGCGCCACCCATCAGGCAACCAGGAGGCATATCCCGCCAATCGCTCGGGCGCCTTCTTGAGCAGATCATCCTTGCACTGGAACCGAATGACCTGAAACTCTACGTCTCCCAGCGTTTTCGGCAAAAGCTGTTCCAGCGTCGCCTCCATCGAGTATTCCTCGACAAACACAATCAGCTTCTCCAGCATCAGCCGCGCCCCCGTTTGCTTGTGCGTGGCGCACCCTGGTTGATGAGCGGGTCGCCGAAACCGAAGTGGCCCTCCATCCAGAGGTGTCCCAAAGAGGCGCCTGCCCGGATGAATTCGGGAATACCCTGGATGTCGCTAGCCCGAACAGCCTGGGTAAAGCCTTGCTCATCCCGGTAGAGTATCCGCACCTCCTCCGCCTGCATGGCATTGAGCAGGAAGGGGGAATGGGTGGTGATCAGCAACTGTGACCGCTCGGACGCGGCGCGGCACTCCTCGGCGAGTTCCGGCAACAAGCGTGGATGCAGAAAATTCTCAGGTTCTTCGATACCAATGAAGTGCGGTGGCTCCGGGTCGTAAAGAACGGTCAGGTAGGCCAGCATCTTCATGGTGCCATCGGAGGCGAATTTGGACAGCACGGGCTGATCGAACGGTGCATCCTTGATCTGCAAAAGCAGCCGACCATCGGGCATCGGTTCTGCCTCCACGCGTTCCAAACGGGGAATACGCTGGCGTAGCACTGAGAAAATTTGTTCCAGGCGCTCTGGATGTTGCTCCTTCAAGAACTGGATGACGTTGGGCAAGTTCTCACCGCCCTTGCTCAATCTCTCTTGTGGACCAGCCTCGGGCTGGTTTCGTGTTTGGTCAATCGAGAGATACGAGACATACCAATCGGTAATGAACTCACGTAACGCCGCCACACGCGGGTGTTCCGCCAATTGCCCAAGGGTGTTCACGGCAATCAAATCTGGCGACCTGAGTGTGGTGTCTTTGCGCTGATCCTCTGCATCGGGCAACTCGCCACTGATGGCACGGCCCACGCCACGGCGAAACTCGAGGAATCGGAAAGGTTGGCCGCGCGTGCCACGACGCCATTGCAGCCACTCTTCGATCACCTCGGGGCCTTTGCTGCCTTCAGCAATCGCCAAGTGATAGGTGATGACAGGGGTGCCTGGGCTTTCTCGGTACTTAAGCTCAAACACGATGGGGCCTGCTGCGCCACGAGTTTTGAGCTCTTTGCCTCGACCGCGCCGATCCCAAGCGTGCCGTAGACCAAACTGGAAGCACTCGGAGAGAAAATTAAACACATCGAAAACAGTCGATTTGCCGCTGCCGTTCGGCCCCAACAGTACAGTTATCGGAGTAAGCTTGCCGAGTTCCACCCTGCCCAAGGCCCGATAGTTCTCAACCTTGAGTGATTCGATTCGGGGGATACCCAATCTGGAGTGATTATTTCCCATTCGGTTTGTACTCCGCCGCGCCTGTTAGAGTCGATACTCGTCCAATGGATCCAGCGGGGTGCCGTTCCCCCAGAACCCACCACTTGGGGCCTCATCGCTCAGAGCCCAAGCGATAACCTCCAACGGCTCCTCACCCGCAGCCAATCTTTTATCTGCTTCGTATAACAAACCGAGTTTGCCGCCAAGGTTCTCACCGGCCCGCAGGCGGCGAGCGCTGGCAATGATCGACTGGACGCGGCCAAGCTGCCGTTCAAGTGATGCAATCCGCTGTTGTTTGGTGCGCAAGGTGTCAACCAGAAACCCCTGCAGACGCGCCGAGTCGCTCCAGCGCTCCTGCAACTCGCGCAGGATGGGCTCTATGGCCTCGGCTGCCAGCTCTCCTTCATGAATCTGGTAATCGACGAAGACGCCTTGAACCAGCACGATGAACACCGTCGTTTTGCGCACGCAATCGGCATCGGCGCTATAAACCTGCTTGCCGGTGGCATCCAGCCACAGGCGATCAAAATAGACTCGAACCCCCGGCAAACTGCCAGCGATCCAGCCGCCCAAGCGGTAATGGTTCAACGCGCAATCGAAGCGTTTACTCTGGAGTTCCTGCTCGCGGCCATCCAGATCGATATAAAACGAATCAAACATGCCCATGGCATGGGTCTCCTCTCAATCTTCGGTTTGGCTCAATGCTCACTGGGCACATTCTGTTCTGGTTTGTGGCTCATCAAATCATCGCTAGACAACTTGTGGCGCACAAACCGCCAATCCGTGCGCCACAATACAATTTGTATCGCATCCGTGATCCTCAAAATGCCTCCCGTCCTTCGGCGATGTTAAGCAGAGCCGGAAAGCACAGGGTGGCGGCACGGCGACCGCTGGCCTCGAGCATCACGCGCAGAATGCCGGCTTCCCGCAGGGCGGGGACGATGCGCTTCGCTGTTGGCTCGGGAATTCCAGCACTGGCCACGAAGTCAGAACTCTTGAAGATCGGCCGTTCGAAGATCCAATCCAGGGCATGGATGGCGTACTGAGAGCGGGTTAAATCTGCAACCTCACGCTTCATCCGCTCGTAAAGGCTCAAAATAGCACCGGCTTTCTGCTGGTTTTCCTCGGCCTGGGCTTTCAGCGCGCTCAAGAAAAACTTGCTCCACCCTGTCCAGTCACCATCGCGCGACACAGCGAGCAGACGTTCGTAGTATTCATCGCGATTGGCTTCCAGGAAGGCACTGACGTAGAACATCGGCCTATGGATCACCCCGTTTTGCCACAGGAACAGAGGCACGAGCATGCGCCCCAATCTCCCATTACCATCCAAGAAAGGATGTAGCGCTTCAAACTCGGCATGCAGCAATGCCAGTTGAACCAAGCGATCAGCGGCATCTTCGTGGGCAAACTTCTCCCAAGTGCCCATGGCGTCGGGCAGCTTGTCGGCCGAAATCGGGACAAAGCGAGCTTGTTCAATCGTGCAGCCCGCCGGACCAATCCAGTTGGGAATTCGCCGATATTCCCCCGGCGCCTTGCTCTGGCCGCGCACACCAGAAAGCAGCACCTTGTGTGCTTCGCGAATCAGCCGCTGCGACAGTGGAATATCCGCGAGCATCTTTTCGGCCATCCGCATCGCCGCCCGGTAATTCAGTACCTCATAAATGTCGGCGCGGCGTTCGTCGCTCAAGCCGGGCGTATCGCCTTCCGCTTCAAACTCCAGTACCTCGCCCATCGTGGCCTGGGTACCTTCGATACGAGAGGAAAGCACCGCTTCCTGGGTGGTTAGCGGCGACAGTAGCACTGCCGCATTGGGAATCGCTGCCAAAGTGCCGTCATAGCGCGCCACGGCAGCGGATGCAGGTCCCAAGAGGGGAATCAACTGTGGCCAGTCAAGCTCAGCCGGTGGAAAGTGCCCCAAATGGTAGTGAACGGCCATCAATCCTCCTTCGACTTGCGACCGCGGGCCTTCTTCGATTTGGCTTCGGTCTCAATGTACAGGTCCTCTATGTCGTGCGCGATGGCGAGGGACTTATCAGTTTTGCATTTGTCGCGTACGCGGGCAGGCCAATAATTCATGGCCAGGTGCGCCCAGTCGTAGTCACCCTTCTCTAGCTTGGCCCAAGTGTCCTTGAGTACCTTTTGCCAGGACTTGTGGCGGAACAGCGGCCACAGCGGCGCAGCGCTGATCTGCACGCCGTCATCGTGATTGGGCTTGTAGGTGGGCGCGAGTTTGAGCAGGGTGTCGCGCAGCTCGATCAGCTCCAGCTCAAAGGCTTGCTGGGCCTCGAACTGCTTTTCGTCGTCGCGCGTGCGGGCGGTACCCTTGTTGCGCAGCGTCGCCACGTCAGCGCCGACTTGGCTGAGCTTGGGCTCGACGAAGTCGTTGATAGCGGTGTACAGCGTCTGGCTGGAGAGGTTGGGATAATAGACCCACAGCGTGTAACTACCGGAAGCGGTCGAAAGCGGCCAGTAGATCGGCGCCTTGCGGCGGCTCTTGGAGTAGCGTTGCAGATGAAAGGGGAAAAAATCGCGTCGCAGCCAACGGCGGGTATCAGTGATCGGTGGCCAGTGACCACCGGTCACAGGCCACTGACCACCGGCCACCGCATCCAGTACCTCTTCAACCAGGCGCGCGAGGTCGTGCGGATGCCCCTGATCGTCGACCAATATGCCGGCGTGAGCATGGAAAGCTTCGGCGCCGTCCGGCAGCATGCCGGGGCTCTTGGCGGGCAATGGGTCGAAGGGGTCGGGTTCGGGCGGCGCCTGACGCTCGCCGGTGGCCAGGCGCCAGTCGAAGCGGCCAAAGGCCACGCCAACGGCCCAGGAAAGCAAGTGGTCGGTGGTCAGTGCTCGGTGGCCCTTGGTCGGTCGGGGCGTCTTCGTCGTCAGAGTCCGCGTCTTCACCGGCCACCGACCACTGATCACCGACCACTGCTTCCCGGCCGGCCTCGGCAAAGCCATAGAGGTCAAACGCGATCTCGTCGATCTCGGCCTGGATACGCGCCAGTTCCGCCTCGATGGCGGCGCCCTCTCCCCCGGCCCCTCTCCCGTTGGGAGAGGGGAGAAAAAGCCCATCTCCAGCGGGAGAGGGGTGAGGGACCGCAACGCGGCGGGGAGCAGGAAGGCGTGGGAGGTTTCCTTGATGGTGTCGAGGGTGCGTTTGAGGGACCAGGCGCGTTTGGCGAGAGTGGTCAGTGGCCGGTGGTCAGTGTTCAGCGGGGGGATGGGGGTTTTCTGAATTACGCCGACTTCGTAGGAACCGAACGCCATTTGCAGAGAGACCAGCAGGCCGAAGGCGCGGCTGTTGGTCAGGGCAAGCAGAGCCAATAATTCGTCGGGATTGTCGTCGGCGACGAAAGCCGCCGGGCCTTTGTGGCCGAAGATGCAGCCGGCGGGTAGGGCGCGCAGGCTGAGGCCACTTTGTGTGCGCAGCGGCCAGGTGGTGAGGCCGGGGCGGAGGAAAAAATTGTTTGCTGTGTCTCGAAGCATCCAGACGTTCGAGCGCACGCCACCTTTCTCGTTCAGATTGTTTTTGATTTCCCCGCCATCCTTCCCCCACTTCACCACCAAATACACATCGGCATAAAACGGCGAGTAAGCACCGCCCTTGGCGAAAGGAAACCACCTGGGAGCGCGGCCATCCTGGCCGCCTGCGGGCGGGACGCCCGCGCTCCCAGGCTCCCACCACGCCCGCACAAAGCGGAAATCATCCGCCGTCGCCAAGCCCTGCTTGACCGTCCGCCCCTCGCCCTCAAATGCCGGCAGCCGGAGAAACGTTACCCGTACCGCATCCGACACCCAATAGGCAAACGGCTTACCGGGCACGGCGTCGAACGATTCCGGCCGAACCTCGAAAAGGCGTGGGTCTACCTCGCCCTGGCGCAGGCGAGTACAGGCGACAAGCAGCGCCTGCGCTTTGTCGTCTTCGGCCAAAAGGCGCAGGAAGACCGTCATCGTTTTGTTGGCTCCGTCCGCAGTTGGATCGAGTGTGTCCGTAACTCCTGAACGTGCAGCATGGGTTTGTTCCAACCCTCGCCTGTCACCAATTCCTCAGCGCCGCCGATCAGGGCCGATGCGACATGGATGGCGTCCATGGCCGCCATGCCGTAGCGTGGCGCGAGTTCACAGGCTTTTTCCATGATGGTTTCGTTCCAGCAAACACGTTTGAGGGCAAGCGTGAATATTCCTTCGTAAAAATCCACTTCGTGCTGCTGGCGGTGAAATCTTGCCTTGGGCACGATCTCAAGCCACAGCGCGTCACTCACGAGCAAGGCCCGTCCGGGATCACGCAGCACCGCAACGGCGGCCTGACTGACTATCGATTGACCACGAAACGCGGCGATCAGCACATTCGCATCAACATAGGTCAAAATCTTATTCATCGCTGGCGCCACCACGGCGGCTTCGCACTTCGGCATTGATTTCATCCCAATCCATGAGCTGCATTCCCTCTGCAATGGCCTGTTCACGTAGAGCCATCAAATGCTGCCAACGCTCCGTCCGCGCCGGTTGTTCATCGGCAATGGGTTGAATAGGCGCTGCCGCTTGTTCGATCAGCGGCGGATCGATGACAACCGCGACACGATGCCGCCCAAGCGGAACACTGGGCGGTAAATCCAGCACCAGATGCCGCGTGCTGTCCAAGTTGCACTCGAATGTAAAAGTTTGCATGTCATGTTTTCCTCAGTGTTTGACCAAACAATAGGCCGCGGCCTCGACCATGGCGTCGTCCATCACGCCATGCCCCAGGTCGGCCATGACTTCCGGCGTGGCGATACCCAACACCACGTGCTCTCGCCATTTCTGAAAACTGGAGAGGAAAAAGCAGGTACGCAAGGTGATCGCGCCGATCCGTCCTCCGGAGCGCAGCAGTTCCAGCCCACGTTCGACGAAGATGGCCAGGAGGTCGTTCTTACTGCGCGGGTAGGCCTTTTGTTCCGCTGGGCATAGTTGGGAAAATCAGCCAACCAGCGCAAAAAGACTTCGCGCTCCGGGAAATAGGTGGGGCGGTAGGACGCATTTCCATCGATGGCGCCACTAACATCATCAATCAGTTTCGAGGCAAACTGATAACGGCTTCCTCCCGTGGTCAACCGCGATATGTGGTTACCCGTTTCCCATATGGTGGCCATGGGTAACAAGAAGTGGTCGCCGTTCTGAACTCGGATGTCAAATACATTCAGGATGTGATTTCGATCTTGATTGAAACCGGGCACGTTGAGCACATTCAGGTACACCGAGGTATCCAGCAACACAATGTCACTCATTGACGGTCCCTGCGCGCATTTTGTCCAACCACTCCAAGGCACGCTGTTTGCGTTCGCCGCCTGTGGGGTGATGCTTGACGAAACGCTCCAATGCGCCAGAGGTCATCAGGTAACCCAGCGTGCCTTGGGCGATCAGCTCTGGATAATCTGGCACTTCGGCCAAACGCACCAGGCGACTGGCACCATCGGCAGGGGCGCGGTAACAAAACACCACGTCAGGGACCGCTGAATCCGGCAGCGCATCGAGCATGGCTGGGTTGTGGGTAGAAAGCAGCACGCGCAAGGATCGTTCGCTGGCGATACGCTGAATTTGTTGCAACAAGTGATGGGCGCGACTGGGATGTACGCCGTTGTCGATTTCTTCGATCACCACCAGACTGCCTTCTGTTGCGGATAGCATGGCTGCGGCAATGGCAAGCACTCGCAGCGTGCCGTCGGACAGTAACGATGCGTCATAATCCTTTTCCTGACCGCCAAAGGTTTCAGTGAGCTTTAGCATCACCCCACCGCGCGGCTCTTCCAAGAACGAAAGGCCGGCGATGTCTTGCTCTGGCAAGCTCTGAACGAAGCTGAGAATGGTCATGCGATTGCTGGCGAAAGGATCGATACTCGCCTGCTCTTCACGCCCCCAAAGGTTGAACAGTACAGCCGAAACATTGCGGCCATTTCCCTGCAGAGTAGCGTCTGAGGGAAATGCGTAACCACGCATTTGCGCCGGCACCGGGTCTAGGAACAGCATGGCCGCCAGCCATTTTTCCAGTTGCTTCGTGGCTCTTACTGGAAGCATTGGCGCCGATAAGCACCGTCAGCGGTGCCAGCTGGAGCATCGCTTGTCGATAACTCTTGAAATCTTCCAGGGTGATCGCAGTGAGCATAGTTATTCCCCCTTGAGTGAAAACGACACTTCGATCTCTGCATAGAGGTCGAGCTGTGCCTTGATTTCATTGAGCTGCTGGATAAGTGCATCAATGTCAGAAGCCGATGTCATCTTCACTGGCACAGCGATTGATTTAGTGAACTTGACCGGGGCATTATACTCCGCGTGGTCAAATTTTCGGTTTTGAGTCAGTCCAATGTTAGAGTCAGAAAGGTCTTAATCCGCCACATTGAATCCTGAAAATGATCGACCTGAAACTGACCAAAGAACAATTGGACGAGCTGCACAAGGAGGCGGCCGAGAACTCCTGCGCGCGCGCGCGGAAAAAATGCTGGGTGGTTTACCTCAAGGGCAAGGGCTACGCGCATCGGGAGATAGCCGACGTGGTGCGGGTGGATGAAGACACCGTCACTGACTATTTGAGGAAGT
>JAQTSI010000160.1 GCA_028711365.1 Methylococcaceae bacterium
GCAACCGGCCGGCAGCTTATCGCGGATCCGGTGACACGCAGGACAGGGTTCTTGATGGGCATCTGCCGGCGTTTCTCCCCATTGCCAGCGGCCGCCGTGGAAGATCGCCCCGCAATCGGGACAGACGGTGGGTTCTTGTGGTTTACTCCTGGATTTGTATGGATCATGCACCAACTCATGCAAAAGTCGGTCTTGTCTGCCAGTGCGAGGAAAATCCCGTGGATCGTTGGATGCGTTCATGACAATCACCCTTGTTCGCGGTTGATGAAATCGCTGCCTTGACCTCAAACGCATTCCTGCGCGTGACGGGCCAGCACCCGCATGGTCAGGCATCCAGTCCGGAGTATAGGCGTAGGCGGGAAAATGACAACGCGCAGCCGTGACAAAGTTTCTCGCATCAGGGTTTACGCATCACCCCCACGCGAAAATTCGGCTGAGGAGGGGGTGGTCTGACCGGATGATCAGGAACACCGAAGGAATGGGGGTGAGCAGGTGGAGGTGGCGCCTGCCACATCGGCCCCCAATAAGGGATGGGGGCGTATGGGTAGGGAGGTGGCGGCATCTGCCGCAGGCGGAACACTTCTTCCTCTGCCGCCTTTGCACGACGCGTGGAGGCCTCGGCCTCCATCAGCCTGGCGCGTACATCCCATTCCTTGAGAGCCTGCTCCTGCGCCTTTCTGTCTTCTTCTTGTTTGAGCTTTTTCTCTTCCATGATCCTGGCCAACTCCGCAGGTTTTGGCCCGTCGTCACGGATCGTCTCTTCCCGGCACTGGGCATCCTGGTGAGTCGGCGCCGAGCCATAGCTGATTTTGCCGTCTTTCACACATTTATAGATGGTTTCGGCATTAACCGATTGGCAAAAAAGCGCAAATACCGCCACAGGGGCCAGTTTACCGAACGTCGTGAAGGAGTTTCGCATGGCGTCGCCCTCTTTCAATCGAAAGAATATTTGAGGTACGCCAACAATCTTAGCCTACTTCCTCATCAACCAGTTGATCAGCAAACTCAACACCAAGCTGATGAGAAGCATCGAAGTGATGGGGAAGAAAATGAACCGGTTCTCCTCTTCGATGCGGATATCGCCGGGCAGCCTGCCGAACCAGGCAAACAGTTGGGGCGCAAAACTCAGGAGCAGGCCAAGAATAATCAAGCCGGATCCCATCAGCAGCAGGATTTTTGCCAGGGACATGTCAGCGAATCTCCATGTCATTTTCTCCCCGGCAAACGAGGAAGTCGGGTCAACAACAAAAAGAAAAGCGCCAAAAGCGCCAGCATCCCGCTGAAATCGGTGGCGACCATCCGTTCCGCCGCCAAATCCTTGGCCATCAGCGCCCGAACAAGACCTTCCGGCGTCTCCAAGCGGTGATAACCCAGGCCCGTGCCGGCAGCCAAACCGCGCAAAGCCGATTCGTCCAGGTGGGAGAGATAGTAGGCTGAACCCTCTTTCTGCCCAGGCATCGCCGAGGCCGGCAGATAATCCCGCAAATCCACAGATTCCCAGAAACCTTGCGGGCGGTTTTCCCGATCCAGCCGGGGGATGGGAACCGGCTGGCTACCGCCCACGCCAACGATGACCCCTCCCACTTCACCGGGTTTACCGTCGAAGGACGGAGCCTCAGGCTCGGGGGGGAATTGCTGGCCGTCGCTGAAGAAAGCCAGCCGCGTCTCCTTGCCACGGCGGGCCGCTTCCCGCAGTCCGGAGTACAGGCCATGGGCGATATGGCTATCGGCGGCCCAGGCCATGCGCCAGTCGATATGTTCCAGTGTATCGTCCAGCAGGGAAAAATGTTGGCAGATTTCCAAAGGCTCGAGCAGCAGTTGAGTGTGATGGGTGGTGAACAGGCCCAAGCCCAGTTCCGAACCGCAGGGCAAATCGTGCAATGCCTGCCGGATCGAAACCTTGACGAAACCTAGGCGGTCGGCGGGCAGGCCTGTCCGATGGTAATCGCGGGCGTTCATGCTCTGGGTGATATCGACGACCAGGAGATATCGGTACACCGACCGCTTCATTGGCAGGCTCGGTCGAGCGAGACTCAGAACCAGCAGGATACAGGCAGTGAACAGAAACCAGAAACGCCAGCCTAAAGATCGTAGGCGGTTCATGACCGGGCGATTATTTATCGGCATCCGTCCGCAGTCTCGCCACGGTTTCCGGGAAAAGGCCGGCAATCTCGGCGATGGCGACATCGTCCATCAACGGCAGTAGATTGCGGGCTATCGCCCAAGCTTTGGCCTGTTCACCTGGGAAGAAGGAAAGATTCAGAATCTGACGATCATCATGAACCCATCCGTGGAAATTGGCGATGGGGAGGTGATCGTATACCGTTGATTCAGGTTGCAGGATAGATTCCTCCCAACAGCACCGCTCTGGTGGCGCCGGTGACTTCGGGCAGGTTTCCGGCCTGCCCGTGCAGGGTTTGCCGGGCGAACCAGGCGAAGGCGGTCGCTTCCACCCAGTCCGGATGGAGCCCCAAGGGCTCGGTGCTTGCCACCGGGCAGGGAAGCAACTCTCGCAATTGATCCAGCAGGAAGCCGTTATGGGCCCCGCCGCCGCAGACCAACACCCGGTCCGTTGTCGGTGCGTGCAGGCGAATGGCATCGGCGATGGTCTGCGCGGTGAGTCGGGCTAAGGTGGCTTGGATGTCTTCCGGGGGAGCCACGGTGCCTTCCAGCATTCCCTCCAACCAGGCGCGGGAAAAATATTCCTGACCGGTGCTCTTCGGCGGCGATTTGGCAAAATAAGGATCAGCCAGCATTTTTTCCAGGCAGGCTTGATGTACCTTGCCCGATTTCCCCCAGCCGCCGCCAGGGTCGTAGGCTTTTCCTCGGTGACGGGCGATCCAGCCGTCCATCAAGGTGTTGCCGGGGCCGGAATCGAAGCCGAAGACTCTGGCCTCGGTTTGTTTAGGCAGCAGGGTGAGGTTGGCGATGCCGCCGATGTTGACGATGGCCCGGCTTTCCCGCGGATCGTGGAAAAAGGCGCGATGGAAGGCGGGAGCCAGCGGCGCTCCCTGGCCACCGGCAGCCAGGTCCCGTCTCCTGAAATCGGCGATGGTGGTCAGCTTCGTGGTCTCGGCGATGCGGTTGGGGTCGCCGATTTGCAGGCTGAAAGCCAGTGTCCCTTGCGGGTGATGGAAAACGGTCTGGCCATGGCTGCCGATGGCGGCGATGGAATCGCGTTGCAGGCCGCTTTTTTCAAGCAACCGATTCGCGCATTCGCCCAGCAATAATCCCAGTTCCGCATCCAGTTCCCCCAGCATGGGGAAAGAGACGGTTTCGGCATAACAGACGGCGCGCAATCTTTCCTTGAAAGCGGCCTCATAAGGATGGTAATGAGTGGCGACCAATTCGAAGCCATCGGCTTCGAAAGCGACCAGGGCTGCGTCGATGCCATCCTGGCTGGTGCCTGACATCAGTCCGATGAAATACTGAGGCATGTTCGGGCTCGCGTTCGGGGGAGAGGATGCAAATTTTACGGCTTTGAGCGGGATAGTGAATTAAAATTCATCGTTTGATTCTGATCATTCAACGGGATATAGAGAGTACAGATGTCCGTACAAGATTCATTGGCGTTGATCCGCCGCGGCGCGGAAGAAATCCTGCGCGAGGAAGAACTGGAAAAGAGGCTGGCCGAAGGCCGGCCGTTGCGTATCAAGGCAGGTTTCGATCCCACCGCGCCGGATTTGCACTTGGGCCACACGGTGCTACTGAACAAGCTGAAGCAGTTCCAGGATCTGGGGCATGAGGCGATATTTCTCATCGGCGATTTCACCGGCATGATCGGCGATCCCACCGGCAAGAATGTGACGCGCAAGCCCTTGACGCGGGATGAGGTGATCGAGAATGCCAGAACCTACGAGCAGCAGATTTTCAAGATCCTCGACCCGGAAAGGACGCTGGTCATGTTCAACTCCAGTTGGATGAACGCCATGACCCCGGTGGATCTCATTCAATTGGCCGCCAAGCATACCGTGGCGCGCATGCTGGAGCGGGAGGATTTCAACAACCGCTATAAAACCGGCCAGCCCATCGCCATCCATGAGTTCCTCTATCCCTTGATCCAGGGTTATGACTCCGTCGCCCTCAAGGCCGATGTGGAGTTGGGGGGCACCGACCAGAAGTTCAATCTGCTGGTCGGGCGGCAGTTGCAGGAAGTCTACGGCCAGAGGCCTCAGACGGTGTTGACCATGCCGCTGCTGGAAGGCCTGGATGGGGTGCAGAAGATGTCCAAATCCCTGGGTAATTATATCGGCATCGCCGATCCCATCGACGAGATGTTCGGCAAACTCATGTCGATCTCCGACGATCTGATGTGGCGCTACCTGGAGCTGTTGAGCTTCACCCCGATGAGCGAGATCGCGCGCTGGAAAAAGGCCTGTGCCGAAGGCGCCAACCCGCGCGACGTCAAGGTCCGGTTGGGCCAGGAAATCGTCAGCCGCTTCCACGGCGAGTCGGCGGCCCGAACGGCGCTGGAGAATTTCGTGGCTCGCTTCAAGCAGGGGCTGATCCCGGACGACCTGGAAGAGCAGAATCTGGCAGCGCCGGCGGGCGGCTACCCCATCGCCAATCTGTTGAAAGACCTGGGATTGACGGCGAGTACCTCCGAGTCCAGTCGCATGATCCAGCAGGGGGGGGTGAAGATGGACGGGGAGAAGGTCGCCGATTCCAAGCTCCTGGTCCAGGCCGGAGCTACGCATATTCTTCAGGTCGGCAAGCGCAAGCTCGCCAAGGTGCGGCTGTGATCGGATCTCCCTGCGGCTTCGTTCTTCCTGCGCCGATTCGGGAAAACAGGCGAATTTGAGACTGTCGCCAGGGTAGGGTAATATTTTCAAAGATTACCGATAACCAACCCCAAGAAAACGCCCCTGCCAATTCTCGATTTCGTCAAAAAACTATTCCGGTCCATTCAGTCCGCGTCCGCCCGTCCTTCCGCGCCGGCGGCCCAAGGAGCCCGGATTTACGCTCGCTCGGAGCATAGTATTTCTCGCTCCCAGGTCAGCGAGCATGCGTTGAAGGTGCTATATCGCCTGCGCAAGGCGGATTACCAGGCTTATCTGGTGGGAGGTTGTGTGCGCGATCTGCTGCTCGGCTACGAGCCGAAGGATTTCGATGTGGTGACCGACGCGCACCCGGAGCAGATCCGCGCCGTGTTCCGCAATTGCCGACTGATCGGACGGCGTTTCCGCCTGGCCCATGTGCATTTTGGCCACGAGATCGTGGAGGTGGCCACTTTTCGCGGCCTGAACAACGAAGACGGCGAGGGAGACCGGCAGCAGGGCCGGGATGGGCGCATCCTGCGCGACAATGTTTACGGCACTATCGAGGAAGACGCCTGGCGGCGGGATTTCACCGTCAACGCTTTGTATTACAACATCCGCGATTTTTCGGTGGTGGATTTCGTTGGCGGCATGGAAGATCACAGCGCCGGAATCCTTCGGCTGATCGGCGATCCCGAGCAGCGTTTCCGCGAGGATCCGGTGCGGATGTTGCGAGCGGTGCGTTTTGCCGTGAAACTGGGCTTCACCATTCATCCGGACTGCGCCGCCTGGATTCCTCATCTGGCCCACTTATTGGAAGACATTCCGTCTCCCCGGTTGTATGACGAGGTCATCAAGCTGCTGATGTCCGGCTATGCGGTGCAGACTTTCGAGCAGTTGCGGCATTTCCACCTGTTCGGGGCGTTGTTCCCGGAAACCGAAGAATGCCTGGCGCAAGAGGCTGAGGATTTTCCTCTGCTGTTTCTCGCCAAGGCCTTGGATCGCACCGATGAACGCTTGCAGCAAAACAAGGGGGTCTCGCCCTATTTTCTGTTTGCCGCCCTGCTGTGGGAGCCGGTGCGCACCCAGGCCAAAGCCAGGATAGCGGCGGGCGATAACGATGTGTTTGCCTATCAGGAGGTTTCCGCCGAGGTGATCAACCGGCAGGTTCGGCGTATCGCCATTCCCCGTACGGTGAGCCTGACGATGCGTGAGGTGTGGATGTTGCAGCCGCGCCTGGAACGCATCAAAGGTGTGCGTCCTTTCAAGCTGTTGACCCATCCCCGTTTCCGCGCCGCTTATGATTTCCTGGTTCTGCGTGCCGAAACCGGCGAGGCCGATCCCGAGCTGGCCGACTGGTGGACCCGTTTCCAGTCGGCGGGTGAGGCCGAGCAAAAGGCCATGACGCGGGAAGGCGGGACCGCCCGCCGTTCGCGTTCGCGCAGGCGGGGGCCGAGAAAACCTAGGGTGACCCGCGATGCCTAGAGCCCCCGTCATCGCTTATATCGGTCTCGGCAGCAATCTGCAGGATCCGGTACGGCAATTGCGCATCGCGAGGCAGGCCATCATCGCCCTGTCTGGTGTACGAGAAATCGCTTTCTCCAGCCTCTACCGCAGCGCCCCGATGGGGCCGGCCGAGCAGCCCGATTATATCAACGCGGTCATGGCGGCGGAAACCAGCCTGTCCCCCCATGGTTTGCTGAAATCCCTGCAAGCCATCGAGCGGTCCCACGGCCGGGTGCGTACCGGACTGCGCTGGGGGCCCCGTACCCTGGATCTGGATATCCTACTTTACGGCGAGGAGCGAATCGCGGATGAGCAGTTGACCGTGCCTCACGCAGGCATGACCGAACGTGAATTCGTGCTCTATCCGCTGGCGGAAATCGCCCCATCCGGTCTTGAAATTCCCGGCAGGGGGATATTGAACGATCTTGTCGCGGCCTGTCCCCGCCGCGGATTGGAGGTGATCGACCATGTCTGAGCAAGCAGTGACCATACCCGGATTGGCCGCCATGAAAGCGCGAGGGCAGAAGATCGTCGTCCTCACCGCCTATGACGCCAGCTTCGCCCGGGTGCTGGATGAGGCCGGAGTGGATGTCATCCTGATCGGCGACTCCCTGGGGATGGTGATCCAGGGTCAACAGACCACCCTTTCGGCGGCCCTGGACGACATGGTGTACCACAGTCGATGTGTGGCGCGAGGCGCATCGCATGCCTTGCTGCTGGCGGATTTGCCGTTCATGAGCTATCCAAGCCCCGAACGCGCCGCCGAAAATGCCGCAAGGCTGATTCGCGAAGGGGGCGCGCAGATGGTCAAACTGGAAGGTGGCCGCTGCCGGACGGATATCGTGCGCTTCCTGGTGAGCCAAAACATTCCGGTCTGCGGTCATTTGGGGCTATTACCCCAGTCCATTCACCACCTCGGCGGTTACTCTGTGCAGGGGCGGGAGGCCCACGCCGCGCAAACCTTGTTGGAAGACGCCCTGCTATTGCAGGAGGCCGGGGCCAGGTTATTGGTGCTGGAATGCGTCCCGGCGACCTTGGCGGAAGAGGTCAGCCGCGCCCTGGAAATTCCCGTCATCGGCATCGGCGCAGGTCCGGATTGCGATGGCCAGGTGCTGGTGCTGCACGACATGCTCGGCCTCTCCTCCGGCAAGCGTCCACGCTTCGTGAAGGATTTCCTGTCGGAAGCCGGCGACATTCCCTCCGCCATCCGCGCCTACGTGGCAGCGGTGCGCGGCGGGCAGTTCCCGGCGCAAGAGCACAGCTTTTAGTTGGTAAACACCCTCCGCATTTTCTTCATCATGAAACACATCGAATCCGTTGCCGACCTGCGGGAGAGTTTGCGAATTTGGCGGATGCGGGGGGAATCCATCGCGTTCGTGCCTACCATGGGCAATCTCCACGCCGGGCATCTGCACTTGGTGGAAGAAGCCAAAAAACAGGCCGAGCGGGTGGTGGTGAGCATCTTCGTCAATCCTACCCAGTTTAGTGCAGGCGAGGATTTCGGTTCTTATCCCCGCACCCCGGAAAAAGATGCCGCCCAATTGCGCGAATCTGGCGTGGATCTATTGTTCATGCCGGACACGGAGACAATGTATCCACGCGGTTCTTCCACCTTTGTCGAAGTGCCAGGGATTTCCGAAACACTATGCGGCAGCTTCCGGCCCGGCCATTTCCGCGGTGTGGCCACCGTGGTGTGTAAGCTGTTCAACATGGTCCAGCCGGAGGTGGCCCTATTTGGCGAAAAGGATTTTCAGCAATTGACGGTCATTCACCGCATGGTGGCGGACTTGAACCTGCCCGTCCGGGTCATCGGCGTCCCCACGGTGCGCGAGGCCAATGGCCTGGCGATGAGTTCCCGCAACGGCTATCTGAGCACCGAGGAAAAAAGCCAAGCCGCCCTGCTTTACCAAAGCCTGTTGGCGGCAAAAGCGGCGTTGGAGGCGGGGGAGCGCGATTACCGATCCATCGAGACGCAACAACTGGAAAATTTGAAGGAGGGCGGTTTCGTGCCGGATTATTTCGTCATTCGGAAGGTGGATTTGGCTGAGCCGGCGAGTTGCGATCGTGATTTTGTCATCTTGCTTGCCGCCAGACTGGGCAAGGCAAGACTCATCGACAATATCCGGGTTCGGGTTTGAGCCCGGTTTTCCATTCGCCGAAGATTCTCGCCAAGCTCTTGTTGCTAGCCCAACCCTCATGAACGGTTTTCCCGTCCGCCCCGAGCCTGAAAGCTGGGTGAATTTCTGCCATTCTTTTGGGCTAGAAGACAGTGGGCAAGAGCTCGTTAAACGTTTGGCGGCTTGACCCCGGCGCCTAATCTGATCCTGCCCAGATCTTCCGTACCCCAGATTGTCCGCAAGAGGACGCAAAGTGATCTGCGCTGGTGTTTCTGGCGCAAAGCTTCTGGGCCGGCCACTGCCCCCCGTAGCCACCCAGGAATTGGACGAAACGCTGCTCAGCCACGAACAGGTGATCGAACTATCCAGGATCAACAGAAGGTCGAGCGCGTTTTCGCTTCCTCAAAGACCCCGCTATTCCATGCCTCCACCCTGTTTCTCAAGTCGCCCCAGCGTATCATGGCCTTACTGATGATCATGACCCTGACTGGTCTATGGCGCGCTCGAATACCGCATTCGGCGCTCGCTGCAACAGCATCGATGCGCCTTTCCCAGCCAACGCGGCCAAACCTCGGACCGGCCGACGGCGGGTTGGGTGTTCCAGTTCTTTTCCGGTATCCATGTCCTCTGCGTCGCGCAAGTCCAGACCCTCGTGTTGAACCTCAACGAGCAGCACCGCGCCTTGCTCTCGCTCCTCGGCGATCGCCATGTCGCTTTATATGCCAATTCAGGCTAGGAGAGTGCGGGATGTCGGTTACCTACTTATCAGGGCTTTATCGTTCGTGTGTTCTTGGTTTGTTGTCTTGCTCGGGAAGCCGCCCGCTTTCAATCCCTAGCCAGTGCGCAGGCCAGCAAGGTTACGGCTTCGGTGATCTCGATCCCGGCGCCTAAGGTATCGCCGGTGCAGCCGCCTAAGCGTTGCATCATCGCCGCCCGCAGCCAGAGGGCGGTCAGCGCGACGGCCAAGACCGGCCAGGGCCCCAAGGCGATGAGGGCGGCCAATAGTGAAAACGCCACCGCCAGCATTGCGGGGAGAAAAGGAAGGTTTTCCGCCAATGGGCTGCCTAGGCCTGCGGGGCGGACATAAGGCGTGTTCAGCAAGAGAAAGGGAACGAAAGAGCGCCCCAGCAGGGGGGCGAACCACAGGGGAATGGTGGCGGATTGGCCCGCCAGTTCGGTCAAGGCGGCGAATTTCACTAGCAACAGCAATACCAGGGCGGTGACGGCGATGGGCCCGGAACAGGGATCTTTCATGATCCCCAGGCTGCGCTCCCGATCCCCCTGCCCTCCCACCCAGGCATCGGCGCAATCGGCCAATCCGTCCAGGTGCAGACCGCCGGTGATCGCCACCCAGGTTGTCAACAGCAGGCTGGAAATCAACATTGGCCCGGCTTCCCAAGGCAGCTTGGACAGCAGTACCAGCAAGGCCCCGATCATCAGCCCCACCAGCGGATACAGGACGACCGACCATCCCAGCGCAGCGGGCGAATAGCGAACGCCTTGGGGAACCGGTAGGCGGGTGAGAAATTGCAGGGCCAGGCCTAAAGCATGGAAAACAGTCATGGTTTTCCGCCATGGAAAATCAGCCGGGGTTCGCCGCAGTGCTCGATGCGGGTCAGGCCGGCGTAGGGTGCGTGAATCTGGAAAAGCTTGGCCACCGGGAATCCCAACACCCGGCGCAGGATGGCGCGTAGCACCCCGGCGTGGCTGACCACCAGCCAATGGCCGCCCGAAGTCATTGCCGGCAACTCCTCCCAGACCGCGGCGATGCGGGATTCGAATTCGGCATAATGCTCGCCGGCCGGCGCGGGATTGTGGCCACCCTGGCATAAAGGGTCACGCTGGAATTCCAACAGCCGCTCGCCCTGTCGGGCATAGAGTTCGCTCCAGGCCTGACCTTCCCAGTCACCGAAACCCAACTCGGCCAGACGCGGCTCCCGCAGCAAAAGCAAACCGTGACGTTCGGCCAATTCGGCGGCAAAATCCGCGCAGCGGATCAGGGGCGAGGTGATCACGCCATCCCAGGGCGCAGGCGCCTCGCCCAGCACCGAATACATCTGCGCCCAACCCTCCTCGGTCAGCGGCGCATCGAAACCCGACCCCAGGCAAAGGCCGGGCGCCGCCTCGCCATGGCGCAGCAGGTCGAGGGTACTCATGCGGCGGGAATCCCGGCCTCGGCGAAGGTCGCCATTTCGCCATGCAGGGTGCAGGCAGCGCGCAGGATGGGCAATGCCACGGCCGCGCCGCTGCCTTCGCCCAGACGCAGGGAAAGATCCAGGAGGGCGCGCGCGCCCAGAGCTTGCAGCACCAGGCCATGGCCGGGTTCGGCGGAGCGATGGCCGTAGATCAGCCAATCGGCGCAAGCCGGTTGCAGTTTTGTTGCGATCAACGCGGCGGTGGAGGCGATGAAACCATCCACCAGGGAAGGCATCCTTAAGGCCGCCGCTTGCAAGTAAGCCCCGGTCAGGGCGGCGATTTCGAATCCGCCCAGGTGGCGGAGGATGGACCTGGGGCTGTTCAGATGTTGGGCGTGCCGTTTCAAGGCCGCCTCGATGACGGCGCTTTTGTGCCGGACGCCTTCCGTGTTCAAGCCCGTGCCGGGGCCTGTAAGCGAAGCCGGATCGGCTCCGAGCAGGGCGCAGGCCAGAGCGGCGGCGGAGCTGGTGTTGGCGATCCCCATCTCGCCACCGATGAAGATCTGCGCCCCGTATCGCTGGGCGCGGAGTGCGGCCTCGGCTCCGGCGATCAGGGCGGCTTCCCTCTGGTTTTCGCTCATGGCCGGCTGATGGGCGAAATTGGCCGTGCCGCAGCCGACCCGAGCCAGGATCAGTCCGCTGGAATCCTCCAGTGCTTCCGCCACGCCCATGTCCACCACTTCCAGCCTGGCATCCGTCAACCGGGCCAACACGCTGATGGCGGCTCCGCCACCGACGAAATTGCGCAACCTCTGCCGGGTCACCGCTTGCGGAAAGGCGGAAACACCCTCCTGCGCCACCCCATGGTCGGCGGCGAACACGCTGATCCAGGCCTTATCCAGCATCGGCTTATCGCTGGATTGCATGGCGCACAGGC
>JAQTSI010000430.1 GCA_028711365.1 Methylococcaceae bacterium
GAATCGGGAGAAAACCGCCTGCTTCCTGTTGTTGCAGGATGCTTTGATCTATCAGACTACGCAATACCGCGGGCGTGATGCATTCTTCGCCGAACTGCACAAAGGGCTGGAGGTGGTGCATGAGGTCGTTGGACTTGATTTTGTAGAACGTATCGGTTTGCGTTATCTCGATGCCGTGATGCCAGGCGAAGAAGAAACGTTGGATCAATATCTCGCCCCCGAAGTCTTGGGTTTGGGCAGAAAACTGGAAGGGTTACAACATTCCATGGTTGAAGCGGTTGCGCAATTGCCGTTTGGCATGCTTGTCACTCGCGCGTTTACCGTTGTGTCGCAAGGGGATCATCCTCCGATGCCGCCTGAATTATTGCCTTTGCAGTTGGTGATTCAGCCTCGTTTCAGCCCATGTGATGGCTTGATCACTGTTCTCGACAACGACTGTTTTATCCAAGAGAGGGTGGCATTTTCATTGTCAAATATCGTGGCAACCCTGCATAGGTTACGTGACGGCATTGGTCTCGCCTTTGAGCGTTCGATTACTCAATTCGCACAGGAGCGATGGAAATGACAGCCATGACATTCCCAACAACTGAACGGCTTCCCCGTACGGGTTGTGATATATCAACATCCTATCAACAGATCATCCGTACCCAGGAGTCGGGTATTCATGAGCGCTTGGATTACTTCAGTCCGCCATTAGGGTTTATTTCTCGTATTGGTGTTACTGCACCAATGTGTGCAGGTTTGGGTTCCGGTGCAATGCAGGGTCTCACAAAAGAGGGGTTGCGTGAGGCATTATCCCGTAGTCGTGTCAACTTGGTGCGTTACTCGACCGAGATTCAGAATCAGGCCAACAGTCATGACGATGTGGAAGCCCGCACCATAGCCGAACAATTACGCGACATTCGCAAGTCATTTGGTCTGAATGCGAGTGACCTAGCTGCGTTACTCGGTATCTCCCGACCGACCCTCTATACATGGCTGGATGGTCAAGAACCTAAACCCGAAGCAGCGGTACGAATTCTCGGCCTTGCCAAAAAAGCAGACGCTTTTGCCAGTCTCGGACTGCGTCGACCTGATAACTTAGTCAAACGCCCGCTATTTGAAAACGGTGCTTCGCTTTTCGGCTTGCTCCAGCAGGGCAAGGAGATTCGCAGTCGGTGTGATGTTCTGCGTACCCTCGACGAAAAAGAGGCAGCGAATCGGGGCAGGATTCGCGGTTCTGACCAGTCGCCTCGTTCTTTCGATGCAGCGGCTGCGGAAAGTACCCCTCTTTATTCGGAGTGAGGGCTATTGAATGGAAGAAATGGTTCGGGGTTGGAGTCAAAATACCTCTTACCGACAAGGTTCCGTGTTGTCAAGCGATGTCGTAGTCTGTTGCCTGGAAATCACTAATGGCGGTCAATTTGCCGTGGTCATTTCACACGATTGCGACATAGCAAACAATGCCGAAAAGGAGCCTTTCGTTGAGGTAATTATTGCACAAGCCATTTCTCGCATGGATGGCAACTGTTCCCAAGCTAAAAATCCTCGTCTTTTGCACATTGAGTTTACGCGGCATGACCAGCCCTGCTCCATGGAGTTGTCAGCCACGGAAAAGCGGACCATTAGCAAATTCGACCTGATAGACTCGGCCCCTGACAGTTCATTCAGCCTATCCGACAGCAACCGGCAGATTCTTTCAAGATGGCTTGCCGCGCGCTATCGGCGTCATGCCTTTCCTGACGCACTCAACCGCCGCTTGGGGCAGGCATTCGAGAAGAACCTCAAAAAGTCCACTGACGAAATCTTGGCTGTGTTCATCGATTACCAGCCGCGCAATGAGGAATTGCCTGAAAACGAGCCTTACGAACTGTGGGTCTATGTCGTAGCAGACACCGCTAAGCTGGGAAGCATCGAAAAGGCGAAGACCGTAGCCCGAGCGTTTAAGGAAACACTGGGTAAACAGAAAGGACTGGACATCGTTGAATGCGATGCCGTTACTGATGCCGAGTTTACGTTGGCCGACACTCGCAGAACTTTTGAATTTCGCCTCGAATATCTTAGCCTCCGGCACGAGCCATTCGGTGCAATTGCCGAACACTGACCCGAAGCCTCATGCGCATTTCCCGATTCTTTTTACCGCAGAAACTGAGCCCCGGCGCGACCATCCCCCTCGAGGAAGAAAGCGCTCATTATCTGCGCACCGTGCTGCGGCTGAAAAGGGGCGCGGATCTGATCGTGTTCAACGGCGAGGGAGGGGAATATCCCGCCGTCGTGGTGGAAGCCCACAAGGAGGCCGTGAGCGTGGAACTGGGGGAGTTCAATCCGCGCGATCTGGAATCCCATCTGCATACCCATCTGGGCTTGGGAATCGCCAGGGGGGAGCGCATGGATTTGGCGATCCAAAAAGCGGTGGAATTGGGCGTTGCCGCCATCACCCCTTTGTTTACCGAGCGCTGCGTGGTGCAACTGGACGATGCGCGCAAACAACAGCGTCTGCGCCATTGGCGCAAGATCGTCCACAGCGCTTGCGAACAATGTGGGCGCGATCGGTTGGCGGAAGTCAACGAGCCTGTGAAGCTGCAAGACTGGGTGGCGCAGCAGGCGGGGTTGTGCTTGTTCCTGCATCCCCATGGCGGCAAGACTCTGCGCGAACTGCCGCCGCCGCAGGACGGCGTCTGCTTATTGACCGGCCCGGAGGGCGGTTTCGCCGAGCACGAGCGCAGCCTGGCTCTGGAGGCCGGTTTCATTCCCCTGCGCCTGGGGCCGCGGATCCTGCGCACGGAAACCGCCGCCTTGACGGCTTTGGCGGCGATTCAGACGGTTTGGGGCGATTTGGGATAGTGAAACTCGAGCATCTTCATCCCTGGAATCTGACACCTAAGGAAGCCATCGCGGTTCAGC
>JAQTSI010000431.1 GCA_028711365.1 Methylococcaceae bacterium
GTGGGCAAAATCATACATCGGATAGATCGGCCAGGCTGTGCCGGTGCGGTGATGCGGCGCTTTGATGATGCGGTAGATCACGGGGTCGCGCATGTGCAGGTTGGGGGAGGTCATGTCGATTTTGGCTCGGAGCACGTAGGAGCCTTCGGCGAATTCGCCGGCGCGCATGCGCTTGAACAAATCCAGGTTTTCCGCGATCGCGCGGTTGCGCCAGGGGCTTTCCTTGCCGGGCGCCGTTGGAACCCCGCGGTAGGCTTTGAATTCCTCGGAGCTTAATGTGCAGATATAGGCCTTGCCGGACTGGATCAGCTGGATGGCGAACTGGTAGAGCTGCTCGTAATAATCGGAGGCGTAATGCAGGTGCTGGCCCCAGTCGAATCCCATCCAGCGGATATCCTGCTGGATGGATTCGACAAATTCCACATCTTCCGCTTCCGGGTTGGTGTCGTCAAATCGCAGGTGGCACCGGCCGCCGAAATCGGCGGCCAACCCGAAGTTCATGCACATGCTCTTGGCGTGCCCGATATGGAGGCAGCCGTTGGGTTCAGGCGGAAAGCGGGTGACCACCTTGCCGCCGTGCTTGTTGGACTTGATGTCGTTTTCAATAATCTCGCGGATAAAATGCCGGGAGGTGGAATCGTCGGGTGTTGTCATGGTGTTATCCTTGAAGGCTGTGCTTTATACCAATACGTCTCGAATTCGGTTCGGGAAAGGCAGCGGCGATCTCCGGCCGTCTGCGGGTTTGCTCCACTTGCATGGACACGAGTCCAATGCTTTGCGTAGCGCATCCGCAGCCAGCCCAAGCTTGCCTTGCTTATAGTTCCTCCGGAGTTATTAATCAGGCTGCGAGGAGAGCCGTAAGGAGCTCCCCGCAGCAGCCTGTTAATAACTCCGCCAAACGGTGTTGTATGTATCCTCCATTAAGCGATACCATCGGTCAAGCACGCGTCGTCCCGCTACGAATAAGCCTTGCTGACAGATCAAGTCTTGAGAAAGACTTTCGAGCGGGTACGATGCGCTTGGGTTCCAAAACGAATACTCAAGAAGTCGCGATTGCCAAGCGCTCTTCTATAAGCAATTCGCGGGATCCAAGCCGGCGTGCGAAACAGTCCGCCACCCCTTCGGAGGGACATCGCATGAATGCCACTCAAAACACGGGATCGGCAGCGCCGACTTTTGCGGCGCTGGTTGGCATCGATTGGGCTGACGAGAAACACGACATCTGCCTGCTGGCCGACGGGGCCAGCCAACCGGAGATGAGCGTTATCGCGAGTACCCCGGAAGCTATTCAAGGCTGGGTTCAATGCCTTCAACAACGGTTCGGCAATCGCCCGGTGGCGATCTGCATGGAACAATCCCGAGGAGCGCTGGTTTACGCCTTGATGGCATATTCCTTTATTACGCTGTTCCCGATCAATCCGAGCCAAGCAGCGAAGTACCGGGAAACCTTCGCGCCCAGCGGAGCCAAGGATGACCCCGTGGACGCAAAACTGCTCATGGATCTGCTTCGCCTTCATCGCGAGCAGTTGAAACCTTGGTGCCCCGACGATGTTCAAACACGGAAAATAAGAGGCCTTAGCGAGGAGCGCCGCCAGGCCGTTAATCTGCGGACCAGTTGCGCCCAGCGGCTTGCCGCGCGGTTGAAGGTTTATTTTCCCCAGGTGATTGATTGGTTCGATAACGATCTGACTTCCTTGATGGTGTGCGATTTCCTGCTTAGTTGGCCCACGGTGGCCGAAGCCAAAAAAGTCAAACCTGCAAAGTTGCGTGCCTTTTTCTATGGGCATAACTGTCGAGGCGAGGAATTGATCGTTCGCCGCTTGGAGGCCATCGCCAAGGCCGTGCCATTGACCGAGGACAGTGGTGTAGTAGAACCCGCGGTGCTGACCGTGCAAACGCTGGCGCGTGTCATTCGGGATATGAGTTGTGCGATCACGGTTTTCGACCAGCAACTGGCGCAAGCTTTTGCCACGCATCCCGACGCCCCGATCTTTGATAGCTTTCCCGGCGCTGGCCCTGTCATGGCGCCACGCTTGCTCGCCGCCTTCGGCTCGGATCGGAAACGCTGGACTAATCCGGAAGACTTGCAGACCTTTTCGGGTATTGCCCCCGTCACCGAACGTAGCGGAAAATCCGCCTGGGTTCACCGGCGCTGGAAGTGTCCCAAGTTCTATCTTCAAACTTTTTTCGAATACGCTCAACACTCTATTCCCCTCTCGTCTTGGGCCGGAGCGTACTATCAACAAGAAATTGCCAAAGGCAAGGGACGCAACACGATTATTCGTTCCCTGGCATTCAAATGGATCCGCATTCAAATGGCCTGCTGGCAAAATCGCGTGCCTTACGACGAAGCCCATTACTTGCAATCCTTGATTCAACGCGGTTCTCCATTGGCTAAACTCATTCAAACATGACCTGTTGACTAGGTTAATAAATTATGAAAAAAGCAATTGACGGACGTGCTCAGAAGTCTTTCTCGAAGTCCGCTCCGCGGACACCCGAATTCGACACACGGTTGCATCGCTAACGTGGAAATCAACGGTTGTATTCGCAGCCGTATCATTCGTCCAATCAACGCATTATACGTTCAATCAAAAATTAACTTGTTTTTTGTAGTAGTTCCTCGTGTCTGAGGTACTAACGCGTTCCCGTTTTGGTCTGGCGACAACCCAATCCGCGTCGCCCTTGCCATCCGGCTCCGCTAAGGCTACGCCGGACAAACTGCTGACGCCGACAACACGGGATATTTCACTCACCACGAGATTGATCCAATGCCTTCGCCCTCCACGCTGTGCGGCCACTGGTCATAAGCCAGCGGATAGACACGCCATGATGTGCGGCACAGAAACGACAGAATGCCGGTGTGGTCCGTTGATG
>JAQTSI010000001.1:0-39842 GCA_028711365.1 Methylococcaceae bacterium
CAAGCGCAGGGATGGCTGAACGGGGTCAAGCAGTTCTTCGACAAGATCGGGTTATGAAAAAGGCGGCCATTGGGCCGCCTTTTTTACTAAAGGGGTAAGCCTACTCGCCAGGCGCGATCTTCCAGGCGGTGAAGTCCTTTTCCAACGGCACCCGGGCCTGGTTGCCCGCTTGGGCGAGTTGCGCACCCATTCGATGGCTCTGCGGTGGTTTCTAAGAACTTGCGGATTATCAGGCCTGCCGCTGATTGAGCAGGTCGACATAGGCGCCTTCGATCAACTGCGCCGAGGAAATGCCGAGCCGATCGAGCAAGTCATGGGCGACGGCGATCCCCGACTCGGAGGTCTCGTCGTCGGCCAGCACCACTTCGAGTTCGAGGAAATGTCCCAAGTTCTCGACTCGGTCGAGATGAATGCGGGTTCGGTCGACCCGATACAAGGTGCGATGCTTGCGAACGCGGCCGGTTTGCCCGTAGCCTAGAGACAACGCCTCGCGCAGGGATTCGGGCTCTGTGGTGGGGGAAATGATGTAAAAGGATTCCTTAGGTCCGGCTTGATCCGGCCGCCGGTAGAAGATCAGTTGGCCTTCGCGGGGCGAAAAAGCCCTCAGCTTCATCCTGCCGTTTGCGCAGGAAAAGAAGGTATCGTCCTGATGAATCTCGATCGGGCCCTGGTCGGCCAGCGCCGCGGCCTTAGGCGCCAGTGCCTCGACGCTCTCGATGCTTGCCTTGATTTCAATATTGCGCGCCACGGGATTTCCTTTGGGTTAAGCCGGAAAACGGTCGATATGCTTCAGTTCGGGAGATACCCGGCGCACGAAGGATGCCACCCGATTCGGGTCGCCGGAGGTGAAAAAACTCAGTGCCGGTGGCGGCACCGAGGATTGCGTCAGCAGACCCAGTTCCAGCAAGCGCCGTTTCAATTGGCGGGCCACCGGCTCGCCGGTGTCGATGACGGCGACTGCCGGGCCGGCGATGCGTTCGATAGGTCCGCGCAGGAAAGGGTAATGGGTGCAGCCCAGCACCAGAGTATCGACGCCGCCTTCCAGCAACGGCCGCACATGGGATTCCACCAAGGCTTCGGTTTCAGGGCCTTCCAATTGCAAGCTCTCCACCGCTTCGACCCAGCCCGGGCAGGCTTCGGACAACACGGTCAGGGAGGGAGCATAGCGCTCCAGCAGCAGGGCATATCGTTGGCTGCGCAGTGTGCCCGCCGTGGCCAGGATGCCGATGATGCCGCTGCGGGTTGCCGCCGCCGCGGGTTTGACCGCCGGTTCCAACCCGAGTATGGGGATCGAGTGCCGTTCCCTCAACATCGAGACGGTGGCGGCGGTGGCCGTGTTGCAGGCCACCACCAGGGCCTTGCAGCCTTGCCGAAGCAGGAATTCGGCGATGACGCGGGCGCGTTCTTGCAGATACTCGACGGGCTTGTCGCCGTAGGGGCAGTGGCCCGAGTCGGCGACATAAAGCAGCGATTCCTCGGGCAGCAGTCGGTGGATGGCATCCACCACCGACAGGCCGCCCAGGCCGGAATCGAAGATGCCGACAGGGGCATTCATGACTGCGGTCTTAGCGGACAGGATTCAAGGGGCTGCTTTCGACGGCTTGCCGGACTTCGCCCGCTTTCGTTCGATCGCCAACTGGCAGATGCGTTCGCATAGCTGCGGAAACGAGATCCCCGTTGCCGCGGCGGATTGTGGCAGCAGGCTGGCGGAGGTCAGGCCGGGGAGGGAATTGACTTCCAGGCACCAGATCCGGCCTTGTGCATCCATGCGGAAATCCACCCGGCTGTAATCCTGCAGTTTGAGCGCCCGATGGGCTCGCAGCCCGAACTCCTGCACGGTCAAGGTCTGCTGTTCGGTCAATCGGGCCGGAAAGATCTCCTGCGCCCCGCCTTGCTGGTATTTGCTCTGGTAGTCAAAGATTTCACCGCGCAAGGGAAGGATTTCGCCCACGGCCAAAGCGCGATCCTCCAGGATGCCGACGGTGAGTTCTCGGCCCGGTATGTAGGCTTCGACCATGACTTCGTCATCGCAGGTCCGGGCCAATGCGATGGCGGCTTCCAGTTCATGCGCTTCATGCACCAGGCTCAAACCGATGGTCGAGCCCTGCTTGTTGGGTTTGACCACCACCGGAAAGCCCAGCTTTGCGGAAACCTCCTGAACCGGGCAAGGCGCCATGAGCCAATCGGCCGTGGGAATGCCGACGCTACGGAATAGGCGCTTGGAGACATCCTTGTCCATGGCGTAAGCGCTGGGTTTCGATCCGCTTCCGGTATAAGCAATCCCGGCCACGTCGAGGATCGCCTGCAGGGTTCCATCTTCGCCGATGCCGCCGTGCAGGGCCAGGAAGTAAAGATCCACGTCGGCCAGTCCGGAACCGGAGGTCAGTTCCGAGGCGCCGGAACGTATCAAGGCCAACTCGTCGGTTCGGGGCGGAACCGGTTTGACCTTCGACTCCAGTAAAAGCCTTTCCTCGGCGGGCGTCAAAAGGCCCTTGGCGGTATCGATCGCGAGCACTTCGTGGCCTCTTTCCTTGAGCGCCCGCAACACCTGGGCACCACTGGCGATGGAAACATCCCGCTCGGCGCTCTCGCCGCCGAAAATCACCGCGATTTTCATGAAACTCCCTGGTTTGAGGTCGGTATGGACAGGTTCGTTGGGTCGAAACAAGCACTGACGAAAGATCGGATAGGACACGCCGCTTTCATCGGGAATTGTGTTTATCGGATTCGATTATACCCGAATCGCGCCGGATCAGCGGGGCTTGAGGCGTTCGGCGCTCTCTGTCGGCTTCCCCTGGCAGCTTGTTTCGTGGCCTATGGGCATTTATCCCATGAGTTGGGGACATCCCGGGGATTTCACTATTCAGGCGTGGAAGGGTTGCACACTTCGTATCTAATCAACGCCAACAGCGGGGAAATCATTTCCGCCTACGACCCGGCTGTGTACTGTTCAGCCGGGAGCTTGGGGTTCGTTCCTCATCCCAATCTTCCACCAGGTTCAGCGACGAATCTTGGGGGCAAGGATGATAGCGCCGACTCTTTGATATTCCTCATCATCCTGTCGACACATCTCGATCGATTCGGAAAAATGATAGGGCCGCTGGGGTGATGAACGAACCCCAACCTTGTCGACCGATCCAGGCGCGGTGATTTGGATTTCTGCATCGTCGCCTTCATGTTCTACGCGACGGCCATGATTTTGAACGGCATAGGGAGTATATCCATTGCAACTCGTCAAACAGGGGTTGGTCAACCCGGTATCGGAGGGGCCTTATTCGAGTTTTCATCGCCTCGTGAGCATGGGTGTTGATCTATCGAATGGGGGCGGCTTGGCCGGATGCTCATAATGGGGCCCCGAAATAGTGGATGTTCTCGGGTCGCCATGTCTATGGCTTCGCCTGGGTATCCAGCGCAGTTTTGATGGACTTGGCCAGTTCACTGACGGGGCCCGCGCCCCAATAGTGAAGAAACATGATCTTGGGTGATTCGCCGATCATGTGATTGTGGATGGTGGCGATGGAGATACCCGCACCCCGCAAAGCTTTCAAGACGCCTTGCAGCTCGGATTCCAGCATCGCGAAGTCGCCCGCGACGATGGCTTTCTCGTTGCTGCCGGCGAACACCGCCCAGGTATTGACGCCCATCGCCTTGCCAAGCTCGTGTCCATCCATTCGAGTGGTCCGGCCTAGGGTCACCTTGTAGACTTCGCCGACCTTCTCCACCGGAGCGCCGATGATAGCCTCGATGGGCTTGGGATCGAGCGAGGTTTTGCCGGCATCAAACGATGGGTGTGGTGTTTGACCCTTGCCGCCGCTGGTTTCCTTGAGTTTGGCGAAAACCTTGCCCATACCCGTCGCCAGTTTTTCGGCATCCCCCAGACCGCCGATGTGCATGAACATCACCTTGGGCGTGTCCCACAGGAAATGATTGTGCAGCGCGGTGACCTCGATACCATTGTCCAGCGCGGCACTCATGACCGGATCGATCTGATGTTCCTGCAACACCAGATCGCCCATGACCGTGACCTTATCGCCCGCCGGTTTGAAGGCCGCCCAAGACGTGAGACCCATGGGCGGGACCATCTTGATTCCGGCCACGGTGACCTTGAGGTCCGAACGCGGCACGCCGACCTTGAAGACGTTTTCGGTGGCATCGAGTTTGCCTTTGATGCCGGTTAGTTGCTCGATCTTGGCCGTATCCAGGGCGGACGAGGGTTTGCTTGGCTCCTGTGCGGCGACCTGTCCACCGAACAGGGCACATGACAGCAGCATGGCGATCTTGGATTCACGAATCGTGTTCATAGAAAAACTCCCGCCTGGACCAGCCAGGGTTTGACGACACCGAACAACAGCCCGGTCATGCCGCAGATGCCGATGACCGGAATGACGCCGATCTTGTAACGGAAAAGGGCTACCGATTGCCGTGGGTGGACTCCAGCAGGGGGCCTCCTGCCAGGAAGAACAAAAAGCTGGGCAAAAAGCCGAGCCTGAGCCAATACCAGAAGGTCTGTCTCAGGGAAATCGGTTGAGGACGGCCCTGAGGAATGTCGAAGTGGTTCATGCGTCGTTTCCCGAAAAGGCCAGATAGAACGAATCGAAGACCTTTCCGGCTTCGGCCAGCAGTGTGTCATCATCGGTCCAAGCTTGGCGCATACCGCGGATGAGCGTTTCCAGCCCGGCCGCTTCCAGAACCGGAATTCCGCCGACATCCAGGTAGTGCACCAAACCTCCGAGCCGATTGAGCGCGGCATCATGGGTCAACCCGAAGCTGGTCAGCAGCATTTCGAAAGTGACTTTCGCCCCCACATGGGTGAACGGGGCGCCATCGAAATCGAAACCCAAGGCTTCGGTGGGACAGTCGGCGGAGGTGGCCAGCCAAAGAATCCGGGCGTCTGGATCGATAAACCGTCGTATCAGCCAAGCGCTGGCGAGGCGATCGATCCAGGGCCGTTGGCGGGTCGCCCAGAGCCGGCCGCGATGGTCTTTGACCTGAAGTCGCTTGATCCGCCGATGGGCGGCATGGGGCTCGTCCGGCGTCAACCGGTCGATGACCGCATGCTCCAAGTCTTCCAACGCTGCTGCGGCTTGTTCCCTCGCCTCGCCAGGGAAGTAATCCACGGCCACTATCCCTTCAAACTCCCTTCGTAACCGATTCACCTGCCGCTGAAGCTTGTCGGGTTGTTCCGATGGAAGTTCCCGAACATGGGTGTGCTGAATGGCTTCGACCAGTTTGGCGTAATCGGTCGACCGATCGAACAGGCCCTCGAAGAGTCCTTGCTGATCCCGGTTCTCGCTGTCCAGAACCAGCATATGGGCATTCCCTCCCCCCGCCATGACATCCTCGGCTTGCCTCTGAAATATTTGCCGAAATCCCGGCCGATTGGGCAACAGATACACGCCATCCCTCAGTACCCCGCAACCCTGCGCCTTGAGCGCCCGCCACACGCGCATGCGCCCCGCCGTGTTATGGGTCGGCAAACTGATGATGAGAACAAGCCAAGGGGGCGCCATAGTTTGAGATGGAAGGTCAACAAGTTGGTTGACTATCCTACAACATCGGTGTAGATAATTGTCAACGATTTTTTCGTTGCCAGCGATCCAGTCTCCAACATCCACGTCACCCTGGGTTCGCGTTCACGTTCACACGATTTATGCCGGAGGATTTATGAAACCCCATAGTTTGATTCTCACTGTTGTCGTTGCCTGCATGGCAATGGTTGGCCAGGCGAATGCGGAAGAGAAAACCCAGAGCAAACACCAAGTCCCCAAAATGGTCATAGCGGCATTTGAAAAAGCCCATCCGAACGCCAAAGAGGTGAAGTTCGAGAAAGAAACCTTCGAAGGTAAGGAAGCCTACGAGGCGGAGTACCAGGAAAACGGCAAGGAGTATGAATTCCTCTATGGCGCCGAGGGAGTGCTCTTGCAGAAGGAAGAAACCATCGATACCAAGACGCTGCCCGAATCGGTGGTTCAAGCCATTTCCAAGGCACACCCCAAGGCTGTCATCAAGGAAGCGGAGAAGATGATGAATCCCGATGGCACCGTGACCGGATACGAGGTAGAGGTCAAGGCAGGAGGAAAGGAACTCGAACTAGAATTGGACACCGGTGGAAAGATCCTGAAAACCGAGCCGGAGTGAATCCTACCCATTACGAGGTGATTCCCCTGGGTGAATGTGAGCGGAGCCAATGAGGGTGCAAGGTGCGTTGCACCCATTGCCATCCAATAACCCGACCTGAACGATACGAAAGGAGATAACGGCCATGTCACTGTCTCGGCTCATTCCGGATCCCAATCAAACCCCTGCGCCGTTCGACG
This sequence comes from Methylococcaceae bacterium, assembly GCA_028711365.1. Lineage (GTDB taxonomy): Bacteria > Pseudomonadota > Gammaproteobacteria > Methylococcales > Methylococcaceae > Methylumidiphilus. Next base: position 6,318 of record JAQTSI010000001.1, read on the forward strand.
TGCAGGAAACGACGATGAGCTATGATGTCTTCGGGCGCTATGTCTGCAATACTTGGGCAGAAGTGGACGCTGGCCAAAGAAACGGCGGCTATCCCTTCGATGCCGTGGTGATAGGCGCGGGCATGTACGGCGCCCATTGTGCCGAGGAGTTGTATCGCTTGGGCGCGCCCTTGGGCCTGCGTATCCTGGTCCTCGATGCGGGAGGGTTCCTGCTGCCTGCGCACATCCAGAATTTGCCCCAGCAATTGGGCGGGAGCATCGGCGGCTCGTCCCTACGGCAAAGGGACGATGGCACCCAGAATGTCATCTGGGGGATGCCCTGGATCAGCAATGCCGGTTTCCCCGGTTTGGCCTATTGCCTCGGCGGCCGATCGCTCTTTTGGGGAGGCTGGTCGCCCCGCCTTACCGCAGACGATTTGACCCAATGGCCCACAGAGGTCGCGAATTATCTGCAAAGTACCTCGAATGTCGCCTGCAACCCTGACCCGAATGTCGCTGCGCCGGATGTCTATTGCGAAACGGAGCGGGAAATCGGCGTGGTTCCCAGCACCGATTACATCATCCAGACCGAGTTGTATCAGGCATTGCTGAACGCCTTTTCCGCCGCACAGGCGAATGTCGCCACGATCACGGAAGTCCGGGAGGCGCCGCTGGCGGTGCAGGGTGCTGCTCCGAAATCCGGGATTCTGCCTTTCGATAAGTTCAGCAGTTGCCCGTTTCTGATCGATTCGGTGAGGAACGATGTGGCGCTCAACACCCGCCAGGGGGAGGGGATTTGTGTAGATACCTTTGCCCACAGGGGGTATGAAAGAGGAAAGAGACTGCCGGGATCTTGGAATGAATATTCAGCCAACCCAATAGATCAGCGGGTATTTAAGGAATGATCGAAACAAGACACCGGCCTGAATACCATGAAAAACATTTCTAGCTCAATATCCCAAGTGAAAATTGAGGGAGCCGACGAAGACGGTGGTTTGGTAGGTTCCATTGACCTTCGCATTCGTATTGCCCGAAATCTGGCGCGGATCGAAGAAAAACGCCTGGAAGGCGAGGTCCATGCCGATGTTTTTCGCCGTGAGCGGGCCAGAATCGGCATTGCCACAGGATATGAGCCCCAGAAACCGCCCTTGGTCTTTACAATTCAATCCCAGACCCAGCGCGATGCCATTCCAATCGGAATCCGTCAATTCCGGATTGAAGGTGTCGCTTGGGATGGGGCTATCGGAATGCTGAAATCCCGCCCGCAAGGCAATTTCCCATTGCGGTAATGCGCTCGGTTCCAGCCATTTGTACTCGGTACCGAAGCTGGCCGAATAGACCGAATGCCAGCGTTGGGGAGTCTTGGACTGTACTCCGTTGGAGAGTTTGACATCAAAGCTTTGAAAGCTGTCCCAGCCCACGAACTCCATGTCGTATTCCAGTTTCCACTCATGCAACCGATCCCGGATAGGCCAGAAGGCGATCGCGCCGACCACAACCTCGGGAAGTTCCAGCGCGCTCTTGGCTTTGGCCAAACGGGATCCGTTGGCCAGAATATCGCCATCGAGTCCGAGTCTCTCGCCGCTGCGGTAGACGAAGCCAAAATTGAGCCTAGGCTTGCCTTCGGCCGTCCGTAACGGTGTCAACAACAGGCTGGCATTGAAGCCGACCGCGGTGCCTTCGCCGTTGAGTTCGGCCGTTCCGGCCGTAGGTGAGCGAGCTCTCCTTTGATATTTTCCGCCGCCGATGAAGCTGGCGAAGGTATAGATATCCAGGCCGAAACCGACCGACAGCATGTCATTGATCTCATAAGCGAGCGTAGGCTTGACATCCAGCAACGGCAGTTTGGACCGGGTCACGACATTTGAAAAAGGCGTCTCGCCATTGTAGCGGACGGCCAGTCCGTAGGGGGAATTCACGCCTATCCCTAGGCTGAGAGGCCCTAAGGCCTGGAATCCCAAGTCTTTCAATCGGGCAGTGAGATAGAGATTGCTGGGTGCAGGAAAAGCGAAGTCGCCGGCGAAGTCGCTTTGGGATTTGAAACCCGTCGGGCTGGTATAGGTAGTTCCCCCACCGACCAGGTTGATTCCGGCTGAGACGCGAACGCCTTGCAACTGGGTGATCCCGGCCGGATTGTAATGCAGAGCCGAAGCATCGTCGGCCTGGGCGGCGAAAGCTTCCCCCTGGCCAGCGGCGGCTGCGCCCTGATAGGGAATCCGATACGCATCGCCTAGTGCGGAAGTATGGGCGATGCAAAGAACGATACAGGTCAAAAATCTTGTATGGAAGGGCGGGTGCTCCGCCATGGATGGCGCTATTAGGTCGGTATCTCGCATGGAGCCTGCGCCCTCCCCGGGCGGTTGGAAAAAAAGGTTATGAGGAAAGTCGATGTGACGGGATCGATGGACTATGCAGTTAAATATTGTCACATGCCGGAAACCACAAAGGAATAAAAAGCCGATGCAAGGCGAAAAGTTTTGCAGACAAGAATTGCAGACAATGGGGGAATCATATTAGAGTATTAGGGCGCTAGACAATCGAATAGGGACGAAATCGCCGCCAATCCGGGGAAAACGAAGGGGTGCGATTGAGATGTCTCTTAGAATTTTTCCACTTTTCCGCCTACGAAAACAGGATTATGAGCATCGACAGGCCCGTCAAAGTCGCCATCATCGGCAGTGGTTGCGCAGCGGTTGCCGCAGCATTCGAACTCACCCGGCCCGAACATCGGGGCAAGTATCGAGTGACCCTCTATCAGATGGGGTGGCGAATGGGAGGGAAGGGTGCTTCCGGACGGGGGCCTGCGGATCGGATCGAGGAACATGGGCTGCACATCTGGCTCGGTTTCTATGAAAATGCATTCCGTCTGTTGCGCGAGTGCTATGCGGAACTCAAGCAGAACGACCCGTCGCGCCGCTTGGCCGACTGGCAGGATGCTTTCATACGCGAGCCCCATGTCGGCATCGTGGATTCATCCCGTCAAGGCGGCTGGGTGGCATGGACGGCGCTCTTTCCGCCCGTGGATGGGTTGCCTGGCGATCCTCTCTCCACGCATAATCCCTTCTCTCTCGGCAATTATCTGGCGCGGGCCGTGGCGTTGTTGCGCTCGCTGTTCCTGGGACTTTATACCTGGAAGGAAACGGAGCCATCCGGTTCGATTCGGGCATTCTCTCCCGTCGGGGAAAAGCGCGAGTCTTCTCCCGAATCGCTCATCGCCAGCATCAGCCGGCTGCTGCGGGTTGGGGCGCTGGCGACCCTGGCCGGCCTGATCGAGGCCCTGGCGATTTTGGAAATGCTGCTGAAATCGACTCCGACCTATCCGGAAAATCTTCTCCTGCGCTTCATCGAGAATATCGCCGCAGCCATTCGGGCCCAACTCGAGGATTTCGTCATCGATGACGATGAAATCCGGCTCAAGTGGCAGATCATCGATCTCGTCATCGCCATTCTGGTCGGTGCGGCGCGTTTTCGCTTGCTTTTCGATCCCCGCGGGCTCGATGCGATCAACGATTACGAATGCCGGCAGTGGCTGCGCATGAATGGCGCTTCGGAGCATAGCGTGGACTGCGCATTCGTGCGCGGGCTTTACGATTTGGCCCTGGCTTACGAGGATGGCGATCCCGCGCGGCCCGGGCTGGCGGCGGGGCAGGCTCTGCGGGGATCATTGCGGATGTTCTTCACCTATCGCGGCGCCTTGTTCTGGAAGATGCGGGCGGGGATGGGGGACATCATTTTCGCCCCGTTTTATGAAGTGCTCAAACAGCGGGGAGCCAGCGTCAAATTTTTCCATCGCCTGGAAAATGTGAAACTCGTAGACCCCGCCAAGCTCGCACCGGGCGAACGCCCTTATGTGGAAGCGCTGGAATTCGACGTTCAAGCCAAGATGCTCGGTGACGGTGAATATAGCCCTTTGGTCGACGTGAAAGGCATTCCTTCCTGGCCATCACAACCGGATTACCGTCAATTGGAAGACGGTTCGAGAATGGAACGGGAGGGATGGGATTTCGAATCCCATTGGGATCGTCGCAAGATGGCCAGTGTCACTCTTCGCGTGGTGGAAGATTTCGATTTCGTCGTATTCGGGGCCAGCATCGGCGCCGTCCCCCACACCTGCAAGGAAATCCTGGCTAGGGACGAACGCTGGCGGGCCATGGTCCAACAGGTCAAGACGGTCGCCTCGCAAGCCATCCAACTATGGATGAACGAGGACATGAAATCGGTGGGCTGGAATGCTCCCACGGTGACCTTGTCCGCTTTCGTCAAGCCCTTCGATACCTGGGCCGACATGGAGCATCTCATCGCGGAAGAGAACTGGCGCCCGCAGCCAAAGGCGATCGCCTATTTTTGCAATGTGCTGGCCGATCCGCCGGTCGAGCCGGATCGTTCGGATGCGGGCTACCCGCAACGGCGGCGCGAGGAAGTCAGGCAAAACGCTATCCAATTTCTGAACCATCAGATACGCTATCTATGGCCCAAAGCGGCGACCGCGCAAGGATTTCGCTGGGAGATCCTGGCCGATCCGACGGGTCATCAGCCGACGCCGGCTTCCTGCGGCGAGAAGCGCTTCGACACCCAATACTGGCGAGCGAATGTCAATCCGACGGACCGTTATGTGCTGGCCCTTCCCGGCTCGCTGAAATATCGCATCTCGCCTTTGGACAATACCTACGACAATCTGACCATCGCGGGAGACTGGACCGACTGCGGTTTCAACGAAGGCTGCGTGGAGGCCGCCATCATGTCTGGCAGGCTGGCGGCCCATGCCATCGCCCAATCCCCGCCCCTAGAGGACATCATTGGTTATGATCATCCTTGAAAATCTGAACCCTTATCCGATTGGCAACAAAGAGGGAGCAATGCAATGACACAGCAAGAACGGCTACACCGACAGGATCCGAAACGCAGTGAACCCATTCGAAATTTGACCGGCTTTTTGCGCAATTCTCACTCGTGGGGCGAAAACCCGCCGGGCGAGGAGCCGGGTAAAACCGAACCCCAGGGTTCGTCGGAGAAACTGGATGATGTGCTGACCCATGGAGTGCATCTCGGTTATAAGATCATCGAAGAACAAATCAGCCAAGGCCAGCGGGTGGCCCAGCGGCTGCGCAAGCGTTACCCGCCGATGGGGGATAGGGAGGGCGATGGCGGTGGCGAGATCGACGCGCTCATCTCGCGCCTGTTGGGATTGACCAAGGATATGGGCACGCTCTGGTTCGATTCGATGGAAATGGTCCTGAAAACTCCCCGTTTGCTGCGCGGGCTCGCCGGTGGTGAAGAACAGGGCGAAGTCGGTATCGCCTCGAACCTGGCCGAAACCCATATCAGCATCGAAATCGCCTCCTCGAAGCGGGCGCAGGTGAGCTTGAACCTGCCGTCGCGACCGCAGCGCTATATCCCGCTGGTTCATGCCCTATATGCGACGAATCCGGCATTTCCGCCGCTGACCGGCATCTCTTTCAGGCATTGCACCGGTTCGCCGCATCCGATCCTGCAGGTTGAAATTCCTGACCATCAGCCAGCTTCCACCTACACCGGGGTGGTGGCCGATGGCGAGACCAATGAACCGGTCGGCACCTTGGTCGTGCGCGTGCTGGCTTGAGATTCGACTATGTCACATCCCTCTCGCGAGCAGGTGGTTCGCACTTCCCCGCTGATTCCGAAGCTTCTGGAAGAATACGGAACTCTCACCCGCAAGGCGATGATGCACTATTTGCCTTCCGGAGCGCCTCAACGCTATCTGTACGATTTGATTGCCGATTATCCTTTGCGGGGCGGCAAGATGATGCGCTCGAGCCTGTGCATCGCCACGGCGCGGATATTCGGCGCAAAGCTCGAGGATGCCATGGGTTCGGCGGTGGCCATCGAGTTGCTGCACAACGCATTGCTGATCCACGACGACATCGAGGATGACAGCGAGGAGAGGCGCGGACGGCCTACCTTGCACATGCTGCATGGCGTTCCGCTAGCCCTCAATGCCGGCGATTCGCTTTGCTTGCTCGCCCTGCGCCCGCTGATGGACAACATGAACAGGATCGGCCCGCGCTTGGCGGCGAAGATTTTCGAAGAAACCGAACGCATGGCCTGGGAATCGGCGGAAGGCCAGGCGATGGAACTGGGATGGTGCCGCGATAACTGCAATGGTTTGAGCGACGAGGATTATCTCACGATGGTCCTGAAGAAAACCTGTTGGCTGGCGATGATCTATCCGAGCCGGGTGGGAGCCATGATCGGGGCGCGGGATGGGGTGGATCTGGATCAATTCATCCGCTTCGGTTTTTTTCTCGGCGCTTCCTTTCAGATCCAGGACGATCTGCTGAATTTCGTGGCCGACAGTCGGTATGGCAAGGAGTTGCATGGGGATATTTGGGAAGGCAAACGAACCCTCATGCTCAATCATGTCTACCGTGAATCCAGCGCGGAAGAGCAGGCGCGGCTAGCCGAAATCCTGGGATTGCCCCGCCAGCAACGTCACCCCGAACAGATCCACTGGGTCCGCCGGCTGATGGATACCTACGGTTCGCTGGATTATGCCAGCAAGATCGCCCATGGGTTGGCGGGCGCGGCTTTGCATGAATTCCATGGCATCTACGCTGACTTGCCCGATTCCCGGGACAAGCAATTCATCGAAGGGTTGGCGACCTGGGTATTCGAGCGAACCTGACTTGGCCCTTATGAGCTTAGGAATAAAAAAACGCGACCTTGGGGAATGCGGCTAGCGTGCGGTAGTCCGACGAGTCGTCGCATAATCAATACATGAATATCGAACGGAGGAGATAGGCAATCATGGCGACATTCAAAAAACCCAGTTACATCAATCCAACCGGCATCAGTGGACCTAGGGATCTGCCCTCCAGCCCTCCCTTTGCATTTCGCAATGTGACGGCCCGCGTTTTTCCCATCAAGGCCAACATGGCGCGGTTGACCGATTTTTGTGCCAGCTATGTCAATATGGATATTCCCGATGACATCGCCCAGTTCTTCCCTGCCTTGCCTTATGTTTATCTGGCGGTGGTCAACTACGGCAGCATGTCGCCTATTTCGGTTCAGGCCCAGAACATCGGTTGGGTTGCCCAGCATGAAGTCTTCTTCCTGATTCCCCTCGAGAAATGGCGCAAGGAAGGAGGGCGGTTGGTTTTCAAGGAATGGGCCTGTGTTTCGCCTTTTATTTATGTCGACGATGCGATGTCCATGACCACCGGGCGGGAGGTTTATGGCTGGGCCAAGGTCGCAGGCGAGATCGATCAGGAGACGCCCCTGTGGGTGGAAAATCCGACCGCGCCCACCCGATTGTTCAGCCTGCGTGTTCCTGTTTTCCCCAAGGAGTACGAGGGCAAACGCGAAGAGAACCGTCTGCTGTTGCAGATCGATCGCGACCCCCCGCCGAATCTTTCGATGTTTCCGCCGGATCTGAAAAGCCCGTTCGTCAATCTTTCCACCGCCACTTACGCCTGGTTCGGTCTCATGGGGGACGCCGCCGACATGTTGACGGCGTTGCCCGCCCGGGGCTATCGCTCGAGCAGGGATCTGCGTTCCCTGCTGAGCATGGCGGGCAAGGCCGGGGGGAGTTTGCTGCGCATGTTTCCTAGCTTGCTGAGGCGGCAGTTGCTCAGAAATGCGCAGCAGGATGATTTGGGTTTTGGCAGGGCGGCGGAGGCTTTCATCAATCAGATCACCCTGAAGCAGTTTCGTGATGCCGGTGATCCCAGCCAGGCCTGTTATCAGGCCCTGGTCAGTTCCCGCATGGGCCTGGACCGGTTCAATCGGTGCGGAATGCTAGGCGATTACAACGTGATGCGCGGTGATCCGTCCGGAGGTTTCACCCTTCGTCTTCACCAATATGAAGCCTATCCCATCGTGGAATCCTTGGGGCTGGAAGTCGACCGGTTTGAAGAGAACCCGGATGCTCCGGTTGCCATCATCAAGCCCACCTTCCCGATATGGAGCGACGTGGATCTCTACTATGACATCGGCCAGATCATTTGCGAGCGCCATGCCTGTTCCTATGGCAATGGTTTCTGCGCCGAATGGCATGCCGAATCGGAGCACGCCCCGCAGGCGAGCAAGGAGAATCCCCCCAGCGGCGGCAGTTCCCATCCAGCGAAGGGGGCAGGCAAGCCGCATCGACATGACACTGCGGCCGATCCGGATCCCAGCCGGCGAGTTCTCTACAATACCGTGCGCGGCGGCTCGAGTCAGGCCATCGCAGGCCCCTTCGATTTCCCGGACATCACCTTGCAGGTCTATCCCCTGCTGGCCGATCGCGGCAAGCTCAAGGAATTTCTCGATAATTATCTGAATTCGCCGCTGAATCCCCACGCTCAAGAGACCGGTTTGAGTTTCGAGCCGTTCGGCGATTATGTTTATCTGATGGTCGATGTTTACGGTGACCAAGCGGGAGTCATGTGGTCCGAGTCCAATAACATCGGCTGGTGGGCCGACAAATCCGTGTCTTTCAGCGTCCCGGTCAAATGCTATCGGGATGGCAAATTGCAGAGTGTCGCCCTGGTTTCCCCCTATCAGTTCGCCAACAATGGCCGCGCCGTCATCAGCGATCGCGAGGTCAATGGTCGGCCCACGGCGAAAGCCAGCATCGAAACCCATCCCGATGCCTGGCTGGACGAATCGGGGCCTATCGCCGCCCGCAGGATGCTCAAGTTGAGTTGCGAGGTTTTTCCTGCGTTGAATGTGGGACAGCGATCCATTCAATCCACCTTGTTGGAAATCGATCAGCGCCTCCCCTTGCCCGAAAACGACGAGACCGGCTGGCGGTTGATTGCCGAGCGCTGGCGCGAACCGCTGGTTCGTGATTTGACACGCAAGACGCTGTTTCGGCGGGTCCACAAGACGGACGTAGACCATGTCAAGGCCTTGGGTTTGGAAATCCTGACCCAAGATGCGCCCGTCAATGGCTTGCACATCAAACAGTACCGGGATGCCTCCGATACCTCAAAGGCCTGTTATCAAGCTTTGGTGAGGACGAGGCGAAGCATCGAACGGATCTATGATATTCGGGAAATCGAACCACGCGTGTATGTGCGAATTCATCAAATTCCGGATCATCCCATCGTCGAGACACTCGGCTTGAAAGTGATGCATGTGGATTCGAGCGGGTCCAGCGTGGAACAGGTATTGCAACCGATCCGTCCATTCTGGATGCGTTTTGGCGGCAAGGAAAACTTAGGCGAAGTGCTGTGTTGGCGCGTGGAGAACGGGCCATGGACCCTGACTGCTTCGATGCTCGAACATCAAGCCTATGCCCGCACCCGCGTGGGGGCTGGCATCCTGGAACAGCTTGGCCATTTGAAACAACGGCTGCGGGAAAAAGCCAACCAGTGGCTGTTCGAGGCGCTTTCCCGGGAAGTCAAAGATATTCAGCGCATCATATTGAATCTTGCAGAAGGTAAACGCCAGGAATTGATCGAGGAACTCGACGCCTGCCCCGATGGGGAGGATAAGTCGACTGCCCGATACCTGGCGGCGGATGCCCTCAAGCTGTTGATCAACCACTATGGCGATGCCGAGTTGGAACGGAGGATACGCCAGCTATTTCGCTCGATATCGACGGAAGATCTCTACGAGGTGGTGGAAGCGATTTCGAAAGTGGCAGGAAATCATGGTGAGATCACCTCGATTCGGCTTTCGTGGGAACAGGCTCGGATTTCGCTCGAAAATGTCGACGATGTGCAAGTGATCATCGACAGCATATTGAGCGAAAAGTGGGGAAATTGGGATGATTCCCGCCAGGAAGAGGAGCCCCAACCGGAATTTCGTCTTCCCGCCGATGCCTTTGCAAGAGAGGGTTTTGGCGTCAGCAGGACAATAGGGGAAAACCAATATATCATCGTCGAATCCGATAATAGGCAGCGCGTGCTGCTGGAAAAGCTCGGTCACTGGTATTTCGTTCCGGAAACCGCTTTGGTGAAAGATCTCCCGCTTCAATTATCCAAGAACATTCAGGCCGTTATTCTCGGCGAAATCAAGAAAAAGCTGATGAGCAGGGATACGATTCTGGATGCGATCACCCATGAAGCCGATATCATCAAGGCGATCCACGAGTATTGCAAGGATAAAGTAGAGGGTTTGTCGGAAGCCGATAGGGAAGCGTTGATCAGCCAATTGAAGGAGGATTTGGCGGAGGAATTGAAAGGGGAAATGCTCAAGGAAATGGTGAGCTAGAATTCTCCGGCTCGAACAAGGCTCTGGCTTCACGGAGTTCTTCCGGGGCGGCAGAGCCCTGTTCGGCAAATCTTTCCGCAATTTCCTTCAAAACCGCCCGCGCCGGTTCGCCTGAGCCGCGTTCGAGGCCGAGTTGGTAGAGGGCGATGGCGGCGCGCAGTTCGAACAGCTTGGCCCCCTGGCGCCGGGCGATGCCTAAAGCCGTCTGCAATTCCACTTGGCCTTCTTCCCCGCAAACCAGCAATTTGCCGCGGATGCGGTGTAGTTCGGCCGCGTAAAGGCGTTCGTGATGGCTGTCGGAGTGCGCGATGGCTTCCTCGACGCCGGCAAGCGCCTCTTCGGTCATGCCGATTTCCCGGTAGCTTTTCGCGAGCCAGGCCAGGAAATAGGAGCGCTGCAGTTCCGCGCCGCCGGCTCGCCATTTGGCCAGGGTGTCGGTCAACGGGGCTAGCGCCTGTTCGGGCGCCCCTAGCTTGCTGTTGGCGATGGCCGAATGCAAGGTGCCTGCGTCCAGCCAGACGGCATAGCCTTGCCGTTGCGAGATCGCGATGACTTCCTGCGCATGCAGCGCCGCCTCCTGGAACCGGCCCCGCAGGGTCTCGAATTGCGCCAGATAACAGTGGGCAAAAGCCAGGTCGAAGGGGCGATTCCTCTGCCCCAGGGTTTCGAGGATTTCCTGCCGACACTGTTGCGCCCGGTTGGCATCGCCGAGTATCCAGGCGATCAGCGCCAGCAGGGACAAGCAGGCCAGCAGTGGATCCTGGGGCGTCGGATAGCTGAATTGGTCGCCGCCGAAGGAACGGTAGAGATGGATGCCCTCATTCAAGCTTTGCGCGCCTTCCTGCAACTCTCCCAGGTAGGCCAAGGAGAATCCCAGCGCGGTGTGGCCTTCGATCAGCCAATCGGCCCGCTGTGTCTCCTTGCCCAGGCGCACGCAGTGCTCGGCGAGTTCCCTCGCCGTCTCCAGTTCGCTGCGCACATGATAAAAGCTCCACAATCCCCTCAGCACCGGAAATAGTTCCGCGCTGTCGCCCAACAAGCCGCACAATTCGCGGGCGCGCTGGTAAGCGCTTTCCACCGCGGTCGCCGCATAGCCCAGCGAAGCCGACAGGCTCATGCCTAGATGCACCTGTAGCCCGAGTTCCAGCCCATGGCGGCTTTGATCCTCGGGCAGTTTGGCCACCAGTTCCAGCGCCGTCTCGAAATGCTTGCCGGCTTCGGCATAGGCCGCCAGGCTGCCGGCGCGCAAGCCGGCCTTTTCCCAGTAAGGGATGGCCTTGAGCGGCAAGTGGGCGGCGCTGAAATGTTGCGCCAGCCATTCGGGTTCGCTCGTGGCGATTTGCGGGAAATTGCGCTCCACCGCTTCGGCGATGCGGCGATGCAGGGCGGCCCGACTGCTCTTCAGCAGCGATTCGTAGGCGGCATCCTGCACCAGGGCATGGCGAAAGACATAATGCCGATGGCCGGACTCTCCATGGGGATAGACGACTTCCTCCTCGATCAGGCGCTGGATGCCAGTCCAGAGTGCTTCCCGGCTTCCGGCCCACACCGCCTCGAGCACCGCGCCGTCGAATTCGCGTCCGAGCAGGGCGGCCAACTGGGCGACCTGTTTCGCTTCGCCGAGACGATCCAGTCGCGCCAGCAGCAGATCGTGCAGGGTGGAGGGAATGACGGCAAAGGTTTGGGGCCGACCGGCGGGAGATTGCCGCGACTCGACCATGGTCTTGGTGTATTCCTGAAGATACAGGGGGATGCCGTCGGTCTTCGTCACCACCGATTCGATGAGTTCGGGGGGAAGTTCCTGCGTCCCCATGGTCTGACGCACCAGAGTGATGGCGTCGCCATCCGGTAGCCGGCCCAAGGGGATCACCGTGACATGGGGCCTAAAAGCCCAGCGAGGATTGAATTCCGGGCGGGTGGTAAGCAATACCAGCAGGGGCAGGGAGGCACCCTGCTCGACGATGAAATCCACGAATTCCAAAGTCGACGGGTCGGCCCAGTGCAGGTCTTCCAGCAGCAGCAGGATCGGTTTGCCCTGGCCGCAGCGCACCAGCAGATCGAGCAAGTGTTGCAAGCTCAGCCGCCGCTGCCGTTCCGGAGTCAAAGGCGGCAATGGATAATCGGCGGGCGCCGGGATCGACAGCAGATTGGCGAACAGGAGCAGGGTCTCCTCCAGGGGTTCCAGATCGGTTTCGCCGAGAAATTTCCTGAGGGTTTGCCAGGCCATGGCATCGTCCGAAGGACGCTTGCCGGCAAAGATGATCTGTCCCAAGGTATTGATGACCGGAAACAGTGCGCTTTGGGTATGATAGGAAGAACATTGCATCTCGATCAGGCGGGCGCCATGTTCTTCGCACATCCATTCCGCCATGGCGCGGGCCAGGCGCGACTTGCCGATGCCGGCTTCGCCGCCGATCAACACGATCTGCCCCAGGCCGTGGAGCGCTTTGCCGCCCCGCTCCTTGAGCAAGGATTGTTCCGCCTTGCGGTCGACCAACTCGGACAGGATACTGGTGCGTACCGCCAGGAAACGGCTGTCCACGGTGCGTTCGGCCAACACCCGCCACAGTTGCTGCGCTTGGGCGAAACCCTTGAGCGGGTGCAGGCCGAGATCTTCGTAGTCGAACTGATTACCCAACAGGCGGCGTGTGCTGGAGCCGATGAGCACCGTGTCCGGCTGCGCCAGGCTCTGAATGCGAGCCGCCAGATTGGGGGTTTCGCCCACCACGCCGACTTCCCATCCCTTGCCTCGGGCGATCATGTCGCCGACCACCACCAGGCCGGTGGCGATGCCGACCCGGGTTCGCAGACGCAGGCCGGATTCGAATTGGAGGCCCGCCACGCTGGCCAAAATGTGGAGTCCGGCCAGGACCGCCCGTTCGGCATCGTCTTCGTGGGCCTGGGGATAGCCGAAGTAGGCCATGATGCCATCGCCCAGGAATTGGGCGATATAGCCGGCATATTCGGTGATCAGTTGGGAGCAGGTATTCTGATAGGTACGCAGAACCCCGTGCTGATCTTCCGGATCGAGGCGGGTGGATAGAGTGGTCGAGTCGACCAGGTCGCAGAACAACACGGTCAGTTGACGCCGTTCGGGAGCGGTCTCATCCGGGGGAAGGGACGCCGTGTAGACTATCGGCCCCGAATCGGCCAGGGCCTTGCCGCAGCCGCCACAAAAGTTGGCGGCGGGCGGGTTGGAGAAACCGCAGCCGGGGCAGCCGATCGCCAGCGATGTCCCGCAATGGGTGCAGAAACGCTCCCCTTCCCGGCTGTCCGTCAAGCATTTAGGGCAGTGCATCGAGAATCTCCGCCGGTGCCGATCGAATGATTCGTTAGATATCCAAGTCATTGAAGATAGAAAGATTGGCGGGTGATCCCGAGTGTCTTCACGGGCAGGGCTTGAGACTGGCGAAATAGGCCGCCAGATTGGCGATGTCTTCGTCCTTGAGGCCGGCAGCCATACCGCCCATGATCGCCGAGGGACGGGTTTTGTCGCGGAAGGCTTTCATCTGGGCCGCCAGATAATCTTCCTTCTGTCCAGCCAGGTTGGGAAAGCCTCCGGAATTGCTGATCCCCTTGGCTCCGTGACAGCCGATGCAATTGCCCGAACTGGCCTTACCGGCTTCCAGGTTGGCGCCTAAGGCGAGATCACCGGCTAGAAAGCTTGCGAATACAAAGCAACGCGCGATAATACTTAGCATGTCTTTTTGTCTCCCGTAAATCTCGTTGAGTGTCAAAAGAGCCATCTCACTAAACCCCTGCGCTTTCGATAGGCAGGGGAACCCCCTCGGCGGTTGAAGCCGCGGATAATGCCCATCTGTAACCCCAGAAAAAATCCCAACATAAGACAGTCGTCGAGTGTTCGCAAGGGTTATTGTCAATTATATATCGAGCCAATACCATTGGTGTCATGAATACGGAAACGATCTACGAATATCTTGAACGCATCGCCAATCTGTTGAGAACGGACACGAGAAAAGCCGGTATCAGCAAAGGCCTGCAGCCGGTTCAACTGGAGGCGCTGCATTATCTAAAAAACTGTAACCGCTACAGCAACACCCCCGCGGCGGTGGCCGATTTTCTGGGATTGACCAAAGGTACAGTGTCGCAAACCCTAGGCGTGCTGGAGACGGCGGGTTTGATTGAAAAACAACCGGATTCCCGGGATCGGCGAGTGGTTCACCTGCGGTTGACGGAATCGGGTGCGTCGGTGATCGCCGATTCGATGCCGCCGAAAGTGCTGCAAGAAGCCATGAATCTGACCTCCGCCACAGAACAAGACATCCTGTTGAATTCCCTGGCTCAGGTTTTGCGGGCTTTGCAGAAAGCCAATCGGCTACGGACTTTTGGCGTATGCAAAACCTGTCGGCATCACCGCGTGGAGGCGGATGATAGGCACCGCTGCGGCCTGACGGGTGAAATCCTTCTGGATCAGGATATCGACAAGATTTGTCGCGAACATGAACCTCCTCCCGAAACCGGTTCGACAAGTTGAAATCCGGGGCGGGCCTCGAGGTCGCGCCCGCCTGGATCGAAACCCGATTAAATGGCTTGTTCTCCGGTTTCACGGGTCCTGATGCGGATGACTTGTTCGAGGTTGGTGATAAATATCTTGCCGTCGCCGATCTTGCCGGTATTGGCGGCTTTGATGATGGCGTCGACTGCCGATTCCACCGTATCGTCGGTGACCGCAACTTCGATCTTGACCTTGGGCAGAAAATCCACCACATATTCTGCGCCGCGATAAAGTTCGGTGTGGCCTTTTTGTCTACCGAAACCCTTCACTTCGGTCACGGTCACGCCGCTGATGCCGATTTCCGACAAGGCTTCGCGCACGTCGTCCAGTTTGAAAGGCTTGATGATGGCGGTGATTAACTTCATGGGATTCCTCTCCGGAATGGTTTAGTTTTTATTGGCCCTGTGCTCGATGATTTCCTCGACGACGGAAGGGTCGGCCAAGGTGGATATATCGCCCAGATTGCCGAGGTCGTTGGCCGCGACTTTGCGCAGGATGCGGCGCATGATTTTGCCGGAACGGGTCTTGGGCAGGGAAGGAGCCCATTGGATGATGTCAGGAGTGGCGATGGGACCGATTTCCTTGCGCACCAATTGGACCAATTCCTTTTTCAAGGCTTCGCTGGGTTCCACGTTAAACACCAAGGTGACATAAGCATAGATACCTTGCCCCTTGACATCGTGGGGGTAACCCACCACGGCGGCTTCGGCGACGCTGTCGTGCAACACCAAGGCGCTTTCGATTTCGGCGGTTCCCATGCGATGGCCGGATACGTTGAGCACGTCGTCGACACGGCCGGTGATCCAATAATACCCGTCATGGTCTCGTTTCGCGCCGTCGCCGGTAAAATATTTTCCAGGATAGGTTGAAAAATAGGTTTCGAAAAAGCGCGAATGGTTGCCGTAAACCGTGCGCGCTTGACCCGGCCAGGAGGCTTTGATGGCTAGCACGCCTTCGCCTTCTCCTTCCAGCTCATTGCCTTGGGCATCCAAAATGGCCGGGATCACGCCGAAGAAGGGGAGGGTGGCGGAACCGGGCTTGAGGCGGGTGGCGCCGGGCAACGGGGTAATCAGAATCCCGCCGGTTTCGGTTTGCCACCAAGTGTCCACGATCGGGCAACGACCGTCGCCGACGATGTGGTAATACCATTCCCAGGCTTCCGGGTTGATGGGTTCACCCACCGATCCCAATATACGCAAGCTCAGGCGGTCGGTATTTTGCACCAGTTCGTCGCCCAAGCCCATGAGCATGCGGATGGCCGTCGGCGCGGTGTAGAAAATGTTGACCTGATGTTTGTCGATGACGCGCCAGAAGCGGTCCGGGTTCGGATAGGTCGGGATGCCCTCGAACATCAAGGTGACCGCGCCATTGCACAGGGGACCGTAGACGATGTAGGAATGCCCGGTGACCCAGCCGACATCGGCGGTGCACCAGAAGATGTCGCCTTCGTGGTAATCGAAGACATACTTGTGGGTCATCGCCGCCTGCAGCAGGTAACCTCCGCTGGTGTGCAGCACGCCCTTGGGTTTGCCGGTGGAACCCGAGGTATACAGGATAAACAAGGGATCTTCCGCGTCCATGGGCTCGGCGGGGCATTCATCGGAGGAAGCGGCGATCGCCTCGTGATACCAGACGTCGCGTCCCTCCACCCAGTGGGTAGCGGCGCCGGTGGTTTTCACCACGAACAAGGTTCGCACCTTGGGACAGGAGGCCAGGGCCGAGTCCATATTGGCCTTGAGCGGCACTTTTTTGCCGCCGCGCCGGCCTTCGTCGGTGGTGATGGCAAAATGGCAATCGGCGTCGATGATGCGGTCCCTAAGGGCGTCGGCCGAGAATCCACCGAACACGATGGAATGGATGGCGCCGATGCGGGCGCAGGCCAGCATGGCGACCGCGGTTTCCGGAATCATGGGCAGGTAGATGCAGACCCGGTCCCCTTTTTTGACGCCATAGTGTTTCAGGACATTGGCGAAACGGCAGACCTCACGATGCAGTTCGCGATAGGTGATTTGCCGGTCGACACCGGGGTCATCGCCTTCCCAGATGATGGCGGTTTGATCGCCTTGGGTTTCCAGATGGCGGTCCAGGCAATTGTAGCTGACGTTCAACTGAGCGCCATCGAACCAGCGGATGTTTCCGGTGGAGAAGTCAAACTCGCTGACCGTTTGCCAGGGCCGGCTCCAGTCGATGAATCGACGGGCTTGTTCGGCCCAGAACCGATCAGGCTCCTCGATGGAGAGCGCATACATCTCCCGGTAGAGCGTTTCGTTGATATGCGCCTTCTCGGCAATCTCGGGTTTGATCTCGTATATTTTTTCGGCTGGCATATTCTTGAATGTTCTCCTCAAGGCTGGAGCTAGGTGGCTTGGCGTTTATATGTCAATGGAAAATCGCTTCGATGTTGAAACCTTCGGTCTCGATGATGTCCCGCAGGTGTTTGAGGGCTTCCATCTGAATTTGTCGAACCCGTTCGCGGGTTACTCCCATTTCATTGGCGACCGCTTCCAGGGTGGATTTTGGGTAACCGCGCAGGCCATAGCGGCGGGATATCACCTCGCGCTGTTTCTCGTTCAGCTGATCCAGCCAAAGGGAAATATTGCTCGACATGTTTTCTTGTTGAAGTATTTCCAGCACCGAGGGCCTGCCATGGTCGGGGATGGTATCCAGCAGTGGTTTGTCGGAGTCTTTCTTGATGGGCTCGTCCACGGAGGCCACCCGTTCATTCAATTTCAGCATCTTTTCCACCGTTTTTAACGGTTTGTGCAGGTGGTTCGCCAGCTCGCCCGGGCTGGGTTCATGGTCCAGGCTTTGGGATAGCTGGCGGAATGCCTTGAGGTAGATGTTCATTTCCTTGACGACATGGATCGGCAAACGGATGGTGCGGGTTTGGTTCATGATGGCGCGCTCGATGGTTTGTCGGATCCACCAGGTCGCGTAAGTCGAGAAACGGAAACCTCGATCGGGATCGAATTTCTCGACGGCCCGGATCAGCCCGAGATTTCCCTCCTCGATCAGGTCGAGCAAGGGCAACCCCCGATTGAAATAGCGCCGCGAAATTTTCACCACCAGGCGCAGATTACTCTCGATCATTTTGTTGCGGGCGGCTTCGTCTCCATTTTGGGAGAGTCGGCCCAAGTATTTTTCCTCGTCCGCGGTCAACAGCCTGGAATGGCTGAGTTCTTTCAGATATAGGCGGGTGGCGTCGAATTGCTGATCGTCGGTGGGTTCGATCTCGCCCCATTCCGGCTCGGACTCTTCTTTGACAGGGAGTTGCTCATCGAGGACTTCCTCATCCGCCTCCAACTCGGCGATGAAAGGGGACATTTCGTCATAGATATCGGGGTTGGCAAAAACCTTGTTTTCTTCGCTGGACATATCCGACATAGGGTTTTCCTCGATAGCAGGGAAATGCTGGCTGGAAAGATGGTTACTCCGGGGCGCCGGCGGCGCTCAAAGATGTCGGTTTGCCTCGACTCGCTGGATACATCCTGGGAAATTGTCAGCGTCAGGCAGTGCCGGGCACAGTTTATCAGGACGTGGGAAGTTTGCCAGATGTAGTATCGAGAGGAGATGATTCGAAAACATTCATGCGCCGATCAGGGTGTCACGGGCTTGATTGATTTTTCCCGCCAGATAATTCGTGCCTCCCCGGTCGGGATGCATCCTCTGCATCAGTCTGCGGTGGGCGGCGATGACTTCCTGACGGCTAGCCCCGTTGACAAGCCCAAGGATTTCGTAGGCTTCTTCCTTGCTCATGGGGCCGATCTTGCCAGGGGGGGCGGGAGCTTCCCCGGTTCTGTCCTTGGAATGGACGTGAAAAATTTGCCTCCAAAGGGGAATACATCGAAACAAGAGGATGATCAGAATGCCGAGGAGTGGGAGGATTCCGGCCAGTCGAGGGCTGACGGCAAGCAGCAAGACTAGCAATAGTCCCATCCCGATCATGACATTGCGCGACGGATGGCTCCTCGGGGAAGACTTGCGCGGGATTGCGCCCATGCCGTAAAGGAAGATCAGCAGCAAGGCGCCTAGCAGGAGTAGTTGAGTCAAGCCGGTGGTTCCGATGGCGGGTTGAAGGATTGGGCGTCAAGACCATTTTAACCCAGGCCGGGAGTTGAACAATGGGTGAGGCGTTGGTCCAAATTCCGGTTTGCATCAAATCGACAACGTGGTAACGTTCGCCTGCTCCAACATGTTCGATCGAGAACAGGGAGCGATCATCCCTGAGGAGGTAGAAGAACAAATGTCCAATGAAAACAATCCAACGAATGCTGTGGCGAACGTCATCCAGACCTTGAAAACCAATCCCAAAGCCATGTATGCGGCGGTCGGCGCGGTCATCGTCGTGGTATTGGCGGTCTTGATGAGCGGTGGCGATGAAGGTGTCTCCCAAATGAAAACCGCTCCTTTGACGCCGGGGCAGAAAGTGACGGTCAAGAACCCCAACATCGGCAACACCGTCCTGGTGGCTTCTCCGGGCCCGTTAGGCCTGGCCGACAGCGATAACGAAAACGACAGCAAGAACAACGATTCGGTCATTTGCCGGCAGGTCGTCTCGGGAACCACGGCTACGGTCGAGGAAGAGACCACGGTCAACTATATCCCGTTCGTGAAGCTGACCCTCAACGACGGTGACTGTTCAGGGAAGACCGGCTGGATGCCCAAAGTCAATATCAATCCATGATGCACTGACGGCGATGGGTCGTGCTAGCCATCGCCGTTACTCGGCTCTACATCTCTCGCAACATCACGATGGGACTTACCCGGGTCACGGCGCGGGTGTGCAGATAACCCGATAAACCTACCGCCAGGGCGCCGAGCAGGGGCGCCGCAAGCCAAATCTCCCAATGGAAGCGAGGGATCAGTTCGAAAGCGTAGCTGAACAAGCCCCAAGCGATGGCCTCGCTGGCGGAAGCAGCCAGCAAGCCGGACAAGAGTCCCAAGGCGATGAACTCCACGGCCAGGCTCTTGCGCAGCAGGTTTCGGCTTGCTCCCAAGGCCCGCAACAAGGCGTCCTCGCGGATGCGTTCGTCCAAGGTGGCGCGCACCGCCGCGAACAACACGGCGAAACCCGCGGCCAAAGCAAATGCCAGCATGAATTCGATCGCCAGGCTGATCTCCTTCAGAATGGTCTGGAATTGCTTCAATAGCGGGTCCACCTCCAGGATCGTCACGGCGGGAAAGGATTTTACCAATCCCACCAATTCGGGCTTTTGGTCGGATGGCAGATGGAAACTGGTCAGCCAGGTGGCGGGAAATCCCTGCAGACTGCCCGGCGAGAAAATCATGTAAAAATTCGGCCGCAGGGTATCCCAGCGCACCGAGCGCAGGCTGTCCACCACCGCTGACTTTTCTTCCCCGGCTATGTTGAAGGTCAGCGTGTCGCCGAGACGAATGCGTAGGCTTTTCGCCAATTCCGCTTCCACCGAAACCCGGCCTAAAACCGGTTCGCTTCCCCACCATTCTCCCTTCACCAGCCGATTGTCCAAGAGCGGCTTGACACTCCAGGTCAGGCTCAGGTCGCGGTTGATGGCCCCCTCGCCTGGGGAATCCTTATGCGCGATGATATGGACATCCACGCCGTTGACGGCGGTGAGGCGGCCCCGGACGATGGGGTAAAAATCGCTGACGACGATATGACGCTGCGCCAGAAAGTCCCGAAAAGCCGGCAGTTCGCTTTCGAACAGGTTCAAGGCGAAGTAATTCGGCGTGTTTGGTGGCAGTTGCCGCCGCCATTCCCCGATCAGCTCCGTGCGCGCCAGCAGACTCACCAGCATCGCGGTCAGGGTCAGGCCGAAAGCCAGGATCTGACTCATGCCCAGCCTGGGGTTGCGGGTCAGATTTTGCAGTCCGAAGCGCCATGACAGCCCCAAGAAAGGCAGCAGGCGGCGTGCGGTTTTCAGCAGAGCCAGGACGCCGAGACCGGCGATGGCGAGTACGCCCAAACTGATGCCGAGTACGATGGCGGTCATCGCTCCGTCGCCGGTATAAAGCCATATCAGCACAGTCAATGTGGCCAGAGCCAGTCCATAGACCAACCAGGCACTGGCAGGCAGCGGGGCGAGGTCGCGGCGCAGCACGCGCAGGGGAGGCAGCCGTTTGAGGCGCAATACCGGCGGGAGGGCGAAGCCGAGCAAGATGAACAATCCCGCCGTCAAACCGAATAGCGGGGCATACCAGGCCGGAGCGGAAAGCGTATGGGGTAGAATGCCTTTCAGTTGCCAGACCACGGCTTCCTGGGCCAGGTATCCGAGCAAGCAACCTGCCAGACTGGCGGCCAATCCTAAAATCAGATATTGCGCCAGATGGATTTGCACCACTTCCCTTTCCCTTGCTCCCAGGCATTTGAGCATGGCGGTGAGATCGAAATGGCGCTCCGTATGGCGCCGCGCGCCCATGGCGATGGCCACCCCGGCGATCAGCACGATGACGGTGCTACTCAGGCCCAGATAACGCTCGGCGCGGGATAGGGCATTCCCCAGTTCGGGCCGGTCTTGATGGATGTCCACCAGCTTCTGGCCGGGGTTGAGTTGGGGTTTGAGCCAATGCCTGAACTCCCGGATGCGTTTTTCATCGCCGGCGAACAAGGCGTAATAGTGGGCGTTGCTGCCGGTGCGAATCAAGCCGGCAGCCTCCAGGTCGGCCAGATTGAACATCACCCGTGGCGACAGGCTATAGAGATCGCCTCGGCGATCCGGTTCATGAAGGATGATGCGGGTGATTTTCAGCTTTTTTTCGCCCAGATGAATGAAATCCCCGAGGGACAGTTTCAGGGAGATCAACACTCGCCGGTCCACCCAGGCCGAATCCGGTTCGGGCGCTTCCTGCTTCTCCGTTTCGCCGCTTCCATCCGCCGTCCGCATCGTTCCGCGCAAGGGATAGGTCGCGCTCACCGCCTTGGCGCCGGTGAGCAGCATTTCGCCGTTTTCCACCAGAACGCTGGGAAACTCCACCGTGCGCGCCATGGTCAGTCCCAGTTCATCCGCTTTGCGGGTCCAGTCCTCGGCAGGGGGTTCATGAGCGCCGACCGACAGATCGGAGGCCAGAAATTCCGCCGCCTGGGTTTCCATGGTGCGCGTGAGCCGATGTCCGAACAGGCTGATCGCGGTGGTTCCGGCCACGGCGATGATCAGCGCCGCTACCAGAATGGTCAACTCACCGCTGCGCCAGTCGCGGCGGATGAGGTTGAGAGCGAGTTTTAACATGATGGAGGAATTCATGGATGTCTCGAGTAGATAGCGGGAGGCTTCTCACCGGCTGGCTTGGGCCGGTCATAAAAGCTTAATCTCATTCCCGTACCCTGTCGCCGTTGACAAGTTGCCTGTCGAATAAAGCCGACCGCCTTTGGCGCCCGGTATTTTCCTTTGAATCGGAGAGAATTCATGTCGAGCATAATCAAACGGGCCGGTCGGGTTTCCGGTCGCGTAGCCGCCGCGTTGCCGCTGGGGGCCCTGATTTTCTGCACCACGGCGCAGGCCGTCGATCAGACCGTTCCGGGTGCGGGAAACGCTGCCGCAACCCAGCTTTCCAGCAAATCCCCCCTGGTTCAGTCCGCTTACAAGTGGCTGTTGAAAAATACCAAGGCGATCAAGGATGCAAATCTGCGCAACGCGACTTTGAATATCATCAGCAATCCCAAGGTCTGCATCCAGCATCGCGCCAATTTGGGAGAGGCCGAGAAAGAGGCGATTCTCACCCATCTGATGAATGCGGGTTTGTATTCGACGGTCGACGCCGGCAATTTCCCTGGCGGCGCCATGGCGGGCGTATTCCCGCCGGTTTTACAGGATGGCTCCGCCTGTCCGCAATTGCCGCAGCCTTTTACCGCGGCTCCCGGTAGCGCCTTCGGCGGGCATCATTCCCAACCCGGTGGCCTGGTGGTGCATGAAGTGCTCAACGACATGAGCGACATGGATCTGGCCAAGAATTATAAACTGGTCTATGGGACCCTGGATAAGAACGGCTTGCCGGTGGTCGGTTCCACTGGCAAGGCGGATAATTCCAAACTGGGAATCAGCAACGACATCATCGTGGCTGCTCCCATGTGGCATGACTTCACCAAGACCATGGTGTTCCAATGGAATGCCGACGGCAGCGAATTCAAGGAATTCAACTTCGGTGGTGGCGGCCTGACCGACAACAACGGCAAGACGGGGGATTCCAGGACCGGCAGTCATCACATCCTCGCTCTGGCGGAAGCCATCAAGCGCGGATTGGCGCCTGATTTCGTCATCACCCAGGCTTCCGCCCATTCCGTGCCATCCTTGGGCAACGAGTTCAAGGTCGTCAACTGGATACGCGCCGCTGCGATCATTGCCAACGTCGACCCGGTGCAGAACCATTATCTGATCCTGGACAACAACAATAATTACCGTCTGCCGGCCGTGCGTACCCTAGGCGAGTTCGACCTGATCGGCGCCTCACCCACCCGGACCAACCTGCTGGTGGAGTATGTGCTGCACAACATCTCGGATTCGGATTACTCATTCACCGGTCCGGCCCTGGACGAGATAAGCTTGGTGTTGCAGAAGCTAGCGCCGGAATATGGCTATGATTTCAGCGATATCTCCAAATACAACAACAAATTCCGCAACCCGATCTTCAGCTATCTCAGTGCAGAACGCCTGTTCATCATCTACAGCAATGAAGGTTTGGATGGCGTGCGCAGGGAAATCGGCAAACTGGTCAAGATAAAGCTCATCTGATCCGGACATGGCTTTAACCGGCCGGGTCGGATCTATCCATGGGGGAGGGTTCATTCCAGCTTGTGGGTCTCCAGTTCGTGTCCTTGCTGCTTGTAGGCCGCGTAGCGCCGGCGGCCTTCGGCGCGCACGGTTTCGTCCTCGTCCACCAGCTCCGCGACCCTTTGATATTCCTCGAACCTCGGCGGTTTATCCAGGGACAGGTTGATGAGCAGGCCACGGCAATCTTCCGGCGGCTCGCCCTGGCCGATGAGCACCGGGACGTCTTCCCGTTCCTGTTCATCCGCATTGGCAAGCGCGTGGGGGATGAAACTGCCCTGGCGGAAGGTCCATAGCAGTTTGTCCATGATGGCCGTCTCTACCTCGGAACCGGTGTGGATATAGACCTTCATGCCCTGCCGCCAGGCTTTTTCGGCGAGCTTGCAGCCCAGCACCCGCCGGGTGTGCGGGTCACTGCTGGGCAATATGTAAAAATCGATCCGCGTCATTGCGCCTGGTCAATGAGATATTGGGACAGCAGCGGCACGGGTCTGCCAGTGGCGCCCTTGTCGGTGCCGGTTTTCCAGGCGGTGCCGGCGATGTCGACATGGGCCCACTTGAAATCCTTGGCGAAACGGGAGAGGAAACAACCGGCGGTGATGGTTCCACCGTCCGGCCCACCGATATTGGCGATGTCGGCGAAGTTGGACTTGAGCTGTTCCTGGTATTCGTCCCACAGGGGTAGACGCCAGACCCGGTCGCGGGAGGTTTCGCCGGCACGGATCAGGCTTTCGCACAGGGCGTCGTCGTTACCCATGAGCCCGCTGGGGTGACGGCCCAACGCGACGATGCAGGCGCCGGTCAGGGTGGCGGTGTCGATGATGGCGACGGGTTCATAGCGTTTGGCATAGGTCAAGGTGTCGCAGAGAATCAAACGGCCCTCGGCGTCGGTGTTGAGGATTTCGATGGTGAGGCCGGACAGGCTGGTGACGATGTCGCCCGGTTTGTTGGCGGAGCCGTCGGGCAGGTTCTCGGAGGCCGGCACCAGCCCGACCACATTGAGGGGAAGTTCAAGCTCGGCGGCGACACCGAGGGTGGCGATCACGCTGGCGCCGCCGCACATGTCGTATTTCATCTCGTCCATGTTGGCGGCGGGTTTGATGGAAATACCGCCGGCGTCGAAGGTGAGCCCCTTGCCCACCAGCACATGGGGCTTGGATTTGGCGGGCCCGCCAGGGTATTCGATGACGATGAGTTTGGCCGGTTGGCGGCTTCCCTTCGATACCGATAGCAAGGAACCCATGCCTAACTCCTCCAGTTCGGCCTCGTCGAGGATTTTCACCTTGAGCTTCTTGTGCGCCTTGCCCAGTTTTTCCGCCTGTTCCGCCAGATAGGAAGGAGTGCAGATATTGCCGGGCAGGTTGCCCAGGTCGCGGGCCAGGCTCATGCCACGGGCGATGGCTCGCCCTTGTTGGAGTCCGGTTTCCGCGTTGGTCTGCTCGGTTTCCGAATCCAGCAGGAACTGGAGTTTGGTCAAACGTGGCGGTTTGCCCTTTTCATCCGCGCTCTTGGTCTCGGTGTAGCGGTACAAGGCGCTCTCGAAAGTTTCCACGGTCTGGCGGATTTTCCACTCCAGCGTTTCGCCCTTGATCTCGGCTTCGTGCAAGGTGCTCACCGCGTTTTTCGCCCCCGAATTCTTCAACGCGCCAATGGCGGCGCTCAGGGCCTTGCGGTAATTCGAGGCATTGAGTTCTTCCTTCTTGCCCAGTCCGACCAGCAGGAGGCGTTCGATCTTGCCGCGGGAGAGGTGATTGACCAACAGGGTGTCGCCGGCTTTGCCTTCGAGGTCGTCGCGCTTGAGCAGCCGGGTAATGAGCCCTTCCAGGGCTTCATCGAGGGCGGTAGCCGCCGGGCCCAGTTTCCGTTTCGAGTAAAAACCCAACAGCAGGCAGTCGGTGGTGAGCTTTTCCGGTGAATCGCATTTTATGGAGTAGTCCATGATAATATCCGCGGTTTTGTATGAGAAGAGTTTTTCGTAAAGCTTATTATGAATTCAACTGCTTTTGAACCGCCTTTTTCTCCCTTGAGGCGGCTGTTGCCGGTGCTGGATCGCATGGTGACCCTGGAATTGCTGCGAACGGTGATCGCCGTGCTGACCGTTTTGGTCACCATCATCGTCAGCAGAAAGTTTCTCAACATCCTGACCAAGGCCATCGATGGGGAGATCGCCGCCAATACCCTGCTGACCCTGTTGAGTCTGAAAATCCTGGGCGCTTTCATCATCCTGCTGCCCGCCGCCCTGTTTCTGTCCATTCTCATGGTGTTCGGGCGCATGTATCGGGATCAGGAGATGGCCATATTGGCCTCCGGCGGCGTAGGTTTGGGAAGACTCTATCGGGCGGTTGCCTGGTTCGTCCTGCCGACTTTCGTCTGCTCGATCTATCTGGCTTTGGATGTATTGCCATGGGCGGAGTTGAAAGTCCAGACTTTGATGAGAAATGACAAGAAAACCGCCGATCTGCGCGGCCTGAAGCCGGGGCGTTTCAACGAGTACAGCCGGGGGGACGTGGTGCTTTACGCCGAAAGCTTCTCGGAGGCCGACGGTAACCTGAAAAACCTGTTCGTGGAAAGCCATAACGGCGAGCAGAACGGGGTGACCGTCGCCGAAAGCGGCTATCTGAAGGAAACCGAGACCGGGTCGCATTTCCTCGTGCTCAACCATGGGGTGCGTTACCAGGGAACTCCCGGCAAGGCCGATTATATCATCAGCGAATTCGAGGAATACGCGGTCAAGATCGACCCCGATGGCGACCCGGCCTTCGACAAGGACAAGCGCGAACTGGTGACCCCCAGCGCCGAGTTGTGGCGCTCTGGGGCGCCCCGCGAGAGGGCCGAATTGCAGCGCCGTTTCGCCGTGCCCATGGGCGCTTTGCTGTTGGGCATCCTGGCCATTCCCCTGTCCAGGGTCAAGCCTCGCAGCGGGGTGTACGGCAACGTCGTTGCGGCTTTCCTGATCTACATGCTTTACGAAAATCTTCAGCGCGTTTCCCAGGGCTTGTTGATCAGCGGGAAAGTCTCCCTTTGGCTTGCCTACTCTGGAGTCTATCTATTCATGGTGGGCATCATCGTGTTCTTCCTGATTAGGTCGACAGGATTGCGCTGGTGCTGGCAGGTGATCCGGGGGAGGGCTTGAGTTCGTGGATGTTCTGAATCGCTATATCGCCAAGGAAATTCTGAAAGGTTCCGTGGTTGCCTCCCTGATATTGCTGTCCTTGTCGAATTTTTTCACCTTCACCGACGAACTGAGGGATATCGGCGATGGCACTTATAGCCTCAAGGACATCTTCGTCTACCTCGGGCTGACCTCGCCGCGGGATTTTTATGAACTTCTGCCTTCGGCCACGCTCTTGGGCAGCCTGGTGACCCTGGGCGGACTGGGCAACAACCGCGAACTGATTGCCATGCAATCGGCCGGCGCCTCCAAATTCCAGATCATCTGGGCGGTCATCAGGGGGGGATTGATATTGACGATATTTTCCTCGATGATCGGGGAATATATCGCTCCGCCTTCTGAACGCGCGGCCAACGAGTACAAATCCATCGCCACCCAGCAGCAGGTCGCCTCCCGTACCCGCTACGGTTTCTGGCTGAGGGATGGCAATGTTTTCATCAACATCCGCCAGATTCAGAAACAGGAGGAATTGGGCGATATCAGTATTTTTGAATTGGACGAGAACCGTCACCTGAAGCTGGTCACTCACGCCAATAAAG
This sequence comes from Methylococcaceae bacterium, assembly GCA_028711365.1. Taxonomy (GTDB): domain Bacteria; phylum Pseudomonadota; class Gammaproteobacteria; order Methylococcales; family Methylococcaceae; genus Methylumidiphilus. The sequence goes on from JAQTSI010000001.1 coordinate 33,441, forward strand.
CGATATACGAAGGGACGAAGTGGCGCTTGGACGACATCAAAATCACCCATGTCGGCCACGACAATGCATCCGGGGAAGCCAAACCCAACAGCGATTGGGACACCATCCTTGCGCCCGAATTGCTCAATGTATTCGTGGTCAATCCGGAAAATCTGTCGGCGCAGGAACTGTGGAATTACATGGACTATTTGGAGCGAAATGGCCAAAAGAACCTGAATGTCGAGTTGGCCTTCTGGGGGCGCATCGTCAACCCTTTCGTCACCTTGACCATGCTGCTGGTGGCCACCCCTTTCGTGATGACTCTTAGACGCGAAACCAGTTTGGGTCAACGCATCGTGGTCGGTGTGACCTTCGGCCTGGGATTCTATTTGTTTGACCGGGTTTTCGGCCATTTTTGCTTGATCTACGAGGCGAATCCCATTTTTTCGGCCAGCTTCCCCACCTTGCTGGTGCTCAGCGGCACCCTGGTTGCCATCGCCCGTATGCGCTAGCCGCAAGAACAGCAAGCCCGCCGGCTCGGGATCACGCCAGCCGAACCATGCGGATGCGCGCAATGCGGTCATGCCAGCAGCGTTTGTCTCGATCCCACAGGCAGCAAAAAAATCCCAGTCCGAACGCCGTCAATGACAGCAGCGCGGCAAGGAAATAAAGCCCTGATTGTCGCCAAGTCGGCAGGCCACCTTCCTCGGTCACGAGCCTAAGCTTCCAGGCGCGCATCCCCAGGGTTTGTCCGCCATGGGTCCAGAACCAGCCGAAGAAAGCGAAGATCACGACTAGGAGATAAACACTGTAAGCCAGTTGATTGGGCTGAAAAGCTTCGCCGCCGCGAAACGGCAACAGCACGGCGGTGGCGAGAAATAGGACGCCGATCAACAGCAGGGTGTCATAAAACAAAGCCCCCAGACGTCGGAATAGACCTGGGGGCCGAGGTAAAAAGCCGGGCATCGCCTGCTCTCACCCGTCTTGCGATTATTTTTTGTCTTCGGCGACGTAGATCTTGGCGCCGAAAAACATGGACAGGTAAACCAGTCCGCACACCAGCACCAAGCTGATCAAGAGGGGCGGGCGGATGAGGGGCGTGAACAACACAATGGCGAAATCCATCAGGAACAGACTGGTTTGCAGCGGATAAGCCATGAAGGTGTCTTTGTCGAATTTGAACATGGTAGATGTCTCCTCCTATTTTTGTTGCCGGGAACTTTAAGGTCTGAAAACGCGGTGGATTGAATCCGGTTGCCCCGTCCCCTGTTGACTTTTTGATTGCCTTTCAATCGACGGGTTGGCCGCGGGCCGTTTCCTTTTCCGGCAAGCGGCGATGACCACGTCCATTTCGGGGTTGAATGGTAGCATAAGCGCAGGCGGTTTCGTCCAACAAACAGGGTTCTAAAAAAAACGCTTATTATCCAATCTATTTCGCGGCGTAGGTACTTGTGATGTGCTCGCGGCAGCGCAAGTCCCGGCCGCTAGTGCACCGAATACCCCTTCGTCGCGCGCAAGGGATTTCTTGCGCTTCGGGAAGCGAAGTTCGTGTGCTCTTTCTCAAGGTCCACATGGTCGCCGAGGATGTAAGCCGCCTCATACAGCAAGGCATTTTTGGCCTTTTTCCCCTGTTTTTCGAATGCGTCATCGCTATTCGACTCCGCGTGTACCGTAGTCGAACCGGCGGTATCCGGTTTGGGCAGGGTTTTTTCCGCCGTGGCGCTTTCGCGCGCTTTCAATTTGGCTTCCTGAGCATCACGCTCTTTGCGCCGTTCCGCCTCGTTGAGGGAAATCTGGTTTGCATTGCGACGCTGATTGTACTCGGCGATATCTTCGAGCAGATTCTGATAGTCGTTGTCTTTGGCAATACGCAGGTCATGGCGTTGTTGAAGGGCGGGCAAGACCTCGTGCACCGCTCCGAAGGCGTGGTAGTCGGCGGCTTTGATCTTCATCCAGGGTAGACCGTTGCCATAGCTGGACTCGCCGAAATGCTCGGGATCCGAGGTAGCGGGCAAGCCGATATCCGGCGTCACGCCCTGCAACTGCGTCGTACTGCCGTTGACGCGGAAGAACTGGGCAATCGTCAGCTTCAGGTCGCCGAGCCGGGCTGTCGGTGCTTGGGCGAGTTGATCGAGGTTGACCAGCGTTTGCACGGTGCCTTTGCCAAAACTCGTCTCCCCGATCACCAGCCCACGCCGGTAGTCCTGAATGGCGGCGGCGAATATTTCCGAAGCCGATGCCGAGCCTCGGTTGATCAGGATGCCGAGTGGCCCGCTCCAAACCACGCCGGGCGCCACGCCCTTCTCAACGGAGATTTTCCCGTGGGCATCGCGCTGCTGCACCACGGGCCCCGAGCCAAGGAACAGGCTGGTCAGTTCGATGGCTTCGGCCAGCGAGCCGCCACCATTATTGCGTAGGTCCATCAACACGGCATCGACCTTTTCATTTTTTAATTCGCCAAGCAAGCGTGATACGTCCCGCGTCGCGCTCTTGTAATCCGACTCGCCTTTTTGACGAGCCTGGAAATCTTCATAGAAAGTCGGCAGGGAGATCACGCCGATGCGATATGGGAGGCCCTTATCGCTGAGGGAAAGTATCGATTTCTTGGCGGCCTGGTCTTCCAGGCTGATCTTTTTACGAACCAGCGAAACCAGCTTGTGTTCGGCGTCAGGGCTGGCAACGGCCGGGATGACGTCGAGCACGACCACGGAGTCGGCGGCACCGCGGATGAGTGCAACGGTATCGTCAAGACGCCAGCCCACCACGTCGGTCATGGCGCCCTTGTCGCCCTGTGCAACGCCGACAATGCGGTCCCCCGCTTTCAGCTTTTCCGAAAGTGCCGCGGGACTGCCAGGTACCAATTCCTTAATGGTGGCGTAATCCTCCTTTTCTTCGAGCACGGCTCCGATGCCCACCAGGGAGAGCCGCATCGATATGTCGAAATCTTCCGTCGTTCGAGGTCCCATATAATTGGTGTGAGGATCCACCGACATGGTGTAGGCGTTCATGAAAATCTGAAAGGCGTCTTCGCTCTTCAGCTTGGCCATGCGTTTCAGGAAATTCTCGTACCGCTTGTCCAGGAGTTCGACAATATTCTTGTCATCCTTCCCGGCAAGCTTGAGTTGCAGCCAGTCGTTCTTGACCCGCTTTCGCCATAATTCCCGAATGTCGTCCTCCGACTTCGCCCAGGGTTCGTTTTCCCGGAAATAGGGGTAACTTTCGTTTTGCTGGAAGTCGAAACCCGTCTTGAGCAGGCTGCGGGCGAAAGTGAAGCGCTCGACCGCTCGCCGGGCGTAAAGATTGAAGATGGCGAAAGGCAGATCCAGATTGTTCGTCTGTATGGCATCATCGAGCTTGGTGCGGGCGGCTTTCCATTGGTCGATGTCGGCCTGAACAAAAAACATCTTCTCGGAATCGAGCGCTTTCAGATAACTGTCGAAGACCTTCTCCGACAGGCTATCGTCAAGGACAAGAGGCTTGTAGTGATGTTCCTCGATGAGTCTGGCCGTCAAGTGTGCCGCCACGGCCTGCTGTTGCGATGGCTTCAAGGACAAATATTGCTGTTGTTCGACTTCAGGCGTATTGGCCTGGACGGCAGCCGCCAGTGCAAGCACCAGCCATATGAGTTTTTTGTACATCTTTACTCCACAAAAGTTACCACGCTGTCGCATGCTTTGGGCGATGGTCTGTGAGAATCTATCTTGATCGAGGCGGAAGGATCTGAAGCCGCGAGCTTCCTTGCCGGTGGCCAGGAATCGAGCAGGGATTTCAAGGCCTCCGCTTGCGGTACTGGCTGAAGCCTGCCGGGCAAGATGACCGAGCGGTTCCGAACGGGCCATGGGATCGGAATTACGATAGGCCCGCGATAGAGAGAGGAGTCTTCGTCGTCCTTCAAGGTTTTGCCGGGTGATTGCGAAAAGGATACGCCCAAGATCGACTATAATATGACCGGTCCATTTCGCGAGAGTTTCAATCAGTTTGATTTTATTGGCTGATGTTACGCATAGAAGTTGCTGTAGGCAATGCCCCTCATGGACTGCGCATACCGAAGGAGACAGAGGGTGATAGGCGAGGAGGGTTGCCGGCCACGCGTCGGAGGTCATGCCAGCATCTGTGACCCGACTCGGGGATGGACGATGGCGGAACATCGGGCAGGCCTAGCCACTAGCCAAGGACACCCAGTCGCTAGGATGGCACTTGTCACCGGGATGCGGCAAGGCGCGGGGTTTAGCCGAGGCGAGGGCGCGCGCCCGATATTCTCATTTTGGCGGTTAGGCGCTAGAGTGGCCTAATCGATTTGACCGGAAACATCTCTTTGGCTTTCCGGCTTTTATCCGGGACAAATATCACGAAGCAGGTGCGCAGTCCCTACGCGTATCGATCCCCGATGGGCAAGAGTTCACGATATTCTCAAGGTGGCTTGGACCAGGGGCAATTTCTGACCGTCAACTCTCACCCATCAAAAACAGCATAGGAACCCATGAAAGCTTACATGCTCGAAATCGGCGAACGAGCGCGGGAGGCCTCGCGTTCGATGAGCCGCGCCGAAACCGGCGCCAAGAACCGCGCCCTGCTCGCCATTGCCCGCGTCTTGGAAACCGATGAGCAAAGGCTCATCGCCGAGAATGCCAAGGATTTGGAGGCGGGCCGCATCAAGGGCCTGGATGCCGCCATGCTGGACCGGCTGGCCATCGGTACCAAGAACGTCAAGGCCATGGCCGACGGGCTGCGCGAAGTGGCGGCCCTAGGCGATCCGGTAGGCGAGATCACCGGTTTGGCCTATCGTCCCTCGGGAATCCAGGTCGGGCGAATGCGCATGCCGCTGGGGGTCATCGGCATCATCTACGAATCCCGTCCCAATGTGACGGCGGACGCGGCGGCTCTGTGCCTGAAATCCGGCAATGCCTGCATCCTGCGCGGCGGTTCCGAGGCCATCCATTCCAATCAGTCCATCGCCGCCTGTGTCCGCCAGGGGCTTGCCGAAGCCGGTTTGCCCGAGGATGCGGTGCAACTGGTAGCCACCACCGACCGGGCGGCGGTGGGCGAGTTGCTGCGTCTGGAAAAGCATGTGGACGTGATCGTACCTCGCGGCGGCAAGAGCCTCATTGAGCGTATCATGGCCGAATCGCGCATCCCCGTCATCAAGCATCTGGACGGCATCTGTCACGTCTATATCGACGATGGAGCCGACCGGGAAAAGGCCATTCGCATCGCCATGAACGCCAAGACCCAACGCTACGGCGTCTGCAATGCCATGGAAACCCTGCTGGTGGCCGATGGCATTGCACCATCGATTCTGCCCGAACTGGCCGGATTGTTGCGGGAAAAAGGCGTGGAACTGCGGGCTTGCCCGAAGGCTCTGGAACTGATCCCGAACGCCGTCGCGGCTATTGAAGAGGATTGGGATACTGAATATCTCGCGCCGATTCTATCCATCCGCGTGGTCGCGGGTTTGGAAGAAGCCATGGAGCATATCCATCGCCACAGTTCCCAGCACACCGAATCCATCGTCACCGAGGATTATACCCGTGCCCGCAGGTTCCTGCGCGAAGTGGATTCCAGTTCGGTGATGGTCAATGCCTCCACCCGTTTCGCCGACGGTTTCGAATACGGCCTGGGGGCGGAAATCGGCATCAGTACCGACAAACTTCACGCCCGAGGCCCGGTCGGTCTGGAGGGACTGACCACGCAGAAATTCATCGTGCTGGGGGATGGGCATATTCGCTAGCGCATTGAGATGCCCGGATGCCGAAATAATGTGCCAGATGCTAGTATCTGGCGCGGGCTATCGGATGATAAGCGATGACTACCAACTCGGTTTTTCGTGTCTCTGTGCCTTTTCGGCAGAGCGGAACCGAGACCAAAGGCATCTCGCCAGCCCTGCTCGAATTCAGAATCCGGGCTTCGGTAGGCTACCTGCGAGAGAGTGAGCACACACATCGATGGCATGAGTTCACGAATTGGAGCTATGGCCACTGCCGCGCAGAATGAATAGACCTGATACTTTCCTGGCCTTATTTGAGATCCTTCAATATTTCCATGGCTCGCCAGAGCAAGGGAATGGCCGGCTGCATGATTTGTCCCCGCCACATCTGTCTAAGTCCCAGCCCCAGAAACAACAGGAAAAAGATCGACTGTAAATCGAGATGGCCGCGGCTGCCGGTGGCAAGGGCCTGGTCCAGGTTGTTGATCTGCGCCGCGACCTGTTCGCCAAGGGTTTTGAGCGGCGGGGCTTGTTCGCTCCTTAAGTCGAATAAGCTCTGTTCGCGTGCGAAGTCGCCGATCGAATCGAGGCTTTCGTCAGTGGCGCAAATGATCAAAATGCTGGCGGCTCGCGCATTGACATGGACGGTTTGTACTTGGGGGCAATGTTTCAGGCCTGCTTCCAGTTTGGAGAAGTAGAGTCCGTCGCCACGTTTGGCG